>NZ_JBJJXK010000004.1:0-405972 GCF_045765165.1 Wolbachia endosymbiont of Trichogramma kaykai
CCATTCAAGTTTTCAGTAAAAGTTAAATCACCATCAATGTTATATTCACCTTGTTCAGCAAACTCTACCCCTTTCACTTTTTCTGTAGCAGGAAAATTTATACTCATCACTATATCCTTAGGCCAACCAACTTTCATTAGCTTAGCAATAACCTTTGGTGCAAAAATCTTTGTATTGTTCCAGTCTATTTTACTATGATAAACTTGGCTCAGTGCAATAGAAGGTATAGATCTTGCAGCACCTTCCATTGCAGCACCAATTGTGCCTGAATAACAAATATCATCTCCGACATTTGATCCAATATTTACCCCAGATAATACTAAGTCTGGTTTCTTATTCATAATTTTATTTAACGCGATAATAACACAATCTGCAGGAGTACCAGACACACTAAACTCCCTTTCGCTATGTTGGTTTATTCTAATAGATTGTTTCACTGGGTAATCAAGAGATCTTGCAGATCCACTCCTGTCAGTATCTGGTGCCACCATCCATACTTCCGATGCAAAGTTGTGTGCATTTTCTTTAAGTAGTCTTATTCCTTCACTTTCAAAACCATCATCATTTGTTATCAATATTATCATATCTAATACTCATCTATCAAAGTATACTAATGAGGTTTGAAGTTTCTTTTTATAACCATAACAAAGAGTCTGCTACAAATCAATAAGGAAAAATTAGAAGGCGGCCAGATTGCCATCGCCTAGGTTGCTGTGAGTTAATTGTAAATACCAATTTTAGCTTCACGCCTAACTCACAATCAAAGTTTAGACAAGTCTTAGAGCTTTAAGCAGCAGAGAATCTTGTATGCCCTGCAAAAAATGCTTTCATCTTTTCAAGATAAGTAGATGGTTTTTTAGGGATTTCTATATTATCTATTACAGCACTTACTTCTTCCTTGATATCCTCATCTGTAATTAGTTCTTTCAATTTCTGCTTTATAGGATCCCTTCCAACTTCTTGGCCATATCTATTATAGTAATCGACATACAACTTATTAAAGACAAATTTCTTTGCCTCTTCCATCAACTTACCCATACTATCTTTTACTTCAGGATCCATACCATTCTCAAAGTAGAAATTATTAAAATTATTCTTTAAAATCTTCATCTTTTTGCTTTCATGATGGTTGAGAAACTCTTCCGTAATGCTTTGCATTCTTTCGTATACTTGAGCATTTACCTCAACCGTAAAGTTATTTTTGCTTCAAGGCAACTAAGCAAATAAATAATACGATTAAACATTCCAAGATGACATGCACCACTTCCTTCTTGTAAACGCATGAGTAACATGCATTTTAGTAAATCTACATCTAACTTTTGATTCTTGGCTGCAGCTAAAACTAAGTTTGCAGCTTGTGTTAGCGTTAATTCAGTTCTTGATTCTCCATAAGTTGCTCCATTGGAACCATTAAAGTTAAGATAAAGTTTTAATTGTTCTTTTTGATTACCTGTCAACTCATCTGAATTATTTATATAATCTTCAAACTCTTTATTGAGTACATTTGATTGATTCCCAAATTTCTTCTTTAAATCTTGAGCACATTGGAGAATGCTATACTCAAAACTACTAGTATGGACGCTCTGACTGCCAGTACCTACATCACTTACATTAAACAAAAAGCTCATTTGCTTTACACTTAAACCCAGAGGCGAGAAGAGCTTTGTTAATGGATACTTTATTAACTCAAGAAGTGCTACTGGGATCAATAATATAGTATTAATAAGCACTAAATATATTCTAAGATCCAAGCTCTACTATTTGATAATGTTCTGCTAAGCTCTAATATCTTCGATGAACAATACAAAAATGGTAATTGGATACAATATATTGAGTATATAGAAAAAATAAAATCTTATCTTTCAACCCTATTGTCGGGTCATTATATACTTCAGAAAAGATGTTATCATCACTATTTTCATTTTTGAAAGATTGATAGCTACTTGTAATCTTTTCTGTAAAAATAGAACAGAGCTTATGCAGTCCGTAGCACAAAACACAAGTGACGAGTAAAACTGCAAGTGTTCCAAAAACAGCCAACACCTCACTTGAAGTTTTAGCAAGAAGGAATGCATAAAGCGCATCAATAAAGATCTCAAGTAAGTAGTCAAATAAAAAAATTGCTCCAATAGCAGCACCAACTAATAGAACATACCCACAAACAACCAAAAATGTTTTTAACCTAGGATTCATAAACCACTTCTTAATAACCTATTAATATACTCCTCATTATATGCTTAAATTAAAAAATGCAAATTTTATACAAAAAAGATCAATTGAAATTTTCGAGCTTCAGCTATATTGTTAATATATTTAGATAAAAATTAAACATTGTCATGTCAAATAAAATAGGCTTTTTGGCTATTTTCGCCTTGGTGATCAGTAGCCAAATCGGCTCTGGAATTTTTATGCTCCCAATTAGCCTTGCACCATACGGCGCTTATAGCCTCATAAGCTGGGTTATATCAGGATTTGGTGCTATATCTCTTGCTTTAGTTTTTGCTTCACTCTGCGCAAAATTTCCAGAAACGGGTGGTCCTCATATTTATGTGAAACATGCCTTTGGCTCTACAGCAGCTTTTTTTGTTGGCTGGACATATTGGGTAAGCTCGTGGGTAAGCTCAACAGCTGTGACAATTGCAAGTATCGGTTATTTAGCCCCGCTTTTTCATAATGATATACAAGATATACGTTTGCTTTTAGAAATAACATTAATTTTAGCTATTATGCTAATAAACTTAAGGGGAGTAACTACTGCTGGGCATGTTGAGCTTCTGCTGACCATTGTTAAAATTATTGCACTTCTCGCAATACCTATTGCAGGGTTGTTTTTCTTTGATATAAATAATTTTATTGTAAGCGAGGAAGTATCAAACTTTACAATATCACAAACTCTTGCTCGTTCTACACTCCTTACTCTATGGTGTTTTATTGGACTTGAATCAGCAACAGCACCTGCAGGATCCGTCAATAATCCAGCCCAGACAATACCAAGAGCTATAGTGCTCGGAACAGTCTGTGTTGCTGTGATATATTTCATCAATAGTCTTTCAATTATGGGATTGATAAGTGGTAATAAACTAGCTAGTTCAAAAGCACCATATGTTGATGCGATAAAAATTATGTTTCCAGGTAATTGGCATTTAATTATTTCTGTTGTTGCCTTTATCGTTTCTGTAAGTAATTTAAATGCTTGGTTTTTAGCTGGTGGACAGGTCACCTTAGGCCTTGCAAAAGACAAGCTAATGCCACAATTTTTTGGCAAAAAAAATAAGCATGATGCTCCATTATGTGGAATAATACTCAGTACTTTGGGGGTGTTAGTTTTACTTATCCTAACGTCAAACAAAAGTTTTGCTGAGCAAGTAACTTCAATAATTGATATCTCTGTGGTGTCATTTTTGTTTATCTACTTAGCATGTAGCCTTGCTTTTCTCAAAGTTAATATACAAGACAAAAGCTACTGCAAATTTTTAATTGGAGGTGTGGCTGTATCTTTTTGCTGTTGGATAATACACGAGACTTCTATGAAAACATTGTTAATATCAAGTCTATTCCCTTTAAGCGGAACACTTATTTATCTACTTTGGTATCATACACTAAAAACTTAACTTAAATTTTTTATTTGCTAAAATTCTTAAGCTATACTACTGGCTTACATTCATAGAATTAGGAGGTATTGTGTCAAATAAAATAGGTTTTTGGGCTGTTTTTGCTTTAGTCATTAGTAGTCAGATCGGCTCTGGGGTTTTTATGCTTCCAATTAGCCTTGCTCCATATGGCGCTTATAGCCTTATAAGTTGGATGATATCAGGAGCTGGTGCTGTGTCTCTTGCGCTAGTTTTTGCTACGCTATGTGCAAAGTTTCCAGAAACAGGAGGTCCTCACGTTTATGTGAAACATACTTTTGGTCCTGCTGCAGCGTTCTTCGTTGGTTGGACATATTGGGTAATCTCATGGGTTAGTACAACAGCTTTAATAGTTGTGGGTGTTGGCTATCTTACACCATTTTTCCATGAAGATATCAAAAGTATGCGTTTATTTTTAGAGCTGTTGTTATTCACAATCATTACATTAATAAATTTAAGGGGAATAGCTACTGCAGGGCATGTTGAGTTTCTGTTCACGGTTGTGAAGGTTGCTGTATTGCTTGCAATACCTGTAGCAGCGTTGTTTTTTTTCGATATGAATAATTTTATCATAAGTGAAGAAGTATTAAGTCTTACAACATCGCAAATTCTTGCTCGCTCTACACTCCTTACTTTATGGTGTTTTATTGGACTTGAATTGGCAACAGCACCTGCAGGGTCAGTTGATAATCCAGCTAAAACTATACCAAAAGCTGTGGTGCTTGGCACAGTTTGTGTTGTTGTTATATATTTTATCAACAATTTTGCAATTATGGGATTGATCAATGGCAACGATTTAGCAAGTTCAAGAGCACCATATGTTGATGCGATAAAAATTATGTTTTCTGGTAATTGGCATTTAATTGTTTCTATAGTTGCATTCATTTTTTGTGTTAGCAGTCTAAACGCTTGGGTTTTATCTAGTGGACAAGTTGCTTTTGGTCTTGCAGAAGATAGACTAATGCCAAAATTCTTTGCTAAAAGGAACAAGCATGGCTCTCCTTTTTGGGGAATAACAGTTAGTTCAATTGGAACTGCAATTTTACTAATTCTCACTTCAAACAACAATTTTGCCCAGCAGATTACGTCGATTATTGACTTTTCTGTAATTTCATTTTTGTTCGTTTATCTTGCGTGCTGTTTTGCCTTTCTAAGGGTTATTATACAGGAGAGGAGTTGTTACAAGCTTTTAATTGGTAGCATAGCAACAACCTTTTGTTGTTGGGTGATATTAGAAACCCCTGTAGGCACTCTGCTGATTTCGAGCCTGTTCACTGCGAGTGGCATACCCATTTATTTATTTTGGTACTGCAAAACTTCTGTGCAACAAATTCAGTAGTGAGAGACACACCGTAAATGGTTAATATTTATGGGCCAAGATTTTTTTTCTCTTTATCTACTTGTTCAATATTACCATTCTCAAGTTTGCTACCTACTTCTTCTGTGCGTTTATTATCCATGTAGATCTCATTTTTTGCTTTATTAGAAAGAACTATTTGCGATTGCAGTTTTTTATACTCTTCTTTTTCAAGCGTGAAAATTTTCACTAAAAACCTTCCGATTATTGGTATTGAACTTAAAAAATCTCTTAATCCAAAAGATTCTTGCTTCTTGTTTGAAAGATGCTGGTCTATCTTAGAAATTTTCACACCATACTTTTTATCATCAAAATTTATCGCTGGCTTATTTTTTTTCGAAAGAACATTTTCAATCTCTAATATATTGACTTTTTCAGGCTTTTGAAATTCAGCTACTATAGGCTTGACCTTGGTGTCATTATGCTTTTTACTCATTTCATTCTACCATGCAATGTTACTAGTATCTTGTGATTATAACTAAATTATGGTTAATTTCAAGGTAAAAATATTAAAGTAATTGTAAATTTTATCAGTAAAATATAATATAGCTTTAAAGTCAGGGGTTTATCTAATGGGATATAAAATTGCTGTTGTTGGATCAACAGGGAGAGTAGGGCGTGAGGTATTAAGCGCGCTTGCCGAGTTTCAAGACGAAGGAAAAATTTCAATAGATTCTGTTATTGTATTTGCATCAAAAAAATCAGAGGGAAAAAAGGTAAGTTTCGGCGATGAAGAATTAACTGTCTTAGACCTTGAGAACTACGATTTTGTTGGAATTAATATAGCAATTTTCTGTGCTGGGTCTCATGTTTCCGAGAGATACGTACCGATTGCAACTGAAGCTGGATGTATTGTCATAGATAATACCTCTCGTTTTAGGATGAAAGAAGGCGTGCCACTAGTTATTCCAGAGATCAATAAAGATAAAATTACGGAATATAAGAATCACAACATAATATCTAACCCAAATTGTACTACAATACAGATGTTGTTGGCATTGCATTTATTGCACCAAAAAGCAAAAATAAAGAGAATCGTTGCTTCAACTTATCAATCAACTTCTGGTGCAGGTAAAGCAGCAATGGATGAACTCTACAACCAGACAAAAAAAATATTCATGAACGAAGCTAAAAAATCTGAAATATTTCCCAAGCAAATAGCATTTAATTGCATTCCCCATATAGGAGATTTCATGGAAGATGGCTCTACAGAAGAGGAATGGAAAATGCAAGAGGAAACAAAAAAAATTTTAGGAGAGAATATAAAAGTGACTACAACTTGTGTCAGAGTACCTGTCTTTATTGGACACGCTATTGCGGTAAATGTAGAATTTGATCAGCCTATAACTGAAAAGGAAGCTCGTGAAATGCTCAGTGAAGCCGAAGATAGTGGAATTTTAATGTACGATAGGCGTGAAGACGGTGAATATATGACTCAGATTGATACTGTACAGGAGGATGCTGTATATGTATCGCGTATCAGACAAGACAGTACCATAAAATATGGACTCAATATGTGGATAGTAGCTGATAATCTACGCAGAGGTGCAGCACTAAATATAGTGCAGATCTTGGAGATCTTGATCAAAGAGCATTTATAGCTCAATAACTTAAATCTATATTGACATGTCCCATTTTACGCTTGTCCCTAACCTCTTTTTTCCCATATATGGTCAAACTAGCTTTTTCGTTGCTCAAATATTTGTGAGAATTATATATATCATTACCTATTATATTTTTTGTCATGCAAGGAAAGCGTAATACTACTTCCTGCATAGATAGCCCGCATATTATCCTAACTAGCTGCTCGAATTGACTAACGTTGCATGCATCCAAGCTCCAGTGGCAAGAATTGTGGGGTCTTGGGGCCAGTTCATTAACTAGTAATTCATGATTTTGAGTGATGAAAAATTCAATAGCTAGAATTCCTACTATATCAAGCGCAGTTACTATTTTCTCTGCAGTTTTTTGTACCTCTTGGGCTAATTTATTATCTATTTTAGCTGGTGCTATTGAAGTATTAAGTATTCCGTCAACGTGGTGATTCTCTGCTATGGGAAAAAGAGCTACTTTACCGTTTTTATCTCTTGCAACGACTGTTGAAACCTCTTTCAGTAAATCAACACTTGCTTCAAGAATGTACTCTTTATTCCAATCGAAGCAAGCAAATTGCTTCAGTTCAGAATTATTTTCAATCACATGTTGTCCTTTTCCATCATAACCCATTTCCGTTGTTTTTAGCCTCACTGGAAAGCTAAAAGTTTCACTACTTTCTAGCAGCTGATTATAATTTTGTATACTTTTGTAATCAGCAGTTTTTATGCTTAAATCTCTAATAAAATCTTTCTCTCTCAGCCTATTTTGCGAAATGTGTAATGCCTTTCTGCCTGGATAAAAATCTGTATGCTGCGACACAATATCAATTGCACTACATGGAATATTTTCAGACTCAATAGTGACTAAATCCACACTCTGTGCAAAAGATTCAAGTGCTCTCTTATCACAGAAGTCTGCTATTGTTAAGTCATTAGCAACAGAACAAGCTGGATCGTTTTTAGCACTGGCAAAAATATGCGTTTTGTGCCCAAGTTTCATTGCAGCGGTAGCAGTCATTTTACCCAATTGCCCACTTCCTATTATTCCTATCACTTTTTTATCCAGTGGATCTGTTTTGTTCATCATGTAAATTAATACTTCCTAGTTAGAGTACGATAATATGCTTGGAAAATACATGAAAAAAGTGTATAATTGAAGTGTGTTAGATTTTTCTCATGAACACTTTACGACGACCATGAAATACACACTTATTACTAATTCTGTTGAAGTTACGGTTTTGCCAATTTACATTGAAGAGCAATCCATTCCTTATGAAAATTGTTACGTATGGGTGTATAATGTTAAGATAAAAAACAAAAGCTCATCAACCATTCAATTATTAAGTCGCTATTGGCAAATAATAGATCATAAGGGAAAAACAAATGAAATTGCCGGAGTTGGTGTTATTGGAGAACAACCTGTAATAAAATCTGGAGAGGTATTCAAATATACAAGTGGAACATACTTAAATACACCATCAGGAATAATGCAGGGTAAATATGAATTTCTGAATGAAGAGAGCATAAAAACCTTTGATGTTATGGTACCACCCTTTTCCTTAGATAGTCCATACGTTAACACTAGACCTCATTGATTATCAAGATAGTGTATTTGTTTAAGTGCATCTGAAACTAGTGCTTCTTGTTTTGTCATTTCAGCTTCCATAATGTCATCCGATTAGCTGATACTGAGATCCAACTAAGTTGATAAACATGAAAGCACTGACCATTTGCTTCTATAGTTGTCTTTTTTCGTCTATCTTATTTTGTTACTCTGCTGAACAGATACAAAACAGTTTATTTTTGATTCTTATCATCAAGTGTGAATAAGATTATTGTAGAGGTTAAACCTATAATAACTATCATTAACGAAAATGGGGCAGCTTCCCTATAACGCTCATCGCTGACAAGTTCATATACTCTAGTTGATATAGTTTCAAAGTTAAACGGTCTGATAATTAGTGTTGCCGTGAGTTCTTTTACCGTATCCATAAACACGAGCAGAAATCCCGATAGTATGCTTTTCTTGATAAGGGGAATATGAATATTCAGGCAAGTGGAAATAGGCCCATGACCCATAGTATATGCAGTCCATTCAATTTCATTTGGTGTTTTTTTGAGTCCCGACTCTATCGCCTTGAAAGATATAGCAAAAAAACGAAATAAATATGAGTAAACTAATGCGCCAATAGTTCCTACCAAGCTAATTTCTACAATATATTGAGTAATGAAAGAAGATATTCTGCTTAAAAACATTATTATGCTAATTGCAATAATTGCATTTGGAATTGCATATCCAAGAGAAATGAGACGTGCTATATTGCTTATTACCTTATTTTTACGTGCTGTATATCCAATAATTATTGCAATGCTGATCGAGATTAGCGCGGTAATAAATGATAAACTAATACTGTTTGTTATTATATTATAAAATCTTGCTTCATATATGAAAAAGCCTTTCTCTATGCTCCAATATATGAGTGGGATCATTGGTAAAATAAAGCCTATTAATATTGGCAATAAACACATAAGATAAGAAAAGATCAACGATATAGAACCGTTTATACTACGTTTATTGTGATAATCTGCATTAGTATTGATTGAAGAGTAAGATATTTCTCTTTTTTGTAGTTTTTTCTCGATAACTATTAGTGTTGCGACGAAAATCAGTTCTGCAACTGCCAAAACAGTAGTTGAATATTTGTCATGCAATAAAAACCAAGTACGGTATATTCCTGTCGTGAAAGTATCGATAGCAAGAAACTGTGGTGTGCCGAAATCTGTAATTACTTCCATTAGTACCAAGGATAACCCAGCTATAATTGATGGACGTATGGAGGGTATGATGACAGAAAACAGACTCTGTAATGAGGAGAACCCAAGTGTTGATGCAATAGTGACTGAGTTACTAACGCTCTTTAGACTTGAGCGGACCAACATATAAACGTATGGATATAGACTAAATCCCATTACTAATATTCCACCACCTAGGGATTTGATCTCGGGAAACCAATAGTCACCTTTGCCAAATTGAAAAGTATCTCTTAATAAGCTCTGAATCGGACCTGAAAACTCTAGCGTATTTACATAAACAAACGATACTATATATCCAGGAATTGATATCGGAAAGAATAAGGCAATCTCAAAAATTCTACTTCCGGGAAACGCAAAAAATGTAGTAAGCCAAGCTGGAATTACTCCGAATATAAAGGATATTAACCCTACTCCTACCATCAAGATCAACGTATTGAGTATATATTCAGGAAAAAGTCTACTAATTACCCATCCAGAGTTTGCTGATTCTGTGAATAGAATCGATATTAACGATAGTATAGGGCAGACAAATAATACACTTACTAAAAATAAGAATACATTTTTAAATACTCTCAGAAACATCAACTTGAATCTATATTTGATATTAAAATGTTATATGTAAAAATTAAAGATATCCAGTAATTAACAGCCGTCCTATTGAATATCTTCATAATTTTATATATTATGTCTTAGATCGATAAACTAATTAATTATGAGTTTTGTTATTGCAACTTTCTATCATTTTATAAAACTCTCTAATTATTATGACATGAAAGACGAAATAAAGGTTGCATGTGACAACGTTGAATTAAAAGGCACTATACTCCTTGCAGAAGAGGGTATTAATGGAACTGTATCTGGAGAAAGAAACGCAATTGATAAAATACTTGATTTTCTACGTTCTGATGAAAGGCTGAAAGGTCTTGCGTGGAAAGAGAGCTCGTCAGAATATCAACCATTTAGTAAGATGAAAGTGAGATTAAAAAGAGAAATTGTGAATCTTGGTATAAGCAATCTCGGTACTTCCGTTAGAGGCCAGTACGTTGATCCAGAACATTGGGATGATTTTGTCTCTCAATCTGATATTTTAGTGATAGACACACGAAATGAATACGAAGTAAAACTAGGCAAGTTTAAAAATGCAATTAATCCACACACTCAGCGTTTTCGCGATTTTCCTCAGTGGGCAGAGTCATTTTCTGAAAGTAAAGACCTGAAAGTAGCTATGTACTGTACTGGTGGAATCAGATGTGAGAAATCTACAGCATATATGAAAAGCCTTGGATTTAAAGATGTTTACCATCTTAAAGGCGGTATTCTTTCCTATCTTGAAAAAACTGGTAATAAAAGTGGTAATTGGGAAGGCGAGTGTTTTGTTTTTGATGATAGAATTGCTGTTGATCACTCACTCACCCCAAGTGATAAAATAAAATGCATATTCTGCTCAAGTAAAGTTTCAACTGATGAGCTGAAATCAGTTCCACGTGGCCAGGTAGTTTGCTCTGATTGTAAATCTTCAAATATTGAAAGAAATTCAGAATACAACACGAACCTTTAACAACTTCTTTCTCTTTGCATATTTGTAGCCTTAATTTTATCAAGGCATTTACCTACAACATAGCCCGCTCCAGCTCCAAGTAACGCACCAACTATAGCAAATGCAATCAACACTACACCAGAACCGCCAATAAGAGCTAAAGTTTCTTGCCCTAAACAACATGCTGCAACTAAACCAATTACTACACCTATACACCTAAGTTTCATATTATTACCTCTTCTAGATTTTATGTCATGACTAGTATCATGATCTCCAAAACCAAATTCTTCGATACCTTTTCTTTCTTTTATAAAATCGATAAGCTCACCTATTGTTTTGTTACGCAAACTATCTAAAAATATAACTTTATCTTCTACATTTTGTTCAAATACATTTTGTTTGCGTGTCATTTTATTTTTCCATTCTATTAGAATATGTTTTTATTACACTGAGCATCTTAACGATTGGTAAATTTCCATACAAGAATAAGTAGATAATCTTACCACTATAGGTCGGACTAAAGCGGTATAAGATTAAATTCCTGAAAATATTGGTAAGAAGAGCTTTTCCAAAAACAATAAAGTTAAGAGTTGAAGAGATAGTAAAAGAGCGACTTACAGTTAATCCAATTGATTTTGGTGAATCGTTTTGTTACAAACTCAAATGATACAGAAGACTGAGAACTAGTGATTATCGTATCATGTAAATGCTGCAAAGTATGAAGTAACCATTGTTTCAATAAAACACAGAAAAGACATTTACGAGTCTGAGGCTCCATACTAATATCCTTCCTAGTATTAACTTACTGTAACCTTTCCGGTTGAGCAACTGCGATTCTTTGCAACGTTTATCTCTAATCCGTTATTAGCATCGATTTTATAGTCTGTAGAGTAGTAAAATTATGGGGGTATAGTCAAAAAATGAATTATTTTTGAGCTGAGCAAAGCCACCTAAGGTGGAGAATGGATCAGGAAGTAGGGATGTATAATATTTATTTTGTAAAAACTGTATTGAGAAATAACTATGCTATTATCAATATTTTAACATTTATATGTTAAAATCGTATTAATTTTTTAATTAAGGAGAATATTATACCAAGAAACATAAAAGCCCTTCCTTTTTTTCCTCCTTTTCATATGGCGGAAAGTGGGATGCTAAAAGACACACAAGACTTAACTTCATCGACACTTGATGCATGGGATGGACGTCATTGGTGCCATAGAAACTGTGAGAAGATACACGCGGATAGTGATTTTCTGGGAGTAGCAAAATCTATATGCAAGGCCAAATGTAATAGTATGTATGACGCTCCTGAACATCCTTCACAAGGACCAACTGATATTGATGTAAGTGATACATTAAGAGGTATTGGAGACAATTTCCATGCTCTCGCAGATTCGTTTTCTGTTCTGTAGAAGATACAGTAAAAAGCGTGAGGCTTCTCTTGTTTTCCGGAATTTTCAATAAAGAATTGTATTGACATATTATGGCAGGTTAAGTACATAGCAGTTTGCTGATGCTCGTGAGAAATGACACATACTAAGCATAGTATTGCAAGATATTGTTAGGAATAGGGAAGGTATGCTGGCTACTGGATGTATTTCTATGATAACAACTACTCTTCGTCATCAAAAATCAAGAAGGCTCTGCAACTTGATGAACATCAACTCTATTCTTTTATTGACGTAGATGACTCTGAAAAATTGCGGAGCTGAAGTGCTAATGCTATATGGTTATTACGTTCAAGAACAAAACAGAAAATCCTATGTTATACTAGAAATAATGTGCGGAAAAGGGGGGATTCGAACCCCCGACATATTTTCATATGTGCACGCTTTCCAAGCGTGTGCTTTAGACCACTCAGCCACCTTTCCATACTTATCATAATATTAAAAACTGTGCTGCTAAACAACTGGTATATATGGCCACGGAAATTAACAGTATTGTTAAACTTGTTTTTGCATGTTAAAAATGCTTTATCACAACCTGCAAGTATCGAATATTTATCTCCGGTAGAAATTTGATATGGAGGAGAAGCAAATAATGTGACTACTTTATTTTTGTATTCTTTAACTACAACTTCAAATGTTGCTGAACTACAGAATTTTACTACTCCGTGCTTATAATATCCATCACTTTCGATTAAATTAGTGTCTTCAAATCTTCTTTCATCTATCACTTTAGTAATTGTGCTCATTCTACTAAACTTTTTAGCATCAGCTTTACATCTATCATCGCAAAATTGTGCCCTGCATACAGGAGAATATAGCTCTGTTATGCTTCTCTCAAGCTTTGTCGCAAGACCTCTAATTTCAGCGATAAACCTCCCACTATTTAATGTTACTTTACCAAAAGTTCCTGAATGCAAATTCATAATTCCCTGACTCAAATCTTTATAATTCACAAGAAATATTTCAATATTTGCAAAGTCATACCTTCCTGATAAAACATCTTTTTCTTTAATATCATCACTATTTAATATTCCTTCAATTTCTAGATTATCAGTTCTCAAATAACTATTTAATATTATACTGATGGCTATAAAACCGCTTGAAGATTTATAGAGTATATTATTGAGATTTAAATCTTCATCATAGTAAGTAAATCCCATTACTTCTCCACCTTACAAGTGTTAATTTTCAGCAAGTAGCGATGGTAAGTAATTCTCCAGCTAAATGGTTTTTTAGTTTGGTTTTCATACTGCTTAATTGATTGAATTTGAAAACGTTCGATAGGTAAGGGATTATGATAATTTATCCATTATCTGAGTAGCCATAGGGTGTCATGCCAGCGCCCAGACATTGGCATCTAGTTAAATTTACAAGTATAAAAGTAATGTTAAAATACAACGTTTCTGATGATGATGGAAAATGGATCCCAGTGTCAAGCACTGGGATGACACCATTTACTATGCAAATTGCCACAATTTTCGTACAGCTGTGACTGAGATGACATTACTTATTGTGTGAAAAAATAAACACTCGTAGAGTCTGTTACGCACTGGCTTATGTTTATTTGATTGACAAATAAACACTAACAGACAAGATACACACCACATTCAAGCTGTGGTGTGTATTATTAAATAACTAGAAAGAAAACTTCACACCAGTGAGGAGAAGAATTCCTTGGTTAGAAGGTACATCAGTACCTTTTCGGTCTTTGAGCGCACCTTTTTCATCAGTCATAAAATAATGTAAGGCTGCATAAGGAACGAACTTGCTCTTATTGCAAGAAGATAGATCATACTGAACACCAAGTGCAACATCATGAAGCATATCTTTATCGCTCATTCTGCTACCAAAGTATGTCAAGCTTGTGTAGATATTATCATACTGATAACCAGCACCTGCAGTCCAATATATGGTGTCCTTGTCATTAAATTGCTTTAAGCCATTTTTTCTAGCATTATCATTAGTATCTTTATATTCTTTCGAAGTAGGGTCGACTTCCTTGATACTTTTAGGTTGACCAGATTTGCCCAAGTATGCAAAAGAGGCAGCAAATTTTACACTTTGATCTTCATCAATCTTATAATCAACGCTTGCACCTAAATTCATACCTGCTAGGTTATTGTATTCTATAAACTCATTATAAAGGTGCTTATCTTTACTTGGCTCTTTTGCCAAGCCAAACTCACCAACTACGGAAGTTTTAACTTTTACATTATGTTGACTAAAGTCATATTCATATGACGCACCAGCACTTATTATATGCTGGTAATCTGGCCCAACATGTCTTGACATTTCCTCATTCTTTACCCCTGTTAACTTATTATTTGAATCTTTGAGGAGATCTGGAGCTATTTCTTTTACAACGGATAAACCACTATCGTAGCGAGGTGAGTAGCTAAGACCAAATCTTGCACCCATATAATTCGGTGAGTAGTAAGCAGCTCTAAATGGCAATGTGGTCATAACCTTTTTGTTGTACTTTCCTGCCATACGAAAGGAGAGTTTTTCGCTCTCGCTCGAGAAGCTTTCAGTGTAAAGACGTGGTGTTACGTAAAACGGGAAGTTTGCAGCAGTTCCTTCTAAGTTTACTTTTCTGAACCAGTCACTATCTGCAGCTCCATCAACAGTTGCAATTCTTGTTGCATCAAGTCTCATCAGAGACTCAGGACCAAACTGATAGCCAAGTTTAAGATCACCATATTTTGAATTCAAAAACACATGTGCACTTCTACCCCTTGCAACATTCACGCCTTGTGAAGCTCCTTTACCTTCAGCAACTGGAACATGGAATTGTACATCGGCACCATAACGAAGACCAATATCCTCATTTTTATTTTCAGCTCTTAAGTGCAATATTGCATCTGAAATCATGCCCATGTTTTCACTGTAATCACCAATATTCCCTATCTCTTTAGGAAATATTGGATTTGCTCCTTTTATACTATCTGGAGTATTGTTAAAATAATCTGTAGATTTACCTGGCATAACATTATAATGGTTATAGCCACTTAGCCCATGGTTACCATAACCTTGAGAATCAACAACGCCACCGAAAGTTATTCTTAAACCGTCCCCTTGATTGGTATTGATATTATCAATACCACCAACTGAAACAACAGGACTTACCTTACCTTTTTCCTCTGTATTGCTGTTAACAACTTTTACGTCCTTTTTTATATCTTTAGCTTCAATTTTAGCATTCTCAGTTTTAGAAACCTTAATTTTCGACTTTTCTACATTAGAATTTTTAGTGCTTAGAGCTTTCGCCTTTGAATCCTCTATAAGCTTTACTTTTTCCTTTTTTGCTAGCCTAATCTCATCTTTTTTCTTTTGTTTTGCTGCTAATTTTAACCCCTCTTTTTTCTTCTGCTCAGCTGCTAATCTTAGTTCTTCTTTTTTCTTAAGCTCCTCAGCTTTCTTTTGTTTTGCTACTAATTTTAACTCCTCTTTTTTCTTCTGCTCAGCTGCTAATCTTAGTTCTTCTTTTTTCTTAAGCTCCTCAGCTTTCTTTTGTTTTGCTACTAATTTTAACTCCTCTTTTTTCTTCTGCTCAGCTGCTAATCTTAGTTCTTCTTTTTTCTTAAGCTCCTCAGCTTTTTTTCTTGGATCAGCATTACATATCCTGTCCATTTTTTCTTTTAGTTTCTTATTTGACGTCTTCGTCACTTCCATCTTTCCAGAAGTTTCGATTGACTCGTTACTCTCTTGCTTTTTTACTTCCTTCATACTCTCGTCAGAAAAGTCAGCAGCAAAGCCACTGAAAGAACATAAAGTCAATAGAGAAGCTAGAGCAGTTCTAGTATAAATAGATTTTTTCATGAAGTGCCCCCAAAAAAATTTTAAAATCATAACATAAATAGTATAAAGGTGTTGAAAATCCAACTTAAAGCAACCTTATAGCGAAAATAAAAGTAAAATGCAATACCTTAAAAGGAACTTTCTTAAATACGCTCAACGTGTATGTTAACCAAAATTTAGTACAGAGGTTTGCTTGTTAGTGCATTATAACTCTATACTTATTCTATGGAAGTAAAATTTACTCAGGTGGAAGTACATAAAGGTTAAAATATTAATATAACCATTGACAATAATATTAGTTTATATTATAATTAGCGAGTTATTATTTTATTTTTAATAATCAGGGTACTTATGGATTTTAGTTTTTTATGAAATTGGTTTAGCACTACGGGTGCTGCTACAGGCTCAGAGCCAGGTAATACTGAACAGCCAGACTCTATTTCAGTAGGTGATGGCAAATACGAGATGAAAGAATATGACGATGAATCTGAGATCATTGAAGATTATGAATTTATAAATCGTGCTGATCAAAATGAGACATGTTCTTTATCTTCTGACTATAAAATAGATGAAAGTATTGTAAAAATTGCAGGATTTGATAGAGAGAAATTATTAGAAATGGGTAATTTCTGCAAGATAAGCTATGGCGATGATGATGGTAAATTAAGTAAAAAAAAGATGTAACAACCTAGCTCAAAGAGCGTACAAAACTGAATTTAAAATTGTAGAAGATTTTGAATTGTTCCATCTACTGAAAAAATGTATAAAACTAGAGCTGAACTCATCAGCGAAGGTTATGAAATTATTCCATTTGGTAATAGCTTTGAAAAAGATGCTGGTCACGTTTTTATAAAAGGTAGAGAAATAACAATAGCTTACCGTGGTACTCGTCTGAGCCAGAGTTTTAATGATGGAGTTGCTGATATTAAATGTACTTTTTGCTACTTCAGAATTTTTACCTGAAGGTAGAGGAATTCATTGTGGTTTCTATAATTCATTTATGGGTTCATGGCCTAATCTGTATGGTATTTCGAAATCTCATGCTGAAAAACAGGGATCAGAAATCAAGGATTTAAAATTAATCTCACAGGTCACAGTATGGGAGGAGATATTGCTAAGATAGCTGCTTTATGCCTCAATAAAACAGAAGGAGCTGAAGATGTTCATGTTGCAACTTTTGGTGATCCACGAGTTTTTGATCTTACTGCTGGTGAATTTTATAATGATGTTCTTCAAGAAAAAACCATTAGAGTAACTCAACATAGACAAGACCCAGTACCAGGGGTATCACCTGGTATTTGTGGTTATGCTCATGTAGGTGCACAATTGAGAATATCAGTACCTGAAGGATATTTTGTTCATCAAATAGATGGTTATCATGAAGCCATTAAAATAATGGATGAAAAGGATTTCCGATCGAACAATAACGTTTCTCTCTTTTATTAACCTTCAAGAATATTAAGTCGAATTAACTGTGCAGTTTTAGGTAATGCTCAATATTATGCTGATAGTTTAGGTAATTATATTCTTGTGGACAAAATTTTTTCGAGAAAGTAAAAAAGGAATACCAAGATAAAAACTTAGAAAATTTTTCTAAGCTTGAACAAGCAGAAGTTAAGCAAAGGGCACATCAAAACGTCTTTTCTACTACAAGGAGTTTATAACTACTATACAGAGCAACCATTAGATTGCTCTGTAGCATCTATTCATTTAAATTCAATATAAAATTCACCAGAAGTTATTTTCCATTCTTCTTTAAATTTCTTTAGGTGTTCTTTTTTTTCGCATTCTAAAAGCAGTTCTTCTATGCTCTTATTATAGCTTTCTGTAGTAATTCTTCCTTGATGATGCATAAACCTCAAATAAATCAAATAAGTGTTAATCACATCTGTTTCACAATAATCGCGAATCTCTTGTATTTTGCCACTATCATATAAGTCCATAACTTGTGAACCATCAACTCCAATCTTACCGGGAAGATTAAATGCTGCGCAAACTTCGTTCATCTTCATTCTTGCAGAAGCCCCAAAATCAGAGAGAGATTCAAGCAAGTCACAATGCCAATCACTACTGTACCTCTGATTGTAACTATTCCACTTATCGCCAGCTTTGTGAAAATATTCTGCTTGAGTGCCATGAACCATAGCACGGTACTTCAGTACCGGTATATCAAAAGTGCGCCCATTGAACGAAACTAGTCTTGGCTTTTTCTCTGATATGTAGTTAAAAAATCCCTTTACTAGCTCTTTTTCATTGGAGTTTACTGTGCCTCCAGATCTTATTTCTTGTAGTGTGAACATTTCATAACCGCTCTGGCGTGTTATATTACAAAGTAAAAAACTAATAACTACAACAAGGTGGAAGGGCTGACGGAGAAAAGAGTTTTGCCCGTTTGTTATTTCAAGATGATATTTTGTTAATGCGTTCCTCTTTTCTTCTACACTGCTATCATCACTAATATTTAGTAAATTCTTGCAGGAATTTACATCTGGTATAGTTTCAATATCAAATACCAACAAAGAATTAAGCATTACTTATATATTCCTCAGGGCGATCAGTCCAAGGTCGCACTTTTACGAACAAAAAGAGATGAACTTTACACTCAAATAACTTTTCCAATTCTGTACGCGCCTCGATATTAATTTTTTTTATGCTACTGCCGTCTTTTCCTAGCACTATTTTCTTATGATTATCTTTCAATACAAATATGATCTGTTTTATGACTAAACTCTTATCTTTTTTTTCCTCAAATTGTTCGGTTATAACAGCTGTAGAGTATGGCAATTCTTCACGTAGGTTCAAGAATAACTTCTCTCTTGTAATTTCTGCTGATAAAAAATCAGCCGAGGAATCGGTTACTTGATCTTCTTCATAGAACCAAGGGCTTATCGGTGCAATTTCAGATAAGTAATTCATCAAATTAGAAAGTCCATCATTCTTCAGTGCCGATATCGTAAAAATTTTTTCAAACTTATAAAGCAAATTTAGGTGCTCATGTGCCATCTTGAGCTCTGATTTCTTTACTAAATCAGTTTTATTGATAACCAAAATGCATCTGCCTTTTGTGCGCTCCAGTCGTGCAAATATCGTTTTTATTCTTTCTATATTTTTTAGGTAATTGTTTACATCAACAAGCAACAAAGTAATGTCACTATCCTTAACTGCTCCCCATGCAGATTTGACTAAAGCTTTTTCAAGATTTGTTTCTGCTGAAAATACTCCTGGAGAGTCAGTAAAAACAATTTGCGTATTGTTGCATATAGCAACACCCCTTACCTGCGTCCTTGTTGTCTGCACTTTAGGGGTGACAATCGCAATTTTCTTGCCTACGATACTGTTAATTAGCGTTGACTTTCCAGCATTTGGCAAACCAGCTATCGCTACAAATAAGCATTTTTCTTCTTTCACAAAGGAAATTATAAAGAAAACTAAATGCTAACGTCAATTGATTATTATATAGCTTGCTCTTTCTCTTCCTCTTTTAAAGAAAAACATTTTTCAACTATAGGTGATATAATATACTCGTTCACTTTCTGAGCTATTGGTTCAATAACACAAGCTGTTGCAATTAACCCTGCGATCACTGATATGGGTGCCATTAACGCACCTGCTAAAGCTGCGATCCCATTCCAAGTATTGCACCAGGGAAAACAGCAGTTGCAGCTGCAGCAAGACCAACTCCAGTTGCAAAGCTTGCAGCACATGAACAAGCAAAAATAAAAACTTTTTTTGGAAAAATTTTTATTATAAATCATTATGCGTGTAAATAAGGCTGCTAGAACATAAGCAACAATTCCACTTATTACCAATGGTGATAGAGTCGTAAAACTGAGCGCTAAGCCTGTAAGTGCTCCTATTGATGCAGCTATACCTAAGGCAAATAACACTTTTAGTATCGTTGTCTATATAACCTTCCCAAATAATAATTTTCTAAAAAGCTTTCATCTACTTTAAGCGTAGCTGAACTAGTTGAATAAGTGAAGCAATTTTTTTTATGTTAAGAGAAGAGCGGGAGAAGGGGTTCGAACCCTCGACCTCAACCTTGGCAAGGTTGCGCTCTACCAACTGAGCCACTCCCGCAATGAAAATTTACCTATTCTTATTATAGGTGCATATCATAATTTGTAAACCCTACATACATGAAAATCATGAGAGCCAATTTTCTATGATCTTTTCGTATACTTAAAACTCATTTTTGATTATTGTATGTATCATAAAACATATTAAATTTATGAGAATCTTTATATATAAAGACGACCTGCCAGCCAGTGCAATACCGAATGATATAAAATCTATAGCTGTTGATACAGAGGCAATGGGGCTACTGCATAGCAGAGATAGATTATGCCTCGTGCAGCTTTCTTTTGGTGATGGCAACGCTCATTTGATTCAATTCAAAAACGATTATACAGCTCTAAATTTGAGAAAAATATTAGAGGATAAAAATATAACCAAAATATTTCACTTTGCGCGATTTGATGTAAGCATAATACATTATTATTTAAAAACCTGGGCACTGCCTTGCTATTGTACGAAAATAGCCTCACGTTTAGTTCGCACTTATACAGATAGTCATAGCTTAAAAGAGTTGTGCTTAGAACTACTTGATATAAAATTAAATAAGCAACAACAATCTTCTGATTGGGGAAATGAAAATTTAACAGACAAGCAAAAAAGTTATGCTGCATCTGATGTTTTATATCTTCATAGAATAAAGGAAAAGCTAGATTTAATGCTAGAACGTGAAAATAGAAAAGAATTAGCCGAAAAGTGCTTTGCATTTCTTCCTACTCGCATTGAGCTAGATTCAATGGGTTGGGGTAGTGTAGATATCTTTAATCATCAGATGTAATCACTTCACTTGAATCTAGAAAAATTTAGTTGATCAGCTGTTAATTGATACGCTATATTTATAAAAATTTAGGTATTTTATGAGTGATGCTATTAAAGCGGTAAATGATAAAAATTTCGAATCTGAAGTTGCTAACCACAAAGGATTTGTGCTGGTAGATTTTTGGGCAGAATGGTGTGGACCATGCAAAAGTCTGATGCCACGTATCGAGCAGTTAGCCAAGGATAGAAAAGACAAGATTAAAATCTGTAAGTTTGACATAGATGGAGAAACTGAAGTGCCAAGTAAGTATGGAGTTCAATCTATACCTACTTTAATCATATTTCAAGATGGTAAGGAAATTGCACGCAAAATTGGCGCAATAAATGATTTACACAGTTGGGTTGATAGTGAAATAAGAGAGTAGACAAATTTCCTTTTGCGTGTATTATAAGTGTTAATAAAAGGGATTGTAGCTCAGTCGGTTAGAGCAGTTCGCTCATAACGAATTGGTCGTAGGTTCGAGTCCTACCAATCCCACCACTATTGATACAATTGCAAGGCCTACTCTCTTAGATAACCTTTTTTCCTTATTAAAGTACTTGGTTGTTAGTGTTTGAAAACTCCATGATATTAGATTCCTTGCATAACTGGAATTCAAAAGTTCCAGCACGGTTTTCTTGTTGGATCTCAGCTGGGATGACGCCTGGTTATGAAAGAAATCTATTGTCAAAAAAAAAATTACTTCCGCGTATTTTCAATCTAATTATAATTAAAGTTAGAGATATTTTAAGAGCTTAAAATTTATCTTTGTCTGCAGACTTTCAACTAATCTTTCAATAAAAAGCGTACTCTTCAGCTTATATCTGTCGTGTGTGCGCTGCATTTTTTCTAATTTATACAGGAGGATTTTATGTTAAGAATTCCAGGTATTTGACCTTTACCTTAGCTAATAAAAACCAACTGGCGCCTTTGGTTTTTATAAAGAAAATCTAGGAAATAACCAAAAACTGTTTCCAGGCATAAATTTGCCATCTATACCTAAAAAGTAATGATATTAGCATAATGTTCATATTTATATACTAATATTAACATTATTTAAATTGAAGAATATTATGGAACAACAAGCATCAAACAAAGAGAAAGGGATTGAATTTAGATATAATCAATGTAAGCAGAAATGCCATTCCTACAAAACAAAACAGACAGACCAAGAATGCCTAGATAAATGCTATGAGAAGTACGTTTCTAAACTTTATCCACAAATTAGTGAGAAATTATTAGCTAGTGAAAACAATCTCTATGATGAAAGCACAAAATTATCACTTATGGCAGATACTCTAGATGCAATGTTTTTTTAATCACAAAAGAAACACTTATTTCAATATTTGCAGAGATGTTAGCTTTTTAGATATACTCTGACTTATTGAATAATTGTTTAAATTGGTAAAATACTGTTTCTTTTCCTCTATTTCTTTTTCACTATTCTTTCCACATATCGCTTCTGTTTTTATCTCTGGTTGTTTCTCTTGAGCCCTTCTTTTCGATCTGTGAAACATAGCCAACTTCTATTTCTTAATAATATGATTAAACATCTATGTCCTCTTTGAGGAACCTTTCCTTGATTAGCTATAGCTGATTACGTTTTCCCTCTAACGTATATCTTAACAAATACAAATTTTCTCATAGAAAATCTGTTTTAGGCACCACTCTTAATCTCTTTATTTACTTGTTTTAATAAATTAGTTGAAATCTTTAATATTTTATGCTATTATTAATATATTGATCACTAACTTTAATTATTAGGAGAAAACATAATGAGAAATTTATTTAACAAAACAGACATATTATTTTGCACAGCCCGTTAGGCTTTATTGCATAGGACTGATAGGCATGTAAATCAAAGTAAATTTACGCAGATAATTTAAATTTAGCCATACCTATATCAGTAAATATGTTCAATAAGTAGCACTTAATTAACAGCTCTTTTTCATGATTTACCTCTGATTTATTTTTCAAGCTAAACACAAATATTTGCTTCAACCTATAGAAAAAGACTTCAATATAAGACCGTGCTCCATACTTAATTTTTTTCTTCCATTCATTAATACCATCTTCATAATTCTCATATGACCTAATTCTACTAATATACTCGTTTCCTTCTGATAAGTAATCAGCTAAACAAATTTTAGTATCCTTTCTAGGGCGAATAATAGGCACAATATTGTATTTTCTGCATTCTTTATACACACTTTTTATATCATAAGCCGCATCTGCTCGAATAGAACAAATATTATACTTATCACTGACTTCTTCTCACATATCACAGACCGGCAAATAGTCTACAGCAACACTACTAGTGTAGTTCATGCTTATTGCTTTCTTATCATTCACGTTTAAAACAACATGTAGTTTTCTTACTTGACCATAACCACTGTATTTTCTTTTTCGAGTATTAAGCTTACTGTGCCCACCGTTATTATTGTAGATACTAACTCTAGTGCTATCTACGGCAATTTCAATATTTTCAAAATCATCTTTATTGGCTCTATTGTCATCAATCTTCAAATTAAGCTTTTTAAATCTTCTGGAAGCTTGTGTATAGCTGATAATCTTAAGTTTTTTTGCCTATTTGTACCATATAACCTTTTACAAAACCTACAGCTTGCCTCAAGCCAATTCTAAAAAGATGAACTATTATGTGTATTAAAATCACAACCTTATCACTATAAGTAGTATTGCCACCTGCAACTTTTGGACTATTTTCATACCAATTTTCTATAGCTTGATTAACAAAATGAAAAATATTTCCTCTTTTTTTTGAGAAATTCGTTATATTCTCTTTGGTTGCTTACTCTCACTTTTTACAGCATATTTTCTTTAGTAGGTTAAATGCTTGTCTTATAGTGAATTTTGTCAGTAACTGCCAGTTCTTTTTATTTGACCTATGAAACAAAGCCAACTGGAATCCAGAAATTTTTTGAGCACGAAAGTTTATGCTAAGTTTTTATTGGTAAAAAAAGGCTGGATTCCAGTGTCACGCACTGGGATGAAAGGAGGAGAACTACTAAACTACATCTCCAATTTCTGTGTTTCAAGTACTGAAGAGGTCTCTCCTATTTTCTCTTGATGAATAAATCTAAGTAGAGTATAGTAAAAATGCATTTATGTAGCGATTAATGAGCAATTTAGTTTTAGTCTATATAACTTTTTCAAACTTGAAAGAGGCTCGGGCTATTTCTGAAGAATTGTTAAACGAGAAGTTAATTGTGTGTGTAAATATATTTCCTGAAGTAAATTCTCTGTATTTATGGGAAGGTAAAATTAATAGTAATTGTGAAGTAGCGGAAATTATGAAAAGTAGGAATGATTAGGCTGATAAGATTGTAGAAAAAATCGAGGCAATGTGTTCTTATTATCAACAAGCCGTTGTGATAATACCCATAGGAAAAGCGAATAAATCTTTTACTAATTGGGTTAATAATGTTATTGATATAAACAATATTGGGGTGTAGCCAAGTGGTAAGGCAGCGGTTTTTGATACCGCCACGCGAAGGTTCGAATCCTTCCACCCCAGCTTTATTGAAGTGTGCGCGAAATGATATCACTTTTTTATAAATTAAGGTTATTTAATTACATACTGGGCAGTTTGAAAGGTATAGTTGTCAAGCTATTTCTCCTCACTTTGTATCTTTATACATCGAGCATTATGCTCATGTTTCTCACCAGTGGCTTTTTGTATGCTGTAGAATTTAGCTCTTTCAAAAATGCATTTTACCATTTATATCAATATTTAAAATGGTATTATGAAAATAGAGATGATTTGGGTTATGGAGTTTCTATTAGAATATTAGTAGCGTTTCTTACTCCGCATTTTCTCTACAAATTATTTTCTGGCACAGGCTGGAAGTCTTTTTTCAAGGAGAAGATAGTTAAGATACTTAGCACAAGAAGAAAAATGAGTAATAAACCAAATGGCAGTAGTTATGGTTATAGTAATAAGAACAGTTACGGTAACAATGATCTTCAAGAGGCAGAACGGAAAGTGAATATGATAAAGCAGCTATTAATCCAAGATATAGATGAAGCTATAGAAAAAAGATTAAATGATATTTTTCTTGGTGAGAGGGGTAAACCTCATTAAAAGGGCTTTATCTTTTTTAGAATTGGCTGTATTTTATTTTTTACGTATAACGGATCGCAATCAGCCAGTATATATGTTTCAACAAAATCTTGACTGGAGTCTGATGGCCAGGAAATTGCTTTACGTTTCTCTACCAAGCTTTCTGTTTTTCTTACAGTTACTTGCTGCATCAATCATTGCCTGTGATATGACTGATTGCCACAGTATGCAGTACCTTTGTATATCATCTAAAGTGCT
Organism: Wolbachia endosymbiont of Trichogramma kaykai; assembly: GCF_045765165.1. NCBI lineage: Bacteria > Pseudomonadati > Pseudomonadota > Alphaproteobacteria > Rickettsiales > Anaplasmataceae > Wolbachia > Wolbachia endosymbiont of Trichogramma kaykai. The sequence goes on from NZ_JBJJXK010000004.1 coordinate 25,394, forward strand.
ATTTGCTTCGTGATGGTGAAAAAATTCTTTGAAATTGAAGTTATTTGACATTATGTACCTCTTTAAGTTGAAAGTTAGAATTTGAAGTAGTGCGAAAGTTGTCTGCTGCAATGAGTAGCCTTTATGACAGTCAGACCGGGTTTTATGTGAGCTATAAATGTTTAAGAAATTATGTCTATTCAGGTCTATGTGAAACCAGTGCTTCTTCTCTTATTATCCGAGCTGGGATCAAGGTTGACAAAAGCGCTTTACAAAGTTTTGTGTACAAAAGCCAGTGTTGCATGACACTATTTGTTCTTATACCCTTTTTGTCTATCTTATTTTGTCACTCTGCTGAACAGATAGTTTTCGCCAATAAGCTTTCTACTGAATTTTTGTTATTGAGCTCACACAGATCAAAGACAAGTTTTGAGTCAAAAGTACCCTTAATATTATAACAAGGGGCTGGTAAAATGTGTCTAGTAAGTTTTCTTCTCTATGCAACTGCACCTCAAGCTAATAATGGACCATAAGGCGTATTACCAATTACATTGATCTGGTTTACTATTTTATTAGTGGGGTAAAATAATTTTTTATAAACTCCTTATATATAGCTGTTAATTTATGTATATCGTCTATTGATACGCATTCATTTACCTGATGTGCGGTTTTGTTGATCATACCAAATTCAATTACTGGACAAATATCCTTAATAAAAGCAGCATCAGATGTGCCACCATTTGTACTCAGCACAGCATCAATGCCGGTAATTTTATTTATCGCATCAATCATAATATCAGTATTTCTATCAGGAATAGAGAGAAAAACGTTTCTGCTGCTCTGCATAGACAGTTTATAATCGTTAGTCACATTGGTGCATATTGCATCAATCATCTTATATAAAACGTCTGGTGTTTGTGTATTGTTATATCGAACATTAAAACCTGCTGCTATTGAACTAGGTATTAGATTATCAGTATTATTTCCAACGTCGATAGTAGTAATTTCGCAATGTGAAGGCTGAAAGTATTTATTACCAGTATCAAAAGTGGTATCTTTTATCTTACTTAGTATCGATACCATTTTATATATTGGATTATCTGCTAGATCTGGGTAGGCAACGTGCCCTTGTTTACCATGGCAAATCAATTTAAATGTTGCAGAACCTCTTCTACCTATTTTTATGGTATCACCCAATTTCTCACTACTAGTTGGTTCGCCAACTACACAAAAATCTATCTTTTTTTGCTTGCTTTTTATCCATTTCAAAACGGCCTTTGTTCCATGTTCTTCCATGCTTTCTTCAGCGCTGGTAATCAATGCACTGATTGAACCGCTGAATCGAAACTTACCTGCAACTGAATCTACGATAGCAGCAATAAATGCAGCTACTCCGCCTTTCATATCAGCTGCTCCTCTTCCATATAGCATTCCATCTCTAACTTCTGGCTTAAATGGATCAGATATCCAATCTTTTAACTCACCTGGTGGTACAACATCAATATGTCCAGCAAAACACAAGTTTGGTAATCCATTTATATATTTCGCATAAAGATTTTTAACTTGATCACCAAACTCTAAAATCTCACATTCAAAACCACTTTTCTTGAGAATGGCTGCTATATGCTCTATTGCACCATCGTCTTTTGGTGTTATACTTCTAAAAGAAATTAATTTCTTAGTTAGTTCTACAGGGTCAATCTTCATATCAATCTTGAAATACTAACATTACCGTATTGTAAACATTCTATGCGATATTTAAGACAAATATTACAGCACACAGAACAAGTTCTTATTAGGGAAGTAAAAGTACTTGCTGATAATATCTATGAAATATGTAGAAAATACGGAAATGACATTTTTCTGATTGCAGATGAAAATACAGCAAAACTTTTAAACAAAAACATACTTAATAAAGTTTCTCATTTAATTATTCCAGCCACACCCGTCATTCCAGCGCGTGACTATGATGGATCACAGTGTCACGCTACTTGGATGACACCAAATAGACTGAACAGAGCTGCTTCTCTCCAAGCTGTAAACCTAGTTAGAAATAAAGCAAAAGATAGTGACTTAATGGTTGCATTTGGCAGTGGCACTGTTAATGATATCTGTAAGTACGCAAGCTATTTAGAAGGGAAAGACTACATATCCTTTCCAACAGCTGCTTCCATGAATGGATATAGCTCTGCAAACGCTTCAATATTAGTTGATGGATATAAAAAATCGTTCGTAGCACATCTTCCAAAGGCAATATACATTGATAACGATATAATTGCCAACGCACCACCACGCCTCACATTAAGTGGATTTGCAGATTTCATCTGCCGTTCAACAGTACAAGCCGATTGGCTATTATCTCATCTATTACTTGGCACAGAATATAATGAACTCCCCTTTAAACTTGTTCGCAATCTGGAGGAAATTTTGCTCAGAGAACACTTGGCACTTGCTAAAAAAGATAAAAGAGTAGTTCCATTACTTATGGAAGCCTTATTGATTTCAGGACTAGGAATGGTGATGTCAAAAGGCAGTTACTCTGCAAGTCAAGGAGAACATATGATAGCTCATGCAATTGAGATGGTAACACAGGATTATTCTTCCTCGTTACATGGGGAAAAAATTGCTGTGACAACGATTACCATGGCTAACTTGCAAGAGGAGATATTGTCAATACAAAACCCGATTACCAAACCGATCACTTTAGATGTAAAACATATAACTCAGTGCTTTGGTAATACCGAATTTATAAAAATTCTAAAGCAGAAGCAAATGATGCAGCAAAAAATTCAAGAGATTATTTGCAAAGAATGGAGTAATATTTCTAGTTTAATTAAGCAAAATTTACTATCTGCAAAACACCTGCAGAAAGTATTTGAAGATCTATCAATTCCGCACTTACCGGAGCATCTTAATTGGAACAAAGAACAATACTGCAAGGTAGTCAATCTTACATTTGCAACAAGAGATAGATTCACCTTTCTTGACCTGGCTGGTTGTATAGAAAAAAGTTAGATTTTGTGTATTCGTTCAGTAGGGTAGCAAAATAAGATAGACAAAAACACAGTAACAAATGGCGTCATGCAAGTAGCTATCCAGCCTTTCTTAACAACAAAAACTTAGCATGACTTTTGTGCTCAAAAAACTTCTGGATTCCAGCATCAAGTGCTGGAATGACATGGTGAAATATTATTCAAGTAGCCTCTGTCCCAGTTCCTCTGCGGTGTCATTCAAGTCAACTCTTTTCTTGTCATCCCAGTGCCTAGACACTGGGATCCAGAATAACTTCACTTTAAATGAGTGCATTAGATTGTCGTTATACAGATGCCAGTGTCAGCTATTCGGATGAAATTCATTTAGTTGTCTTTTCTCATCTAGCTTACCACTTTCTTGAACGGATACCATTAGCCATTCCCCTGAATAGACACAACAAATGTTGTATCTTTATCACTTCACATACATTATTCCATATACTATATGAACAACTAAAAAAATTCAGTTAATTGACAATGAATCACGTTATTTTGTTAAATGCGCTGCTATCGCCAAACCATGGCTTGAGTGGCTGAGGAGGGACTTGAACCCCCGACCAAGAGATTATGATCCTCCTGCTCTACCACTGAGCTACTCAGCCTAATTAAAAACCTTGCTATATATGTAATCTATACGTTTCATATAATACTTCAAATCAAACAAAGACTCAAGTTTTTCAGAGTCAATAATTCCATGCAAGGATTTATCTTGTTTCAATTCGAACAGAAAATCACTGTTATCTTGCTTTACTTTCATTGCATTATTCTGAACAATTTTATATGCCTCTTCCCTAGTTAAACCACTACTTACCAACTCAAGCAGTACACGTTGTGAGAAAATTAAACCATTTGAAGAGTTTAAGTTCTTTTCAATGTTTTCCTTATTGATCGCCAATTTATCTATCAAATCTTTTAATCGCACTAAAGCAAAGTCCATTGTTATACAAGCATCAGGGGCAATGCACCTTTCTACAGAGGAGTGCGATATATCTCGTTCGTGCCATAATGCAACATTTTCTAATGCAGGAAAAACATAGCTGCGTACTAAGCGTGAGATCCCAGTCAAATTCTCACTTAAAATAGGATTACACTTATGCGGCATAGCAGAACTTCCCTTCTGCCCAGTGGAAAAATATTCAGAGATTTCGCCGACTTCAGTTCTTTGCAAATGACGAATCTCAATTGCAATATTTTCTATTGAGCTTGCAATTACTCCCAAAATTGAAAAAAACATGGCATGTCTATCACGAGGGATGACTTGAGACGATATGGTTTCAGCTATGAGTCCCATTTCTTTCGCTACATACTCTTCAACAAATGGATTAATATTTGCAAAATTACCTACTGCACCTGATATTTTACAAATTGAGATCTCTTTTTGTGCGCTAATTAATCTCTGATAATTACGTTTAAATTCAGCATAAAATCTAGCAAATTTTAGTCCAAGAGCTATTGGTTCTGCATGCATTCCATGACTGCGTCCAACACAAACAATATCTTTATAGTCCTCAGCTTTTTTTTTAAATACTACAAGTAAATTTTTTAAATTCTTGAGTAAAATATCACATGACTCTTTCAACTGCACTGCAAGGCATGTATCTAAAACATCAGAACTTGTCATTCCGTAATGGAGATAACGAACATCAACTCCCGCTTTTTCAGCAATATATGTCAAAAAAGCTACAACATCATGTTTTACAATGGATTCAATTTCGTTAATACGCTCAATATCAAATTCAATAGCACCAGAGAGCTTTTCAGCAACATCATTTGGAATAACTTTTAATTTTGCTTGAGCTTCACATGCTAATTTTTCTATTTTGAGCCATATGTTGAACTTATTTTTTTCTTCCCAAATAGAAGAGATTTCTTTGCGGCTATAGCGGGGAATCATCTTTGATTTATTCCAATAATGGTGTCATTCCAGTGCGTGACACTGGAATCCAGATATAAAAGTATTTGCAAATTATTCAATGGACAACCGACTCTAGAAGCATAAAATAATGTCCATGATGAAATAAACTGGGTCCCAGTGTCACGCACTGGAATGACATGAGGGGAGCAGTGGGATGATACCAGCTTAGTAATGGAAGACATTTCTTTAAGACTATAACAAGGGATCATCTTTGATCAGCTATTATCACCATCAGTAGCTTCTTCACTCGCATCTTGCCCTGCCCCTTGTTGCTCAGATTTTTGATTTTGCAACTTTGCTTGCCTTAATTCATGTGCATCTTTCTCAGATCTGACAACGTATATAGTAATTGGCACTATTACTTTACTATGTAACTCTATATTCACTTGATACTCGCCCAAATTTTTGATACTTATTCCACCAAGAGATAAACTATGATGACTTATATCATATCCTTCTTGTAATAAAATCTTCGCAATTTCACGTGTGGTTACAGAGCCAAAAATCTTTCTATCCTCTGAAGCTTGCTTTATTAATACAATAAATTTATCATGCAGTGACGATGCAAGCACTTTTGCTACATTTAATTTTTTGGTATTTTCTTCTTCCAATAATAAACGCTGTTTCTCTAACTTTATTAAATTTTCCTTAGTGGCTCTCATCGCCTTTTTTTGTGGAAAAAGAAAATTACGTGCATAACCTGGCTTAACTTTGATAACTTCACCAAGCTTACCTAAAGTTGTTATATTTTCCTTTAAAATTATTAACATAAATTACCTCACTTTTTTAGTACAGTAAGGAGCAAGAGCTAAAAAGCGTGCTCTTATAATTGCTAAGCGCAACTTTCTTTGTTTTCTTGCGCATACACCTGTTAACCTTCTAGGTAATATTCTACCATAGTCAGAGGTGAATTTGGACAATAAATCTATATTCTTATAGTCTATGTCCTCATCTTTAGATGCAGCAAGAGGACAGACCTTAGGACGCCTAAAGCCGGTTCTGTTATTTACAGACACGTAAGAATTATTAAAACTATTTAGTCTTTTCGTCATTATGCACTTTTCTCCTCAATTTGTTTATCCATCATGTAAGATTCACCTTTAAAAAACTCATTAACCCGTACAGACAAGTGGCGAATAATATTTTCATTGAGTTTTACTCTACGCTCAAATTCATCCATAATGCTTGAAGTAAAACTTATACACATCATACAGTAATGACCGCTTTTCATCTTATTTATTGGGTATGCGAAATCTAGTAGACCCCAATATTCATATTTTATCAATCCTGAAGCCTCAATATTTTTCAAAAGCACTTCCAGCGTTTTACTCAATTGATTTGAGTCTACTATTTTAAAACTTTTTAAAACCTCTTGAAGGGGATCTATTAGATGTTGTGAAATATTTTTCTTAAAAGCATTTACTACATTATAGATAAATGCACTTTTAGTGTTAGCTCCTGAAAGGTCCATAAAATTTTGTTTTATTCCTGTATCACTTAGTTCATTTTTCAATTCTTTATCGATTCTTGACTTTATTTCTTTTAAATTTGAAAAATCTTCTTCCAATTCAACCCATAAAATTTTTGTCAGAGTTTCCAAAAAATCAGAGTAAACAATCAGACTTTTTTTAATGCTTTCAGTACTTGCCTCTAGCTCTTGTTTTGTAACTGTGCTATGTTCTCTTTCTATGAGACCTTTAACCTCCTGAGAAATAACATCTGCTTTAATGTTTTTCAACAAAGTAGCCAATTCTTGGACCATTTCTTCTACTTCTTGCTGCAATAGGTTCGGTTGTGCTATAAAAGTAAATTCATAGAGATTCACTATATCTTCCTTTAATATCAATTAAACACTTCATTATATAAAACTTTTTTATATAAGCAAGTTATTTGTGTTAATTTCTATGCCTTCAATCCAACTTAAGTGAGATATTTTATAAATAGCTTGGGGGGTGATTGAATATGCACCTGGCAACAAGATGCTGACTTTATGTCTTTTGAGAAGAAACTTTAGCATTATTTTGGTTTTGCCTCCATTTTTCAACACTGCATTCAACTCCTCAGCAACTTTTTGCGAGTCTTCACATACAGCAGTTAAAACTAATCCTTTCATTAGAGAAGTAACCTTTTCTGTAAATTCAGATATGTCCTTCCCTGATAGTCTAGTTGTGTTTTCTGAAATTTCAAGATCAATTATCACAAATGCTCCAGGTGAAAATAGATTCCTTTTTTCTTCTATTATTTCATTATTATAGAATGCTATTTCAGAAATATTGTGGGGATCAGAAAGTGTTAGGATAACAAATCTTCCACGTTCTGAGGTTCTCATACGCACATTTAATATTACACCAGCAGTTTTTATCGTTTTACTCTCTCCGATAAACCCAATATTTAATTTTTTCAAGAGAGTTCTCCACTTTTCAAGTGGATGATTAGTTAAGTAAAATCCCAATGAAAATAACTCATGCTCTAATTTTTCCTCTTCATTAAAATCTTCCACGTTCTCAAGTTTTGGCTTCAGAACATCAAGATTACCAAATAAAGCAGCTTGATTTGACTGCCTATTTTTATTTGCAAAGTAAATCAATGTGTCTATTGACTCGTATAACTGCTTTCTATTTTTGTGCACACTATCGAATGTTCCAGATTTAATTAAACTTTCTAATGCCCTTTTATTTATTATATGCCCCAAATTTTGAATGAATTCCCATATGTCCTTATAAGAACTTGAGCGTGCATTTACTATTCCTTCTGCTATAGCAAAACCAACATTACGCAAAGCAGCAATTCCGTAGCGTATGTGCTCACCCTCTATTGAAAATTCAGCCTTAGATTTTCTGATATCAGGCGAAAGAACAGCAACTCCACTGAATTTTGCAGCATGATAAAACAAATTCAGTTTGTCTCTATCATCAATGTTGAGATTCATCAAGGCCGTAAAAAATTCTAGCGGGTAGTTAGCCTTAAGGTAAGCTGTTTGGTAAGATATAATCGCATATGCTGCAGCGTGGGATTTATTAAATCCATAACCAGCAAATTTTGCAACAAGATCAAAAATATAACTTGCCCTGTCGTAATCAACACCGTTTTTTGTTGCTCCTTGAACAAAAAGTTCACGTTGTTTATCCATCTCTTCCTTAATTTTCTTACCCATGGCACGTCTGAGTAAATCCGCCTCTGCTAAGCTATATCCAGAGAGAATACGCGCTATTTCCATTACCTGTTCCTGGTAGATTATTACTCCGAATGTTTCTTTTAACACCTCCTCAAGCAATGGATGAATGTAATCTGGCTTTTCAAGTCCATGCTTTCTTGCAACATAAGTTGGAATGTTATCCATAGGCCCTGGGCGATAAAGAGAAATTAAAGCGATGATATCTTCAATGCAGTCTGGCTTTAGTTTGATTAAAGCTTCTCTCATTCCCGAACTTTCAAGCTGAAACACTCCGATTGAATCACCTCTTGAGAGCATTTCATAGGTTCTTTGATCAATCAAAGAAACCGAGGAAATATCAAATTTTTTTTCATCACGATTAATTAAACGACATACATGATCTATTAGTGTTAGCGTACCAAGTCCAAGAAAATCAAATTTTATTAACCCAGCTTTCTCTACATATTTCATGCTGTATTGAGTGATTGGCAGAGCCGAATTTGGATCATAATAGACGGGAACAAAATTTTCTAATTTTTGATCGCATATTACAATTCCAGCAGCATGAGTTGAAACGTGACGATATATTCCTTCGAGCTTTAGTGATATATCAAGAAGCTTTGCAATTACCTCATCACTATCTCGTTCTTTCTGTAGGTTTTGATCAAGCTCTATCGCTTGCGATAAAGTTACAGGATTTACTGGATTAAATGGAACCATTTTAGATATTTTATCCACTTGAGAGTAAGGCATTTGCAATACTCTACCAACATCACGTAATACTGCCCTTGCTTGCAATTTTCCAAAAGTGATTATTTGAGCAACATAACCGTACTTTTTCTGAACATAATCAATAACCAGGTCCCTTTTCTCTTGGCAGAAATCGATATCAAAGTCAGGCATCGATACACGATCAGGATTTAAAAATCTTTCAAAGATCAGACCAAATTTTATTGGATCAAGATCTGTAATTTGTAAGCTCCAAGCAACAATCGACCCAGCACCAGAACCTCTTCCCGGTCCAACTGGAATGCCATTTGCTTTGCTCCAACGAATAAAATCAGAAACTATCAAAAAGTAGCCAGCGTAGTTCATCGAAGTTATTACGCTTAGTTCATAATTCAGCCGATCGTAGTATTGTTTAAGGTCTATGTCCGTTTCATTTGCAATACGCAGCTTCAACCCTGAAACTGCCTGTTCCCTCAGTTCTTCATTCTCAGTTTTATTTTCTCGACAAGGAAATTTAGGCAAGATAGGCTGCCTGCTTCTTGGCATGTAAGAGCACCGCTTAGCTATCACTAAAGTGTTATAAATTGCTTCGGGAATGTCGCTGAACAGTTCCTCCATTTCTTCCACAGATTTGAAGTAATGCTCGGTAGTTAACTTCTTTCTGTTATTCTCCAGGGCATAACTGCCCTCCGATATGCACGTTAATATATCATAAGCTTCATAATCAGATCTATTTGAAAAAAACACATCATTAGTTGCAATGAGTGGTATATTGAACTGATAAGCAAAATCTATTAAAGCTTCTTCAAGCTCTAGCTCCTTATTCAGCCCATGACGCTGCAATTCAACATATAAATGACCATCGAATGCTGAGAGCAGTCTTTTTATCGTTTCTTTATCTTGCTTCAATAACAGTTGAGCTAATATGCCGTCATATCCACCAGTTAAGGCAATTATGCCTGAACTTAAATTTAATAGCTCATCAAAATCAACGTAAGGAATATCGCTACTATTTTTGCGCTTTTTAAAAGACTCACTCACCAAAGTGACTAAATTAGTGTACCCTTGTTCATTTTTTGCAAGTAGCAGTATTGATAAATTTTGTTCTAAGTGTCGAACGATAATATTACATCCTATTATTAGCTGTATTCCCCTATTAGCTGCATATTCTGCAAATTCAAGTGAGCCAAATAAGTTACCTGAGTCAGTAACTGCAACTGCCGGCATTTTGTTCTGCAAACAAAGACCAATCAGCTCATCAATTTTAACCGAACTCTCAAGCAGAGAATAAACGCTATGAACACGCAAGTGTATGAACATAAAAAAAGTTTAGATTAGCAATAAAAGGATAACATTAATTTGCTTGTAAGGATATGAAAAGGTCTAACACTGAAATAACACAAAGAGGATATTTGAATCTAATTTACTATTCACAATCCCGGTTATTAGCTTATTTGAGTTGACTTTTCATCATAATTATGTAATAATTAAATATACTATTTAATATTGAAGGTAGAACTATGACAAAAAATATAAGTCACTGAGAAAAGTACTGGAAACAATTAACGATAAGAAAGATAATGTAATTGAGAAAATAAAAACAGAACTAAAGGAACAGGATCAAGGTCTATATAAAGAGTGGGAGGCAAATAAATCTGATGTAAATTATGTGTTTAATTCTCCCCCTCATGGATGAAATTTATGTTATTAGCGATAGCTGCTGAGTATGGTTACGCAAATATAGTAAAGATTTTACTAGAAAAAGAAGCACGTGTTCATGAGAAAGGTTAACGCGATATGACTCCTTTACATTTAGCTGCTTGTAATCGTGACGAAAGTGTAGTAGGGGTTTTACTAGAAAAAGGAGAAAATGTTAATGAGAAAGGTTGGTATGATATGACTCCTTTGCATTTCGCTGCTTGTAATGGTCACGAAAAGACAATAGAGGCTTTAATCCAAGCAGGAGCAAATGTTAACGCAATAGATGAATATGGAAAGACTATGTTGGATCGTGCTAACGAATATATTAAAAAGTGTTCTGAAGGTTATGCTAAGAGTCAAAACGTAGTAAAAGCTCTGTTAGAGGCAAGAGGAGGATCTTTTGTGAAAGCATGTAATAAATCAATGATTGCCGGTGGAGTAACTGTATTATTAGGCACTGCTATAGCAGTGGCACTTTTTACAACTGGAACAATTGCAGCTCAGTTGATACCTATAGTTATAGCAGTGGTTGCAGTTACAGTAGCAGCACTGGTAGTTGGTTGTGGTACATATGAATTGTTAAAGCCTAGTACTAAAGTTGATGGAGCAGAAAAACCAATTGTCAACTTAACAAATGAACAACAGGGAGTTACTGGCATTTCTTCATAGTGGAACGCGTTGCGCACATCTGTACAGAGTTGAAGATGTCATGCAAGTAGCTGACACTGGAATCTATATAAAGGCAATCTAGTTCACTCATTTAAAGTGAAGTTTTCTGGATCCCAGTGCCTAGACACTGGGATGACACTGAAGGGGTTACTCGAACGACAAGAATAAGGAGTACTGGGATGACAAGAAAGCACTGATTTCATATGCATCTGACAAAAAAGATGATGTCATGCAAGTAGCTGACACTGGGATGGCTTTGTTGCATCACTCTTCGGATAATAGGTAACGTGGAATAAATTCATGAAGCTATCTCAAATTTAGCCATGCCTATATCAGTAAATTTGTTAAGCAAATAACACTTGAGTAGCAGTTCTCTCTCACGATTAACCTCAGATTTGTTTCTAAAACTAAACCCAAATGTTTGCTTCAGTCGCGAGAAAAAACTTTCTATATAAGATCTCTTCCCATAATTTATCTCTTTTTTCCACCTCTTCATACCATCTTCATCATATGACTTTATGAGCTTGATTGTAGAATTTCTCTCATCCATATAATCCAACTTTGGATGCTCTATTGCATTATTTTGCGGAGGAATCCTTCTCTTTATGTCAAGCTCATCGCACAGTTTGTATAACTTCTTTCGATTATATGCCCTGTCTACATATAGTGTGCTTATATTATATTTAACATCAATCCTTGCAATAAGATCACATGCTCCATAGTGGTCAGAATAAACTCAGCCACTGTATTTTGCTGCTATAACTTTTTTGCTACCTATCTTAGCATTGCATGCAGTTTTCTTGTTTGCTCATAGCGTCGATACTTTCTATCTGTACCATTTGCCTTGCTATGACCTGGAATATTATTGTAGATCAGTACTATCTATGGCAATCTCAATATCTTCTGTATTATTTTTATCATGTCTTCGATCACTAATTTTGATGTTAAGTTTTTCAAGCCTTCTTGAGGACTGGGAATATCTAATAACTTGCAAGTTTTTCCTTACTTGCTCAAGGTAACCTGCTATAAATCCCGCTGTTTGTCTCAGACCTATTCTAAATAAATAAGTTATTATGTGAACCAGAATCACGACCTTATCGCTATAAATATAGTTGCCACCAGCCATTTTTGGACCTTTTTCGTACTAATTTTCTATGGCATCATTAACGTAATAAAAAATATTTCCCCTCTCTTGGAGAAATTTATTATATTCATGGCAGTTACTGACTCTCATTTTTTGTGGCATATTTTTCTTTAGTAGGTTAAATCCTTGTCTTATAGTGAATTTTGTCAGTAGCTGCCAGTTCTTTTTATTTGACCTATGCAACAAAGCCCACTGGCATCCGGTTTTTTTTTGTGCAATTCCGTCAAAAAAAAGCGCTTTCGTGTTTACCAACTTAGTTGGATTCCAGTGTCAAGCACTGGAATGACACCAAAGAGGCTAGTCGGATGACAACGAAGGTGCTGGAATGAAAGGAGTGTTAGATAAAGCTACTTGTATAACTGTTGCACATCCATAAACTCCTTCTCGTCTTGAACGCTAATGGTAGCGTGAGTGTTGAAAGGTAAAGGGTCATTTATATGTCCATGGCCTACTCCTTTCATTGTAAATACTGGAAAGTTGACACTTTTTGCAAACCTTTCTTTTACAATTTCGACAAGATTATCATTATAACAGTTAACAAAGTCACCGAATATTACTGCATCTACTCCATCAAAAATATGAGCTTGTTTTAGGTGATCTAAACTGCGTTCAATTGAATATGGATAAACTCTTATATCTTCTAAAAATAGAATTTTGTTTTTTGCGTTTATTTGCCAAGCAGTTCCTATGCTATTTTCAACCAAAGTCATATTACCACCGATGATTTTAGATTCTAGTCTGCCATTTTCTAGTCTAACTCCATTATTTATCATCTTTAAGTTGTCAAATCTGATAGAGTTGCATTGCTTAAGAATTAACTCTTTCAATTTCTCAACAGAACTTTCAGCAACGGAGTTATTTACTATCATTTCTAACATGGTGCCGTGGAGAGTTTGCCAATCATATTTAACTTGTAGATAAATATGTAAAGCAGTGATATCACTATAGCCTATAAGAATTTTTTTGTTTTGAGCAATTCTTTCTTTTTTATCATTGGGCAGCTTTTCTAGGTAAGTAATTAGCCGAGAAGCCCCTTCTCCTCCTCTGATACACCAAATTATTTTGCTATCATCAGTGAGCGCATTAACCAAATCATTCGCTCTAAACTCATCAGAGTTAGAATAAAATGGGTTGTCATTACTGTATATTTTCTCCGAAATATGGGAATTAAAACCCAAAGTTTTTACGTATTCTCTTATAGTAGGCAGATCTGATTCTTTTCCTTTCGAAGAAGGAGCAATAATATCAACTTGATTGATTGTGTGTGCAGGATTAGTGAGTAAAAGGCATAGAAAATAAAGAATAAAGGAGTACATTAAAATATCTTATGAAACTCTTGCTTTAATATATCATCTAATTCGCAAAGAGAAACTTTTACTCCTAGTTTTTCCATTGATGTAACGCCGTAATCTTTTAGTCCACAAGGAATAATACCCTCATAGTGGGAAAGGTTTGGAGAGACATTAAGTGCTATGCCATGATAAGTTATCCATTTTCTCAAGCGAATGCCAAAAGCTGCTATTTTTTCTTCTACTCCGTTGTTGTTCACCCAAATGCCTATTCTATCTTCCTTAAATTCCCCAAATATATTAAAGTGTTTTAAAACATTTATGATCCAATTACTTAGGTCTCTGATATATAGTTTTATGTCACATTTGTTTCTTTTTTTAAGATTTAGCATTAAATATATAATGCGCTGCCCTGGTCCGTGATATGTATATTTACCACCCCTACCTGTTTTATATATAGGAAATAATTTTTCAATAATGTCATCATCTGTTGCACCGATTCCTGCAGTATAAAGTGGAGGGTGATGGAGTAGCCATACTAACTCATCAGATAAATTATTGTGAATTTGTTGAATTTTTGCTTCCATGAATTTCACAGAACGGCTATAATCAACAAGTTGGTTAGATATTAGCCATTCTGTCATATTCAACTTCTTTTATTTAGTTTTATAATGTCTACTTGCTTTTTAAGCAAGTTTAGGTTGTTAGTGAGCTTTTAAAGCGTTCCATATAAAGCTATATAAGTCCTTGTAACAAAAAAGGGAAGCTATCGCCTAATGATGAAGAATTTGACATATATTGCTAGATATGATAACATCATTAATAAATATTTAACATTTATATTTTTAGCTAGGGAGTAATTATACCAAATATAAGTACAGAGTTTAAACAAAAAACTCAACTTCTTGAAAAACATTCCATGATAGAGCACTCCAGCCTATGAGCGAGTTCAAGAAAGCAGGAGAGAAAGAAGTAGGATGCAGTTCAGGGTTTCAAATAGAGCACGAGTATAGCGACAATGAAGGTGATAAGGCAGCTTTCATGATCAATTCTGTTCTAAATCACATGCTTATAAAAGAGGAAGAACAATCTAAGTTAGCACAATTCAAAGAATCTTTTTACAAAGGATCAAGAAAAGTTGCAAAATTGTAAAATCCTTATTTGCCAAATTTTGTGATGAACAATAGTCTTGATTTATTATGGCAGCAAGTAGAAAGCGATATATGTTATGATGACCTTAATATTGCTGATTTTATCAGGGAATATGTTGCTGGTGATTTATATAAGCTGTTTTTATATGACAGAGCTCCAATGATTTAATTGGTAACAAACAACGATTTACCAAGGGAAAGATTTGCTAATAGTAATGGTCAATTTAAAGAGCGCATTGAGCAAGAGAAAAATCAAGGGCAACTTCATTTGAGGTCAAAGTTTTTGGACAAATTTACAACATTAATGGATCTGAAAGAAAAAGGGAAAAACCACCAAGATGCAAAAGGTTTTGAGAAAATACTGGCTGCTCAAATACTACTTGGAGAAGCTGATATTGTGAACCCAGAAAATTTTGGTGTAATAGAAAAGGAGTATGAAAATGCAAAGGGTAAGAAAGTAAAAGAAAAACTCTGGGCAAAAATTGATCATGGTAGATCATTTTATTTGATCTTTAGTGGCACCAAAAGTTATTTACAAAACTTTTTGTGCCTTTCTGACCATATTGAGAAGCTATGGCATAAAAATAGATCTAGAAAAGCGATCAATAGATAGGAAGGCAAGCACTTTAAATCATGTATTGAATCCTAACATGCAATTTAACCTTGGGTATATTGATGGATCCATATTAAATGTTAGGAATTTTAAGTACATGAAAGGAGAATTAAAAGGCCAGAAGATGAAGAAGGTAGGTTTTTCTTTTTCTCTTTCAATTCTTGATAACGATTCTCCAAATACTAGTTTTAGTGATTACTTTAAGCAAAACTTAGAAACCCAGGTTAAAATGGCAAGAAATCTTACTGGTCCATTGAAAGATCTTGCTGGACCATGGAAAAATTTCGATAGAATTAAAAAAGATTTATAGTTACGTAATCAAACCTTCATTCTGTCTATTTGTTCCAACGTTAATAGCAGCTATATTTACAAGTGGAACCTTAGGCATAGCTTTTACTGTAGCTGCAATGATTACAGGAATGTGTATGCTTGTTGGAATAGTGACAAACATTTGTCTTAATGTTTATGCAATGAGTAGCTGCAATAGCAAAATTAACGATCCAAAAGTTGAGGGATTTCAACGAGAGCTTCAGCTTTGATAACAGCTTTTCTGGTTTCTTTAACGATGGTGTAGTTGAAGTAGTCCATGTTTATCATCCGAGTAGCTGACACTGGGATCTAGCTTTTCATACAATCTAGTCAAAGGTATTCGTTCTGGTATAAAACAGCTATGTTCACCAGTTAAGTGGGCTATCTACAATTAAATTCTTGGATCCCAGTGTCAAGCACTGGGATGACATCATTCTTCTAACACTAGAGGTATTTTATGTATCAAGAACAAGAAAATTCAGTAGGTAATTCTTGATTTATTCTTCCTCATATAGAATTGTCATCGAGACGCAAAGCAAATATTAATGCAGCAGATCGTAATGGTGAAACTCCTTTACATTACGCTGCTAAAAGAAATCGCTTAGAGCAAGTGAAATTATTGCTTAAAAAAGGAGCAGATATTAATATATCAAGTAATTCTTGTGTTACTGTTTTACATTTATCTTTTCTCAAAGACTATAGGAAGATAACACGTTTATTTCTTGGAGAGACAGAGAGTCCAAGCACAAGCTGCAGCGACGCAAACATTGAGAAGGTACAAACAATCAATCAGTTTTATCCTTGGTGAGAGTAGAACATCTTTTACTAAGGTCTAACTTAAAGACAGATGGTCCCTTAAATCCTACATCTAAATGAGTTAACTATTTTTCTTGCTAACTAAGGTGTTGTAAATTTGGTCTACATCAAAACTCATCTTAGGGCACCAAATAGGGCCATCTAAGTGTGCCTCGATATAAAGAGGACTATTATGATTTGGTAGTATGAAAAAGAGTCTGAATATAGAAGTTAAGGATAAATTAGATAAGATTAAATTAGAAGAGATAGAACCTGATGCTTGATCAGTACTAAACTGTGAACTAGTTGAACATACACCACTGTTAATACTTACTTTTCCATTAATATTTTCAAAAAGCGTACTGCCATTATATATATCAACGTAAGCAAGCTTGGAAATTTCAGGTTTATTCTTACTACTTAACAACTTAGTGATGAATGAATTAAAATCCACATTTGTAAACTCTATTTTCTGTGCTTGAAAGTTTACATTTCCTGATAAGTTACTAGCCCAATCATCAAAGCTTGTTCCTTGAGTTTTGATTTCACCACTTAAGCTTATCTTGCCATTTATGTTATTAACTCCTATAACTTCCTTGGTGTCCAAATTTGCAATAGAAAATTTTGTGTGAATTGAGCCTGCTTTTAGATAACCCTGAAAAAACATTTGTCCATGTTCTAGTATGTAACTTATCTGTTTGATGGTGATAGTGTTGTTTCTTATCACTGTATCCAAGCTGAAATCTTTTAAGACGTTTTGCCCAATTTTAAATTCTGTAGTTTTGATTTGCACGTTTGCATCAAAATCTCCTTTCTCATCTAAAAAATTAAGCTGCTTTGTTGACCATTGAATTTGATTTATTTCATTTCTTGAGTTTCTTTTTACCTCTAATAGTTTTGGTAATTTAAAGATATTTCCATTAAATTTATTACCTGTAAGGTTTACGTCTAATAAAGGCTTAGTGTATTTTTGATCCACTAATATTTTTACACTACCGGTAATGTCGAAATCTTCTCCGAATAACTTTATTTTATCTGCAAATAGCTTGTTCTCTTGTATTTTTAATGAAAAATCCAAATCTTCAATTTTTGTACCATTGAATATAGAATCTTTAACACTAGTTCTTATGTTTACATCATATTTAAGATTTTTCAGCCACTGCACTTTGCTGAATAATAAATAATCATATTTATCTATATTAATGTTATGTATGCTAAATTTGCTATCGATCATATTGTGTTTTTTTGTGTGATTTACCTTAATTGATCCTTGCCAAGATTCTTTGTTATTTAGCAATCTGATATCTGAAAGAGATAATATTCTAGGTGCTAAGTGTAGTTTAGAACTTGCTGTAAATTGACTTTTCTCTCTTTCTTGCATCTTGATAGAAGGTAAAATATGTGAAATGAACGACTCACCTTTTATCAATATATCACCATTAAATTCAGACAAGTTGCCATTGTTTGAAACTCTTCCTGATAAGCGAGATATATTATTGCTTCCAGGAAATTGAAGAAGAGTATCAACGTTTATTTCGCCATTAGCAAATTTTAGCGTAGCATGAAATTTGTCCAATATCCTGTTTTGATATTGAATACTTGAAGCTTCCATATTAAAATCCAAGCTCAGGTTCTTTGGTACAACCTCTCTAAAAGATTCTAAAAGACCCTTCATATCTGTTGTTTTGTGTGAGCCGTTTTTTAGGTCGACTTTACTAAAACTAATATTTATATTAGTATGATCACTTTTTCTATCATTTTGTATTATACCAGTGCCTTGCATGCTTTTGGACTCAATTTTTAAATCAGTTGCCGTAAACTCGCTTTCATTGAGATTGATATTGGATGATATCTCAATATTTTCGCTGGGAATAACATAAGAAAGGAAGCTAAGATTAATGATTTTTACCAAGTCGCTCATATAATCAGAATTATTATTAATCGTCAATACTAAATTGCCCTTGAGCTCTTCTTGATTTCTATTACCTTCAAATAGCAAATTTGCAAAATTTGAATCAACACTAATGTGTACATTATTTTTTGTGACATTAACCTTTCCAGAAAAATCGTAATTGTTGTCACCAACCTGTACTTCACCAAAAAACTTCTTATTTTTTTTTATAGCAAATTCCTTGATGTTAATAGTATCGGCGTTAAAACTTATTTGGCTGTCCTTTATTAATATATCAACTATATTATCATTGGCTTTCGTATTTATAATACTAAGTAAATTTTCTTTGTTGCTTTTCATGCCCAAAAATGAGATTGACTTTGGTTGCAATGAAAATGAAAACAACGATAATAGCGATGGCCTTATTTCAATTTTTTTTGCACTAATTAAATCTGATAATTTTTGTTCCTTGTTTTTATTATATTGTACATATACATCGTGAATAGTAAGTTTTGGAGTAATGAGCGAAACTTCAATTTTTCCTCCAACATGCACTTTAGCATCATACGTCTTCTCCAACTCTTTTACGATATATTCTCCGTAGCCACTCCAATCCTTAAAAGTTGCAGCAACGTGCATGAGAATTAATAGCAACGAGATTGATAATATGGCGTATAAAGAAAGTTTCATAATAGACCTCTCATTCCAGCATCCCTTCTCTTCTTGTCATCCCAGTGTCAAGCACTGGGATCCAGGAAATTTGATTAGACATTAAGTTAATTAGCAAAAAAGTAGCTATTCTTATGTTAAAACACAGCATTTTTACATGAGAAGCTGGTCTGATGAGCACTGGGTTCCCAGTGGAAATTGCTCTCAAACCACAGCACTCATACAGTTGTGTGTGTGACACTGTGATCCAGTGTGACTTAAATAAGGTTTTCCAGATTATATAATTAATAAAATTTCTGAATCCCAGTGCTTGACACTGGGATGACAGGAATAGGTGCTGGGATGAAAGGAGTGGATATTGGAATAGTAGCTGAAATGACATATAGCAATACAAAGGGTGTAATTTATACATATTTCAAATTATTCAAATTTCCTCTAAAAATTAGGTAAAGAGTGCTAGAATAAATAATAACACTCAAAGCTATTAAAGTTACTAAATAAACAATACGAGCTAGCCCTCTATCGAAAAACAACCCTGCCGATAAGTAATTAGAGAGATAAAGAACTATTGACATAACCAATGTTGCAGTGAGAATTTTTACAATATTTAGTAATAATGCTTGGCTAATCTTATACATCTTATTTATTGTTAAATAATGAATCAATAAAATAGAATTTATCCAAGTGGAAATGGAAGTAGCAATAGCAATTCCTATATGTTGGTATTTGTTCATTAATATGAGATTTAGTATTACATTAATTGCAAGGCACGTTAATGAGAACATAGTTGGTATTTTTAGCTTTCCCCTAGCAAAGAATGTGGGTAGCAATACTTTATTTATAATAAATGCGGGTAAAGAAAGAGAAAATGCTACTAATGTAGGAACAGTTTGCTGCACTGCATAATAATCAAATCGGCCGTAAGAAAAAAGCGTAAGTAAAATTATGTCAGGAATAATGATAAAAGCAGCAATTATTGGCATAATTAATATTAACCCTATATTAAGGGCCTTGTTCTGTATTTTGACTATATTCTCAGTATCATTTATTCGTTTTGAAATCAGAGGAAGAAGTACTGTACCAATTGCAGTGCCAATTACTCCTTGTGGTAGTTGATTTAGTCTATCGGCATAATATATATAAGAAACTGCATTTGGTATAAAACTCGCCATGATTGTGTCAATCCATACACTTATTTGTATTACACAGTTGTTGATAATTGCAGGTATCACACGTTTAAAAAATAATTTTACTTCGTTACTTAATTCTAAACTAAAAGAAAAGAAAGCCTTTAATTTGTATGCACTAAATATTATTAAAAGTAGCTGCAAAATCCCTCCAATCAGGACGGCTATAGAAAGGTTATGAGCCGGTGTTTCAATGTAAGGTAAAAACAAACTGATGATTAAACAGAGGTTCAAAATGATTGGTGAAATAGCTGTTGAAGCAAAATGCTGTTTTACTTGCAACATTCCACCAATAAGTGATGCGATTGACACGAAGATTATGTAGGGCATCATAATTTTCGACAAAGTTACAGCAAAGGTAAATTTATTTTGGTCAAACCCAGGAGTGAAGATTTTGATCATGTAGGGGAAGAAGGTTTGTGTGATAAGGCAAAAAATTACTAGAATAATAAACGTAATGGATATTACACTACTTGCGAAATTAAATGCCTTTTTATTATCATATGACTCTGCAGAGTATAATGGTATGAATGAGGTAGTAAATGCCCCCTCTGCAAAAAACGATCGAAATAAATTAGCAAAGCGAAACGAGGAGAAGAATATATCTGCAAGAGAGGTTGCACCAATAACCGTAGCAATCAATACATCTCTTATTAGCCCTGAGATTCTTGAAATAGCTGTAAAAAAACTAAATGTGAAAATACTTTTAAACATATCACGGTGTCAATACGATTGAGTATAATGATAAAAGCATGAATGAAAATATTTAAAACCCTCTGCAAAAGGAGGTAGCTTAAATAATCAATTGACTATTTGTGTTCGTATGTTAAAAATTTTATATCTTGGCGGGCGTAGCTCAGTTGGTAGAGCGTCAGTTTGTGGTACTGAATGTCGCCAGTTCAATCCTGGTCGCTCGCCCCACTCAAAATTTCTACTTTACATAAATATAAACACTAGATATTTTGCACGTCCGTTAGCATTCCTTGTTGCTCTAGTATTTAGATGGCGGAGGGAAAGTTTGCAATTTAGAGTAAAAATGATGCCTGTTAATTAGTGAGAGGGATTGTATGTATATTTGTTTGTTAGCTTATAGTATAGTGTCAGCACTAGTAGTATTAGCTTGTTGGTTAAGTTTTGACACTTCATCACCTTTAGCCATAGGTGCATTGCTGGTTCTATGGCTCTAGTATTGATTGCGATTTTGCACGTAGGATGTTTGCCATATAGGTTTTTCAAAAGAGATCATATTGAGGAAGGTCATGGAAAAATAGCAATTTTTTTTGGGTATGGCTATACCTATAAGTACTATGATTGGGGCAGTGCTTAATGCAAGTGTGATTGCTGTTCTTCCTAATCCAATAGTAACCAGTGATTATCTTAGTAAGTGCAATCACAGGGCTAATAGCAACAATTATGGGGTTTTATGTAGCCACATCTTTAGTGCATTGTGTAGATGGATCAGCAATTACATTTGCAGCAAGTGCAACTTCGATTACAGATTCTAAATATGTTGGAATATCTCAGGAAGAAGAAGTGGATGAGTGTATTACCTCTCCTACAGTTAAAAAAGTTTCTTCTGCAAAAGAGACGATGATTTGAGCTAAGTTAGTGTGTAACACTGGAATCTGTAAAATTTGACATCAATCACTGATAGTTGGAATATTATAGAGTAGTAATTACTCAAGAAGATGCATAAGTACGACGTAGTGGTAGTAGGTGGCGGTCATGCCGGGTGTGAAGCAGCTACAGCTGCAGCACGCCTTGGTGCAAGCACGCTACTTATAACTCACAAAATTTCAACTATAGGAGAAATGTCTTGTAATCCAGCAATTGGAGGAGTTGCAAAGGGTGTTGTAGTTAGGGAAGTGGATGCCCTTGATGGAATAATGGGAAGAGCTATCGACCGAGCAAGCATACACTCGGTCGTTTTAAATGGCAGCAGAGGCGCAGCGGTATGGGGCCCACGTGCACAGGCAGACCGAAAATTATACAAAAAAGCAATACAGGAAATTATCCTAAATTATAACAACTTGACAGTAAAAGAAGAGTCAGTTGACGATTTTCTTATCGAAAGTGATAGCAATGGAGAATCTTATATAAAAGCTGTAATAACAGACTCAGGTGAACGTACACTGACAAGCAGAGTTGTTTTGACTACAGGGACTTTTTTACGTGGTGTGATTCATATAGGAGAGCAAACAACTCCTTCTGGAAGAATGGGAGATAAACCTTCAATAGAGCTTGCAAACACGCTAAAGAAGTATGATTTTAAACTCGGCAGATTACGTACCGGAACTCCACCGAGGCTTGATCGTGGCACTATAAACTGGTCGGTATTACAAGAACAAGTGGGTGACAATCCACCTACACCATTTTCTTATCTTACAGAGAAAATTAACCATCCTCAGGTTTCATGTTTTATTACTCATACTAATGAACATACACACAGAGTAATTCGAGAGAATCTTCACAGATCAGCTTCTTCATATTTAGATAGCGTTATTGCACCAAGATACTGTCCATCAATTGAAACTAAAGTTAAAAAATTTGCAGAAAAAAATAATCACCAAATATTTCTAGAACCAGAAGGGATTGATGATAACACTATATATCCAAATGGAATTTCAAATTCATTGCCCATCGAAGTGCAGTATGAAATGATAAAGAGTATAAAAGGGCTTGAAAATGCAGAAATATTAAGACCTGGATATGCAATTGAATACGATTATATCGATCCACGAGAGCTATTTCATACTCTCGAAACTAAGAAAGTTAAAGGACTATATTTTGCTGGTCAAATTAATGGTACCACTGGATATGAAGAAGCAGCCGGGCAGGGAATTATTGCCGGAATCAATGCAGCACTCTCTTTATCTCAAAAAAGTTTCGTTCTTCATCGTGCAGACTCATATGTCGGTGTAATGATAGATGACTTGGTCACTAAGGGAATTGCTGAGCCTTACAGATTATTCACCTCGCGTGCAGAATATAGACTGGCAATCAGGTCAGATAATGCAGATAGAAGATTGACACAAAAAGGTTATGACATCTCTCTTGTGTTGCATGAGAGATACTCTGTTTTGCAGGGTAAACTTAAATCCATTAAGCAACTTGAGGAGAAATTAGAGAGCCTAACAATTACTCCTGAGCAGCTCAGGTCCTATGGCATTAAAATATCTTATGATGGAATAAGAAAAACAGCATTAGATTTGCTCGGTTATCCAAATATCGACTGGAATAAATTACGAGAAATATGGCCAGAGTTAAACATGGATTCCAGCGTCATGTGCTGGAATAATACTATAACTGATAGCATAGCCAAGAATGAAATATATGAAGCAGTTGCAATTGAAGCAAAATACAAGCCTTATTTAGTAAGACAAGAAGCAGATATGAAGTTTCTACAAGAGGAAGTTAATACTCAAATTCCAACTAATTTCAACTACTCACAGATTAAAGGCTTGTCAACTGAAGTGATAGAGAAGTTGCAATCAATAAAACCATCAACAATTGGCATTGCAAAGCAAATACAGGGCATCACTCCAGCAGCAATAGTTAGCATATTGGTGTACCTTAGGAATAAGAAAATAAAAATAGCTGCTAATTCTGCGTAAGGTATTCCATGTCAAAAATCGAAGAATTTCGCTCGTTTATGCACGAAATAAATGTTGATGCATTTATGTTGCATACTAAAGACGAGTATTTAAATGAATATTCAAAAGAGTTAGCAGAGTTATGTGGCTTCACGGGAACAAATGGGCTACTTATCGTTACAAAGAGTAATAAGTGCCCATTTTTTACAGATGGACGCTATATCACACAAGCTCGCATTCAGCTCGATCAGGGCAGTTTTCGAGTATATAATATACAAGAAGAGGATCCACACAAATGGGTAAAAGCAAACTTAACATTGACTACCTCACTTGGTTACCATCCGCAATATTTTACTATGAAGGACATAAGAAAATATGAAGGCATTTGTAAACTAGTACCATACTTAATTAAAAAAGATAGTAGTCATAAAGTACAAACAATAGTCTCACATGTATCTGGTGAGGGTAGTAAGGATAAATGTGAAAGAGTAGCTAAAAACATAGAGGCTGAAGCAGTTCTTCTGACTGATCCAAATTCAATTTCGTGGTTATTAAATTTAAGAAATGAAAGTGCGGAATATACTCCTTGTATATTGGGTCGTGCTATATTGTATAAAAATGCCAATGTTGATTTATTTATTCAAGATAAAAAACATTCAACTATAGAAGCAAATTTTGATAACCATATAAATGTTTTTGATATTAGTGAGCTAGAAAATTCACTACATAAGTTAAATTTGGTGGTGATAGATCCAAGCACGACTCCAATGAGCATTATGAATGCAATAGATTCCTTGTATAACCATTATTTAAATGAAAAATCAGCTTCGGTGTCATTCCAGTGCTTGACCAGAAATAAAAAAGCATTGATCCCAGTGTCAAGCACTGAGATGACAATAAGTAATGAAAGAGGTCTAATAGAAAATAAGCAGATAATTGAGAAGGAGGATCCTTGTTTGATTCACAAAGCAGTAAAAAATAAAACTGAAATAACTGGAGCTATAAGTGCCCACATCAAAGATGGAGTAGCAGTTACAAATTTTCTATATTGGCTTGAAAACAATATTGATAGTGAAATTACTGAGCTTGAAGTTGAAGAAAAAGTTTTAGAATACAGAAAAGAGCAGAATTTGTTTAAGCAATCGAGTTTTCCAACAATTTCAGCATTCAACGAGAATGGAGCAATCATTCATTATCGTGCAAGCAATAAGACAAATAAAGCTATTAAAAAAGATGGACTATATTTGATCGATTCTGGTGGTCAGTACCTTGATGGTACAACCGATATTACAAGAACTATAGCAGTTGGCAACCCAACTAATGAGCAACGGGCTCATTACACAATAGTACTAAAAGCTCACATTTCGATAGCAAGTGCAGTCTTTCTCCCTGGTACCACTGGTGGGGAATTGGACATATTAGCGCGTATACATTTATGGAAATTTGGAATAGATTACATGCACGGTACAGGACATGGAGTAGGAAGTTACCTTTCGGTACACGAAGGACCGCAAGCAATATCAAGAGGAAATAAAGTGGAGCTCATTCCAGGCATGATACTTTCTAACGAGCCTGGTTATTATATTCCAGGAAAGTATGGAATAAGAATTGAGAATCTGATGTATATTGAAAAACGAGAAAACGTCTTTTTAAGCTTTAAACAATTGACCTCTGTTCCTTATGATAAAAAGCTAATAGATATACAAATGCTTACTGGAGATGAAGTTAAATGGATAAATAGCTATCACCAATTTGTTTATAAAAATATAGAAAATGGCATAAAAGATAAGGAATGGTTAAGGAGAGTATGTGAACCTTTAAAATAGTTAATTTGTCATTTAATCAAGTATTAATATAGTTGTTCTTGTATTGTTTTTAATTAAAAACAATATATAATACTGGTTTCAAATAGGTGTAATTATGACAGATAAAGTGCAAGATGATGAATTTATGAGGCAGTACATGGATACTTGCAAAGAGCAAATAGAAAAATTGGCAAGCGACCCTAATTTGCTTCAACAGACCTTAAGGCCATTCATGCAAATGTCTCAGCAACTTATGGCTGGAGGTATGCTAGAAGGAAATATGCCTAGCATGATACCTGATGTGGATGGTATGGATATCAACAAGATGATTGCTCAGATGAAGGAAATGTGTGATTACATAAAGAGTAATCACAAAGAGCTCATGAGAAAAGATGTTTCACAAATTCAAGAGCTTGATGATTCCAG
This sequence comes from Wolbachia endosymbiont of Trichogramma kaykai, assembly GCF_045765165.1. NCBI lineage: Bacteria > Pseudomonadati > Pseudomonadota > Alphaproteobacteria > Rickettsiales > Anaplasmataceae > Wolbachia > Wolbachia endosymbiont of Trichogramma kaykai. The sequence goes on from NZ_JBJJXK010000004.1 coordinate 51,445, forward strand.
CAGAAGATTGAGAGGCTTGGTCAAGAAATTGATAGAGAAAGTTGAAGCTAAGTAGTTTTTATTACAAGTAGTATTCAAAGAGCTATGGCAGTAGTGAGGTTGCTCTCATTCCAATTTTGAGTAAAAGGCATAAGTATTGAAAGAAAAACTCTACAAAATGCCTTCATTCCTTGATAGGGATTAAGATGGTTTCGAAGTTTATTCAGGGGGCTAGTAAATGGTATATAATTTTAACAATAAAGCGATGCTTGATGCTTTGTTAGAATATTGTGGTATAAATAGAGAAATTGAAGAAAGTGACAAATCTAATACTGTAAAAAATTTATTGAGTTGTTTCACAAAGGGGAATCTTAATTATTTCACACATGTAGCTTCTTGGCTAAAAATCTTGTACCAAAATTAGAAGGTGATACTCAAGAATTGAGAAAACCTTCTACGTTACAAGCATTATCAATTGCACGAATAGTTAGAAGTTGTACTGAGCTACTTTCTAAATTATTTTCATCTGCCAAAATGGTGATTTAGAGGCAGTGAAATACCTGGTAGAAAGAGCAGAAGTAGATGTTAGTACAAGAAGTAATGGTAGACGCTTTGAAGAAACAACTGCTCTAATATCAGCTATATATAAGGCTCATTGGGATGTAGTAAAGTATCTAGTAAAAGAAGGAGATACAGATGTTAATACGCAAGATAGAAAAGGAAACGCTCCTCTAATGCTGGCTGCTCAGAGAAGTGATTTAGGTATAGTAAAGTGCCTGGTAGAAGCAAAAGCAGATGCTAACACAAAAAACTACTATAGAGCAACTGTCCTAACACGTACTACTCAAGATGCAAGAAAGTACTTGAAAAATCATGTACGGAAAATTAATGAAATAGAACTTCGGAAGGAGCGTGTCTGCATTAGCGTTTGTGGTACAGTAGGTTTTATTACGGGTTTTGCGGTAGCATATAATACACAAGCAGCTATTGCAACGTGTGCAACATCAGCTATTACTGGTTTATTGTTGGGTACAGTAGTTGGTTATTTAGCTATAAAAGTAGAAAGAGAAAAACGTGAAGATCAAGATATGGCTATAGTTACTGCACTTAAAATATCCTTACTATTCAATGGAGTACCTCGCTGACAGTATGCTAAGGACGAGAAGCTCGGATTTAAATAACAATAAGAAAGTATTTGAAAAGATATAGCTCTTTTGAGATACTGCTTTGTTTTGAAATAGGATTTTTATCTTTAAAATAGTATTTACCTTTTTGGGTGATATGGAAATTCTTGAATTTTATAGAATTTTGTCTAATATTGATGCATCAGTCAGTTTTACAAAAAAACATAAACACAAAAGAGATGATTAAACTACAAAGCCAAGAAATTTGCCCAAATGAAAATAAGAAAAATTTGATTATTTTTTTTCATGGTTGGGGCTCAAGTGGTGATAATTTCATGCATCTTGCTAAAGTTATGAGCAAGTTTTTGCCTGATTCATATTTAGTAGTTCCCAATGCTCCATTTGAAAGAGAAATAGGTGATGGTTATCAGTGGTTTAGTTTAGAGGATCGTAGTGAGGAAGCACTATATAATGGGGTGAAAAATGCTGCATCAATTGTAAATTATTTTATTGGTACAAAATTAAAGGAGCTTAATTTAAAAGATACTCAGCTTTCTTTAGTTGGATTTTCTCAAGGGGCAATGCTTGCAATGCATGTAGCTCTTACCCGGCTTCAGTCTTGTGCATCGGTTGTTGCATATTCTGGTAGGTTTCTTTCACCTTCAAAAATTGCACCGGAGATCAAATCAAAACCCAGCATATGTGTTATTCATGGTGACGCTGATGATGTGGTACCTTTTTCTTCCCTTGATTTAGCGGTTAAAGCTCTAAAAGAAAATGGAGTAAACGCTCAAGGATACCCAATTCATGGATTAGGCCATATTATTAATGAAGAAGGAATAAGGTTAGGGGTTGAGTTTATCAAGAAGAATTTTGGAAATTAATTCCATGCACTTGTTTTGCTTTGGTTACGGATATGTAGCTAAATTTCTATCGAAAAAATTGCTAAACTTAGGCTGGAAAGTTAACGGTACATCAAGAAATAAAGATATACAACTTTTTGATTATGAAAAGGTTGATCAAGATCTGCTTAAAAGCGTAACGCATGTTTTAGTTTCTATTCCTCCAGACGGCGATGATGTTATGGAGAGATACGGTCATTGTCTGGAGAATATTAAATGGCTTGGTTATCTGTCTGCAACTAATGTTTATGGTGACCACTGTGGTAATTGGGTGAATGAGGAATCTGAAACAAAGCCTATAGAAATTAGAGGAGAAAAGCGCCTTGAGTCTGAAAAGAAGTGGCTAAGTAGCAAATTGCCTGTACATATTTTTCGTTTGGCTGGGATATATGGTCCTGGTAGAAATGCGCTAATTGACCTGCAGCTTGGCAAAGCAAGAAATGTGAAAAAAAAATTTTCTCGTGTTCATGTTGAAGATATATCGAATATTTTATTTTCTTCCATGCAAAATATAAAGCCTTATGAGATATACAATTGTGCAGATGATTTACCTGCTACGCAATCTGAAGTGGTTACGTATGCAGCCGAGCTTCTCAATATTAGCCCTCCAGAGCCAGTTGAGATTTCTTCCGTGCCAAATTACGCACGGGGTTTTTATTTAGGGTCAAAAAAAGTAAGCAATACTAAAATTAAAAAAGATCTTGGTGTCTCTCTAGTTTATCCTGATTACAAGGTGGGTTTAAAGAATTTGTATATATTAGAATAGAGAAAATAGATTGCCAGGTGCAAAATCTTGAATGTTCCTTGTTTTGATGTAGCACCACTAGGCATACTATTATATAGAGGTAAATATGTTCAGCACTCAATCGCTCCCGGTTGAAAATATTCTATTACATCAAGCCTCTTATAACGGTAACATAAATGAAGTTAGGTTATTACTTAATGTAAAAACTGATATCAATATCAAGGATAAAAAAGGATTTACAGCCTTGCATTTTGCTGTTTATTCAGGACATTTGGACGTAGTAAAGTTACTAATCAGTAAAGAAGCTAATATTCATGCAAGAACTACTAAAGGTAGTATAGTTTTACACTTTGCTGTTGTAGCTAAAAGCAAAGCTATAGTAGAGGAGTTAATTAAAGCGGGAGATGATCCCAATATAAAAGACTGTACTGATGGTAAGACACCTTTACATATTGCTGCTCAAAATGGGTTTGTAGAAGTTGTAAAGGTGTTACTTGATACTCATAATTAGCACAAAAAATGCTGATGTTAACATAGTAGAAAAAATAATGTCACACCTTTGTATCTAACTGCTCAGAATGGGCATGCATCAGTAGTTAAGTTGCTTCTTGATAACGGTGCTAAAGTCAATGGCTGTGATATCAGTATGAATCCTTTATGTGTAGCTATTAATAATGGCCATGACGAGGTAGCTCAATTATTACTTAGTGTATGAGGGGTGAATGTCAATATTGGCAATCAGCTTGGCAATACACCTCTACATATAGCAGCTATGAAAGGTAATGAAAAAATGGCAAGATTACTGCTAGAAAAAGGTGCTGATCCTGATATTAAAACCTTTTAGGAGATACTTCCTTACAAGCTGCTGAATACGTAAGAAACATTAGCTGGCATGATAATCCTCCAAATGTACAAGGAGGATTCTTCGTGTTAGTTGGCTCGAATGGAATATATTCATTTCAGCAATTTTATGAGCAAAAAAAAATTATGGAGCTTTTGGTACAACATATAAAGGACAGCGGACCTAGCTCATCAGTAGATGAAATTGACGTATCTGTTCAGCAGAGTAGCAAAATAAGATAGATGAGAAAACTAGTTTGTGACATTGGCATCCAGTTAAATTTACATGGATTCCAGTGTCACGCACTGGAATGACATCTTCAATGTTCTGTACAGCTGTGCATTACGCACTGGGATGATATTATGAGAACTGAGATACAAAAAAAAAGAAACACTGGTTTCACATGCATCTGAACAGATACCCTCAGTGATGTAAATTCAACTTTACCCCATTTGCAATTATCAGGGTTCTTTGACTATAGACCTGACAATTCTTTTCTAATTTCTTCTTTAATTGTATCAATAATCTTTTCATCAAGTTTATTTATTAAGGAATCATCAATACCTGTAATGTCATCTGTATTTTGTATCATTTTTTCAATAGCACCATCTATTTTTTTTACTCTTTCTTTATTAATTCCATCAAATACAGGTTTAATTTTCGCATAACCAGGAGCGCCCTTGCTATAACTTTTGCTGCTTTCGTTGATACAACCACCAGCACCATATGTTTTATTCACGTAGTTTTTACTACATTTTGTTACATCTTTATACCCAATCTCACCATTTTCTATATATGCTATTTTATTATCTTTACTAGAGTTTAGCTTGTCCACTTTCTTAATTTCTTCTTTTAATTTTAAACTTTTTTCATGAATTATTGTATCTTTGTAATTCTTTCCCCCATAAGTTCTGTATCTACCTCCACCTGCAACAGTAATTAAATCTTTACAAAGTGTTTGTGAAAGGTCTATGCACATTTTTACTAAAGTAGGTCCTCCATCCTTGTTAGATTTATCATTTTCTTGTCCACCACCTCCTTCTGTTACTTTTACTTGAATATATGGATAACTAGGGTTGACTCTCAGTTTAGCTTTAATGTAATCACCTGGCATTCCTGGTCTATTTTCTGTAGACTTAGCTTTACCAGCTATATGACCAGCTTCACCACTTCCCCATGCTTCTATTTCAACGTAATCATACATTGACAGATCACCTGTATAGCCATCTCCAAGCTCATAAAGTTTTTGATCCCTGTCTTCAATAATCTGCTTCTTATGTTTCAATTGTGCTATTATTATTTCACGCAATCTCTTTTTTAAACCATCTAAATCGAATCTGCATAATTTATCAGCAAAAAATACTTCTGTTCTATTTGCTTTAATTGGATGATCTAACTTCTTTACAACTCCATTTTCATTCTGTGAAACTCTCAAGTAAAAAGGCTTGTTGTCCTTGTTCACATGCTGTGTTGAGCGACTACATACTCCATCAAAGCAGAGGCAACCATCATCACCGTGATTACAGTTTTTTTCTTCATACTTTCCATCTGTTAACTCATATACTATTTTGCATTTGTCACAATTTTGTTTTGTATCTACCTCTTTATCCTCTTCTGCCATGCAATTATCTCGAGGCTTATTTTCTTCAGGAATAGAAATATATCCTTTCTTATTGAATATTATTTCATCTAGTGCATCTTGTGGCTTTGCTAAAACATCAACTAATTCAATAATTTCCCCTTTTTTGCAAGGAAAATAATAAGATTGATTTGATTCTTTCGAGTAAACAGTATTGTGTTTAGCATAGCTTGCTCTCATTGACTTCAGTGATATTAGCTGACTTCCTTTTTCAAGAACGAATTCTTCGGGTTCTGGCTGCCAACCAGAAAGGCATAGCATTTTACTTTTAGGATTTTCTTTATATTTTACTTCTATTTTAGGATATCCTAAATTATCCAGTTTGCACTTATTTTCCTGAAACTCTTTACATTCTGCTTCGATATCGGGAACATACCCATATTTTTCTAGAACTTCAAATTGCGAATTACTTTTTAATATATCTTCTATTATGTTATCGATATCGCTTTTTATGTTACCGGTACCAGTTGTTTTTTCTACTATTGCCGGCTTTACTACTTTTAAGAATAGAGGGCCGACTTCTATAGAGCGACTGGTGTCAGCATTAACATTAAAAGTACAGACTCCATTATTGTGAGTTCCACGTGCCCTCTCAGTACAAACTCTCTCATCCATCTTCATTTTTACCTCTAGCGTATTTTGATTTACTACCTTTATTTCCTCAGGCTTTGGAGCAGGTGGTGATGGAAAACAACGGGCAGGAAATTGTAATTTTCTTTTTGATTCTTCTTTTTCAGTACCATAATATTCAGCGCAGAGCTGACCTTTCTTTCTATAGGTTTTGAAATAATGGATAGTATCTTTATCTGGAATGGAATATGTCCAACTTGAAATATTCTTGTGATTTGAAACAGCAGATGGAACATATATCTCCCTTCTTTCTTTCAGCTCACCAATAATGACTCCAACTCTTGGATGGAAATAATCATTTTCTTCATTTGTTATAGGAACAATTTTAACTTGCGGTGGTGATATCGCAAGTTGTTCACAAAATGCAGGTGGGCCAGGTGCAAGTTGCACAGGGGCACACTTTACTTTTGTTTGATAGCATGTATCACAAGCTTTTCCCATCTCTCCAAGAAGAAAAATATTTTCCCCAGAAAATACTCTAGAGCCCCATGAAGAAATTCCTGACATACAAGCCCCCTTTTGACTACAAGCGCATATTTTCGGGGCATTAGCAAATTTTACTTTTTCTTCATCAGTAACACCATCTGCCCATTCCCATCCAAGACCTTGGTCAATTTCTCCTCCAGCTTTTGTTTTATCTCCTTCCCAATCGATAAAAGCTGCTGCAGAAACTCCAGCTCCTGTACTCTGCGTTCCATATATGTGGCGGCAGAATGTTCCACCGGATAATATATCACAGTTGTCGTTCCCTTTGTAATCACAGACCTTAATCTTTGGATCGAAGTAACCTTCTGGTCCCTGATTATTTACTGCTGTAACTTTAATAAGTTGCAATAATTTTTCATCAAAATCTAAATCGCTCCATTTGCCTGTAAAAAAATTCGCAATACCTTTTCCTGCTTTACTTCCTATAGCTTCAATTTCAGTATTACTTTTTACAAATGCTGGACAATCAGCACATCCTTGATAAGAAAGACAAAATATCAAGGAGAATATCAATAAAAAATTAAGCTTTACATTTTTCATAGAACGACGGTAACCACTTACTCACTTTTTCGCCTTTTTCCTTTATTGCTTCATACATATACTTTATAGTCTCTTTATTAGCTGAAAGTACATGTATTTCTTTCATATTCTTCAAATCTAGATTTAAAGTTACTAAACCTTTGTACTGCTTTATCAAAAATAAACCTTCCTGTGTTGGTGTTTGCAAAATGACATTCAGTTCCTCTTTCGACAGAGAAAATGCTTTCATGTATAACCTGTTTGCATTTATGTTAGGCATCAGAATTCTCGTATCGACATGCTTATCTAAATATTGAGTAAACTTGCTAGCAAATGCTAGGTTTAAGTTTTCAGTACTTAGAATTACTACAACATTTAACTTTGTCATTCTTTGCATCCAGTTGTCAAACTCTTCCTCTGTAGGAAAAATATTACTTATCTCCCATGCTTCATCCAAAACAAGTATTGCAGGTGAGCCATCACATTTTGCTTCGAAAGAGTATAAGAAATAGTAAAGTATCACGGACATACATTCTTTTTGCTTAGTGAGATTTGCAATATTGAGGGATATAGTTTTTGTTCCCCAGTTAATGTCTGACTCATCACCACCTTGGAATAAGTAAGAAAATTCACCATCACCACACCATTTACTTATTTTACCCCCAAGAAGTAAAAGCACTTCAGAAATTTGAGAAATAGATCGCGATTCTCTTGGTATAGCAAATATGGAATCTACAATTTTTTTTGTCTTTTCTTCTATGTCTACCAAACTTGCATCTGCAACCATCCTTTTGATCAATTCAACAAGGATATTGCGATTAGAAGCACTATTTTCAATGTTCAGTGGGTTGAATTTTAGACTTTTATCTTTATATTTTGGATCAATTATGTAATACTGACCGCTTACTGCTTTAGTAAATATTATTGATTTTCCAGTATTATCCAATATAACGATCCTAGGGTTAAATTTTCTTGATTCCGAAAGTAAGAAGTTGATCAGTGAGGTTCTACCTGAATTTGGAGCTCCAAGTATTGTGGTATGACCATTGTTTTTCTTTCCATGAAAGTTAAAAAAGTAAGGACTGCCTTTTTTTGAAAAAAAAACTGTTACTGCTTCTTTCCATCTTCCTCCTTTTAACGTACCTGATGTAAAATCATGCAACATAGCAAAGCTGCAAGCATATTTTTCTAATATATTTTTTGGTTGTGTAACAAAAGCAAAGTTTCCAGGAAGCTGTGCCCAAAAATGATTTTCCATGTGCAGATCAGTTCTAAACATCATCAACCCGATTAACGACATTACAGAGGATAAATCTCTGATATTTTTATCTAACCTATTCTTATCATCTGCAAAGATTGTAACAACAATTTTCTGTTGACAAAAATCCATAGCAGAAATTTTTTCAAGCTCTATTATTTCATTTATTCCTGAGTTTTGAAGTAAGGTATTGTCCTCACTGATTTGCAGCATATTAATTTGTTTTTTAAATTCTTTTACTGCTTTATTATTACTAGTAAATATTATTATTTCTGTGATGATAAGCTCAGAGTCAAGTTGCAAACACCTATCTATATTTTCTAAGGGGATTTCTCGATATTCCTTTATGCAAAAAATAGAACCAAACTTCTGTTGACCTTCAAACGATGTCTGAAATTTATTGAAACCAAAAGCTACTTTTAAGTTTTTAACATGCTGCGATAGATCCCTTTCACATATCGGATAATCTTTGTGCGTTAATGTAATAATGTAATGGAGAAATTCCGTCATTTGAGAATATATTTTGCCTTCACTAGACCTAAGGCCCAGTTTTTTAGCTCCAAAAGGTTCTAAATCTTTTTGAATCAGGTCAGTTATTTTTTGTAATTCTTGATGATTTTTTTGTAAAAATAACTTGTGTCTATTCTTTATCCCGCCAAAAAAAAATGCATTATTAATATGTTTGCCAAAACCACCAAGCAACACCACAATGTACAATTCATTTATATACTGTAGTTTACTATCAACTAGTTTATTAAACCACGTTGAGTGTAGCTGATCGGAAAAGTCTGCAGTTTTATTCCACTGTAAGCTCAGTTTATTGCGCTTACGGACAGTGTGAATCCAAACGGTAAAATATAAACTCTTGATATTTTTTGATATACTTTTTCTAATTTCAGTTCTAAGATCACCATAGTTATCAACTGAAGAATAGTCTTCTAACTTGATTATTTTTAATAATTCCCCCTGTTTTGTTAGTATAGTTTCTTCATCGTAGTGGCAAGCATAAGGGATAAAATCTAAATTAATACTTTCTAGTAACGCTAAATTGTTCTTTTTTTCAGAATTAGAGCTAGTGGCCGGTACTTTTGGCTGCATATAATATCATGCGTATTCAATAAAAAGATAATAAAGAACCATCTATCCTACTTAATCCTTATCCTCTTTTTTGTTATTGGATTGTAACTGCATGTCCTTTGCAAAGTTGAACTTTTCTTTCAGGTAATCTTTTGCCTTTTCTGTGCTTCCAAACATCATGATCAGTACGCCAAATATTATCATGAAAAAAATTAGGCCTCTGAACACTACCGCAAGTATCACTGTAGCTATACATAAACCTATAATTGTTGAGGGACTCATATTTTCCACAGTATCTTTAAATGAAAATGAAGAAATAAGTTCTTTCAACGTTCCTGGTATATTTTTCAATTCATCACTTGCTTTGCTGGAACATGACATGAAGATAAAAGCTAATAGGGCTACAATAGAAAAAACCCTACCCAATTGAATGTGCATCAGCTAAATACTTTTAAGATACTCCTCAAATGTAACAAATTTTACATCAATAGGCAAGAACCTAATTCACTTGCTCACCATAAGTAACTCATATTTAACTTTTATCACCATGTTAGCTCTTTATTATCAAAAAGAGGACTCACACTAATGGATGTCAATTTACTTGACAGAATATTTGAACAAAATTCAGCAGCAGCTGCTGTAGCAAGTACTCCAGCCAGCACAAACAGCCCTACTCCTACTAATCCTGATGTCATTGCTCCTGCAACAATGCACTCTATTGCTAAGAGAGCAGAACTTATTACAAGTGCAACGTGAAGATTTTTGTTTTTACTACTATTTTCATAATTACTGGATTGCATTGTATCTTTTACCTTACTGCCTGTCACTGAGATCGCACAATGAGGCCCTTCTTCAGTCTTCTTATGATGTTTAGAAGGGGATATTCTTCCGCTTGGGCCTTTGGGCCTTGTTTTGTTCGGATATGCTAATTTTGCTTTTCCTTCATCTTCTAGTTGCAAACTATTATCTTCCTCAGCAGGGTTTAATTTAAAGTGTACACTTTCCTCAGATGAAATGCTTGTTACTGAATTTAAGATGTTCCTTCTGCTACTTGATGCCAAGCTAGATGAATTTATTACACTATCTAAATCACTACTACTAATGAGTTTAGAAGTATTTGCACCGCTTGGCATTTCTACAGCATTTATAGTTATATTAGGCTTTTCATTTTTTAAATCCTTACTATCAATCGAAAGATCAGATTGACTATTCAATTTTGATTGTGTGATCTTCTTTCCTTCTTGCGATTGTTTTGATGTAAGAATTGTTAAAGCATCATAACGACCTGAACTTCTCAAGGAATTATATATTACATGGGTTCCTTTTCCACTTACACCATTAGCTAAAGAATCCTTTTCCAGAGTATTAATACCTGAATTTTTGGGAATTTCAACTTCACCAGAAAGACTTTGTTTGTTAAATCGTTCCATAGCATTACCTTGTCTATCTTTTTGATTTTGAATAACGCTACTAGAATGATTTTTGTCACTACTTTCATTAGTAATATTTGAAATTATTTGTAATATTTTTCCTCTTTTTGTTGGTAATCCTTGTGATCGTTCTATTTCATTCTTAGATACTGGAAATTCGACTTCTAATTCCATTACTCTTTTTCCCAATGCTGGAAGAAATTTCTCGGTGTAATAATTATGACATTCTTTAAATTTTTCTGACTCTCTCGATAATCGTTTTAAATTTTTTGATAGCTCAGTTAACATCCCAGGACTAGCTCCTTTTTTGAGCAATTTTACGCATTCTTTGATAGTCCTCCCTCCATTTTTTGGAATTTCATTATTATGTTTTCTTATGATCTTTGCGACCATAGCACTGTACAATTGATGATCAAGATCTTTTTCACTCTTCTGATCTTTTGCAAAACTCATTGGCATAATATTTCTCCATACATAACAAAATGCATGAATACCTCTTTAGCGTTAATTTTACATTAAAACTGGGGAGTTACGCCTTATTACGGATAATTATAGCAATTTGCTGACTATTTTCTTTGCTGATTACTGATTTTACATTTTAACATAATTGCTTGCCTGTTGAACTAGTATATCTATTACTTCTTTTATAGGCTTTTCTCTATCAACCATGCCAACACTTTGACCAGCCATTAAAGATCCTGTTTCAACATCTCCATCAATTACTGCTCTTCTTAAAGCTCCAGCCCAGAACTTTTCTATTTCAAGTTGCCCCTCTTCTTTTGAGATTTCTCCATTTTGATATTTATCGATAATGTTTCTTTGATGCTTTATAAAATCATCACTTGCTTTGTTAACTATAGCTCTTACTGGAATTACAGGGAAATCAGCACTAATATGTACAGAAGATACAGCATTACGCGCAGCTGATTTGATGAATACTTCTTTAAAATTTTTGTGAGCGATTGACTCATTCGTGCAGACAAATAATGTACCTATTTGACAGCCACTTGCTCCCATTTCTAGGTAGTTCACTATCATTTCGCCTCTTCCTATTCCACCTGCAACAAACACCGGTGTTTTCTCATTTTTAAGATGAGGTAATATCTCTTGTGCGAGAACAGAAGTGCTAACAGGACCGATATGTCCTCCTGCTTCCATACCTTCTATTATTAACGCATCTACCCCCATGTTTACTAACCTTTTCGCAAGGCTTAATGCTGGTGCAAAGCACATAACTTTAATGCCTGCATTCTTGATTTTTGCTATATTAGGTTTTATTGGTAATCCTCCAGCAAGAACTACATGGCTTACTTTTGTTTCAATGCATATATCTATTAACTCACTCAAATTTGGGTGCATAGTAATCAGATTGACACCAAATGGCTTATGAGTTAACTTCTGTGTCTCTATGATTTCTTTTTTCAGTAATTCTGGAGACATTGCACCACATGCAATTACACCAAAACCACCGGCATTTGAGATTGCTGAAACTAAATTTCTCTCTGAAACCCAGCTCATAGCACCACCCATTACTGGAAACTCACTACCGAGAAAATTCGTTCCTTTCTTCCAAAGCCTGCTCAACATATAGCCTATATCATACGTTTGAAAATGTTTTGTTTATCTATAAATGTATGTTTTAAAGCACCAAGTATATGCAAGGTTATAAAGACTATCATAAGACATGCAAGCATCGAATGTAGCTGATTAGCTGTACTAGCTAGCTCTTTGTTTTCATTGATTAACAAAGGGATATGAACAAAATATTTTATCTCTTTACTAGAAGCAGAAGACATGACATAACCAGATAATGGCATTAGCACCATCAAAAAATACAAACCAAAGTGTATCATTTTGCTCGCATTGATTACGAACCGAGAAAAACTTGCCGGCAATTGAGGAACATAAGTAAAGACGCGAAAAAATATACGTACTATAATTAATCCAAGAACGTTGATACCACAAGCCTTATGAATAGCGTATATGCTGAATTTAACTTCACTGCTAATCAGCAAACTTTTCATGTACAGTCCAGAACAAAGCATACCAACAATAAGAGCAGACATCAACCAATGAATGATCCTTAAGCCTAAACTATATTTATTGTTTTTCATTAATTTTGGTTACTCTAAAGTAGAATTTATATAGTAAAAAAACTATTTCTCAATCAAAATTATCTATACATAATTTCGCTGCCTTGATCAACATAAGTGCAATAATTGCATATGACACATAAACATTGTCTATCAGATCATGAAAAAGTGGTGAAGTTTTTGAGAGTTTTTCTATTGTAACGATGAGTTATAGCTTGTACAAGAAGCCTATTGACTTTAAGCAAATTTTACCCTATACAATTTTAACATCTCAAACTTCCAAACATGCCAGATCTAAAGACAATGATGCTAAACTTTGGCCCTCAGCACCCAGCTGCACATGGGGTGCTACGTCTTGTTTTAGAAATGGATGGTGAAGTGATCGAGAGGGCAGATCCCCACATTGGACTTTTGCATCGCGGCACTGAGAAGTTAATAGAACATAAAACGTATCTTCAAGCTCTCCCTTATTTTGACCGCCTTGATTATGTGTCACCAATGTCACAAGAGCATGCATATTCGCTATGTGTAGAGGAATTATTGCAGTGCGAAGTTCCGATTAGAGCAAAATATTTGCGTGTTCTATTTTGTGAGCTGACAAGAATACTAAATCATTTACTAAATATCTCTTCCCAAGCACTTGATGTTGGGGCGATGACTCCTCTTTTATGGCTCTTTGAAGAGAGAGAAAAAATACTCGAGTTCTATGAAAGGGCCTCAGGTGCAAGATTTCACGCAGCTTATATAAGGCCCGGTGGACTTGCAGCAGATATCCCAGAAGGTTTGATTGAAGATATTGCAAAATTTATAGAGCAATTTCCAAAGTACATAGATGATGTTGATGAGCTTCTAACAGAAAACAGGATATGGAAGCAACGCACTGTAGGAATTAGTGAAATATCAATAAAACAGGCGCTTGATTGGGGCTTTAGTGGACCAATGCTCCGTGCTGCTGGACTTGCTTGGGACTTGCGAAAAAGCCAGCCATATGAGATATATGATCAGTTGGATTTTGATATACCAATCGGTCAAAATGGTGACTGTTATGACCGTTATTTAGTAAGAATGGCGGAGATTAGGCAATCTATCAGCTTGGTGAAGCAATGCATAGAGAAGATACCTGAAGGGCCAATAAAAACTGAAGATAGAAAAATTTCTCCACCGCCAAGAGCTGAAATGAAAGAATCCATGGAAGCTATGATTCATCATTTTAAGCTTTATTCAGAAGGATATCACGTGCCAGAGGGTGAGGCTTACATAGCCGTTGAAGCGCCAAAAGGTGAGTTTGGAGTATATATAGTTTCAGATGGTACCAATAGACCTTATAGATGTCGAATAAGAGCACCTGGCTTTGCGCATTTACAGGCCTTAGATTTCATGGCAAAAGGACACATGCTTGCTGACATTGCAGCAATTATCGGTTCACTCGACATAGTATTTGGTGAGATTGATAGGTAATTATTTTAAAATAGTAACTTAACTAGTGGTTAAGACATCTTCTATCATAAATTGTATAAATTCATTGCCATTCCAGTAATTCATAGAGATTTTACCCAAAATGGCTTTAACATTACCCTGCATAATAGCGGAGCCAAGCTCAGTATTTGCACAGCGAAACGCAATAGCTTTGACCATAACATTATCGTCAGCAATAAAACATTTTATATGGTCAACTCCTATAACTTCCGGCTTTCTTATCTTTGCTACTTGAATGATGAATCTCGGTTCAGGATTGCCAACACCAAATGGCTCTAAGCGTTGCAATTGATTCCACAGGGATAAGTTTATTGCTTTAGCTGTTACTATGCCATCGGCTTTTATGATTTTTTCATTTGTAGAGTTTGCAAATCTTTCAGTAAAAAAATCATGTAGATCACTTATTTTATCTTCTTCAATCGAAAATCCTGCTGCCATACTGTGACCACCACCTTCAATGATTAGATTGGTAAATTTTGCAGAAAGAACTGCAGCACCAATATCTATCCCAGAAATTGACCTGCAGCTTGCTTTTCCTATTCCGTTATTTAAAGATATCACTATCGTTGGTAAGTGAAACTGCTCTTTTAGTCTTGATGCAATGATACCAATTATTCCCTGGTGCCAATTACCACTTACCATTATAAAATTTACACCCAAGTGGGCAAAATTTTCCGCTTGTGTTGTAGCTTCCAAAACAGCCTCATTTTCTAGCATTTTTCTTGCATTATTCAAATCTATTAGTTTTAGCGCGATTGAATGCGCCTTTTCTTCATCATCAGTGGAAAGCAACCTTGCACCGAGTGATGCTTCTCCAATTCTTCCTCCGGCATTTATACATGGCCCAATACTAAACCCTAATCGTGAAACACTTGGTTTTTCAAGGATTCCTAAAGCGTCAAACAAAACACGTAAGCCAACATTTTTTCTTGCTGACATAACTTTTAATCCTTGTAAAACAAAAGCCCTATTTAGGCCTGTAATCTGCATAACATCGCAAACAGTTCCAAGAGCAACCAAATCCAGTAGATCAAATAAATCTGGTTCTTTTTTGTTGGTAAAAAATCCTTGCTCACGTAGGCTTCTGTTAAGAGCAACAATTAGCAGAAATGACACTCCAACTGCTGCTAAGTTATTATAAGGAGAGCTCTCGTCAAGGCGGTTGGGATTAACAACTGCTACAGCACTTGGTAATTTTTCTATACCAAGGTGATGATCGATAACTATAATATCAAGTCCAAAAACCCTTGCCTCTTCTATTGGTTGATATGCAAGCGTACCGCAATCAACAGAAATACATAAATCAATACCATTCTTTTTCAGTTGTAATAAAGCATCTGTGTTCAATCCATAGCCCTCATCAACACGATCTGGAATATAGATTATAGAGTGTGTCCCAATCGCTCTTAGGTATCTATTAATCAATGCTGATGACGTTGCACCATCAACATCGTAATCACCAAATATTGCAATATTCTCATTATTGTTTATTGCTTTTATTATGCGAGAAACAGCTTTATCCATATCAAGGAGGTGAAAGGGATCTGGTAATAGCGATCTGATTAGTGGGTGTAAGAAGTCATGTGCATTTTCTATGTTAACACCACGAGCAACTAGTATTCTTGCTAATATTTCTGGCAACTCAAATCTCTGTATAAGAGTAAAAATCTCCCTTTGATCTGCTTCTTGTAACTTCCACAGTGCATTTGTTATGCTGCGTTTTTCAATATCAAGTAGCATGCTCTTTATAAATAAAACTACTTTACCAGAACTTTTAAGCTTGTTCTATAATTGTGTTAGACTTCTGTATAACCTAAAGAAGGGTATAGGAGAGTGTCACTCGAAAGGAATCACATTTATTTTGACAAAGAGCATCTGTAAAATCTAATACTCCTTCTTGCATAACATGCTCTTTAATTAGTATTATATCTATATTAACATATAAGTGTTAACATTATATTAATGTAATTACTTTTCAAGTATGCATCGCAAATTTATGCCTAGAAACAGTTTTTGGTTACTCAAACCTTTTCTACCTTTGTTTCATATTCTTTAAAGTATTGTTTGCACTTTCTTTATAAAAACCATAACTACCAGTCGGTTTTTATCTTAAGAATAAAGGTCAAGTATCTGGAATTCTGGAGATAAAATCCCCCCGAAAGATTAGCAAAAAAATACAGTGCACATACTATAGTATACACTGAAGAAGATACGCTACACTTTTTATTGAGAAATTGACTGAAAAGCCTGCAGACGGAGATAGATTTTTGAGCTCTTAAAATACCTCCGCCGTTACGGTAGGGAAAGCGAGAAGCTTTGTCAAGAAATCTTTATTGGATGTTGTACTAGAATTCAGTTTTTCGTATAATTTGCTAGAATTTGTGTGAAGAATTTTAAATATGAAAGGCCTATATATTAAAACTTACGGCTGTCAGATGAACGTTTATGACTCCATTTTAATAGAGAATATAGTTAAGCCTCTAGGATTCAACGTTGTTAGTGATGTAGAACAAGCTGATTTGGTGATATTGAATACTTGTCATATTAGAGAAAAGGCAGCAGAAAAGCTTTATTCAGAGCTTGGAAGAATTCATTCGTCAAGAAAAGAAAGGACCATAGTAGTGGCTGGATGTGTAGCGCAAGCAGAAGGGGAAGAGGTATTCAAAAGAGCTCCTTTTGTTGACATTGTTGTTGGTTCCCAGAGTATCGCTGCTTTACCGGAATTGATAGTCAAAGCAAGTAGAAGTAAAGGTCATATAATAAATACTGACTTTCTTGAAGTTGCAAAGTTTGATAAATTGCCGGATGAATGTTATGGCAATAGCCAGGGGTCTTCTGCGTTTCTTGCCATACAAGAAGGTTGTGATAAATTTTGTACGTTTTGTGTGGTGCCTTACACTCGCGGGGCTGAGTATTCACGACCAGTAAGTGAAATATTCCGTGAAATATTAAAGTTAGTTGCAAATGGGGCAAGGGAAATCAATTTGCTCGGTCAAAATGTTAATGCTTATCATGGAGAGTGCGAAGAAGAGGTCTGGGATTTAGGAAAATTAATTAGTCACATTGCTAAAATTGAAAACCTAGAAAGAATCCGCTATACAACTTCTCATCCAAGAGATATGCACGAATCTCTCTACCTGGTGCATGCGGAAGAGCCAAAACTCATGCCGTTTGTTCACCTACCTGTGCAGTCAGGTTCGAATAAAATATTGCATGCAATGAACAGGAAACACACTGCAGAGGAGTATTTGGAAATAATAGACAGATTTCGCAAATTGAAACCTGAAATCGAATTTTCTTCTGATTTTATTGTTGGTTTTCCTGGAGAAACTGAAAAAGATTTTGAGGAAACTATGAAGTTAGTAGAAAAAGTAAAGTACGCTCAGGCTTATAGTTTTAAATATAGCCCAAGGCCAGGAACGCCAGGGGCGGAAAGAAAAGATCAAGTACCAGAAGAGGTTAAAACAGAGCGTCTTCTTCGGTTACAGGAATTAATTAGCAAGCAACAACTTGAATTTAATCAGAGTATGATAGGAAAAACTATTCCTGTTCTATTCAGTGATAAAAAAGGTAAACACCAAAATCAAATTATTGGTAAAAGCCCATACATGCAATCAGTATGCGTTGATGATCCCGACGAGAAATACAAGGATAAAATAGTAAATGTAAGGATATTGGAAGCTCGGCAAAATAGTTTGTTGGGATGCGCTGCCTAATTAGAGAAAAGTGCTCACATGCTCTCATGTAGAAGCACTTTGTGTGTTTTTATGAGTTTATAAGCTATCTAGATTTAATCCTTAAAGGACTACAACTCTCTGTTACGCAATTATATGAGACTTGATATAATAGATTTGCGGGATTTTTTTTCTTTTCCAACTGATAGTGTACTTTTTTAACCTTTCCATAATTCTTATATTCATAAGAAAGCGATCTCCAAATAAAGCTGCTTTTACTATTATTTTTGTTAGCATCATGAAATTTCTGATAAGGCCAACTTCTATTGTCTTTGTTCATCTTCAACCTCAATAAATAAGTCTAATGAATTAATATGTTGTATAATGGTGTCAATACCTATCTATGTTTATAGAAACAGAGTTTTTGAATTTGTAATTTTCCAGAAAGCTCTATATTCTTTGGTTTTATCCAGTTAAAATGAATATGAAGTATTATCCTGATACAAGTAGCAGTCCTGATTTTTCATTGCTAGAAAAGGAAATCATAAAATTTTGGCAGGAAAATAAAATTTTTGAGCAGTCAGTCGAGAAACGTTCCAAGGGTCATTGTTTTATATTTTATGATGGGCCTCCGTTTGCAAATGGACTTCCGCATTACGGACACTTGCTTACTGGTTGTATAAAAGATGCATTTGCAAGATATCAAACTATGCTGCAAAAAAGGGTTGAACGTAGATTCGGTTGGGATTGCCATGGCTTACCAGCTGAGATGGGTGCAGAAAAGGAACTTGGAATATCTGGTAGAACTGAGATAGAGAAGTTTGGCATTGAAAAATTCAATAATCATTGCCGTACTTCTGTGATGAAATTTTCATCAGAATGGGAGAAATATGTAAATAGACAAGCAAGATGGGTAGATTTTCACAATGACTATAAGACTATGGATAAGTCATTCATGGAGTCGGTCATGTGGGCATTTAAGCAGCTTTATGATAAAGGTCTGGTGTATGAATCAATACGCGTTGTTCCCTATAGCTGGGCGTGCGAAACTCCACTCTCTAATTTTGAAACAAGACTAGATAATGCTTATAGAGAAAAAATTAGCAAAGCTGTAACTGTTGCTTTTGAACTTTTAGAAAATCCAAAACAATTTAAACAAAAATGTAGATTACTTGCTTGGACTACAACGCCTTGGACGTTGCCTAGCAATCTTGCACTGGCAGTAGGGGAGGATATTGAGTATTGTATGGTGTTAGTAAATGGTGAAGTCTACATCTTTGCTGAAAGTTATTTAGAGAAATTTGTCAGCCACTGTGAACAAAGCAATATTCAATATGAAAACTGTAATATAAAACTTAAAGCAAGTGATCTTGCAGGTCTTCCTTATAGACCACTGTTTAATTACTTTAAAGATACAAAGAATGCGTTCCGTGTTTTCATTGCCGATTATGTTACAGCAGAAGATGGTACTGGTGTTGTGCACACTGCTCCTGGATTTGGTGAAGAAGATTTTTACCTTTGTCAAAGCCATGATATTCGAGCTGTTTGTCCAGTTGATAACTCTGGAAAATTTACTACTGAAGTTTCAGATTTGGCAGGAGTTCATGTTTTTGATGCCAATGATACAGTAATCAAGAAATTAAAAAGGCAGGGAAGCTGGTTTAAAACTGAGCAATATATTCACAATTATCCTCACTGCTGGAGAACGGATACTCCTTTGATCTATCGCACTATGCCTTCTTGGTACGTTGCTGTGACAAAGTTCAAGGGGAGAATGGTAGAACTAAATAAGAGAGTTAATTGGATGCCGAATCATATTAGAGATGGTCAATTTGGAAAATGGCTTGAAGGAGCACACGATTGGTCTATTTCACGCAATCGATTTTGGGGTACTCCAATTCCCGTGTGGAAATCAGACGATACAAAATATCCAAGAGTAGATGTGTATGGTTCGATAGCAGAACTAGAGCGAGATTTTAATGTTAAAATAGATGACTTGCACAGACCATTTATCGATACTTTGATAAGACCAAATCCTGATGATCCAACAGGAAAATCAGTTATGCGTCGTGTGCCTGATGTGTTTGACTGTTGGTTTGAATCTGGATCGATGCCGTTCGCGCAAGTTCACTATCCGTTTGAAAATAAGGAGTGGTGTGAGAGTAATTTCCCTGCGGATTTTATCACTGAATATATAGCACAAACAAGAGGATGGTTTTATACGCTTTTTGTGCTTTCCACTGCTTTATTTGATAGTGAGCCATTTAAGAATTGCATATGCCACGGTGTGGTTCTTGATGTGAAAGGTCAGAAGTTATCCAAACGTTTGAATAATTATGCAGATCCAATGGAGATTTTTGACAAATATGGTTCTGATGCGCTGCGTTTTCTTATGCTTTCTGGATCTATTGTCTGCGGTGGTAATTTACTACTCGACAAAGAAGGAAATTTAGTGCGTGATGTTCTAAAAAACGTAGTAAAACCTATTTGGAACAGTTATCACTTTTTTACTATGTATGCAAATGCAGATGGAATTAAAGCTGAGATTTGTAGGGATTATCAGAATACTATTGATTGCTACATGATTTCAAAATGTTTTGAAGCTGTGGAAGGTATGCGAGCTTCTATGAACAACTATAACTCTCAGGAAGCTTGTAAAATCTTGACAGATTTTTTTGAAGTGCTAAATAATTGGTATATTCGTCGCAGTCGCGAGCGTTTTTGGAAAAGTGACTTAGATCAAGATAAAACCGACGCTTATAATGTTCTGTACACAGTTTTTTATTACATGCTTCGAGCTGCAGCCCCTTTGTTACCACTTATAACAGAGACTATATGGCAGGGGCTTAGGTATGAAGAAATGTCTGTTCATTTGGCTGATTTTCCACAATCAGATAGATATAATAGTCAGCTCATTGCCAAGATGGATTTGGTAAGAGAGATATGTAACTCTGCATTATCCATCAGAAATACGTTTAACATGCGCATCAGACAGCCACTTGGCAGTATGACTATCTACCATCAGTCTTTCTGTAGTTTTCTTGAAGGTGAGCCGTTTTCTGTCATCCCAGTGCGTGACACTGGGATCCATTGTACTGCAGACTCAAATGAATACCAAGAGATGATAAAAGATGAGGTAAATGTAAAAAAATTAGAATTAGTAAATAGACTTGAAGATATTGCATCATTAGAGCTAAAACTAAATTTCCCGCTACTTGGTAAGAAGATTCCAGACAAAATCAAGAAACTAGTTCAATACGTTAAGGAAGGAAAGTGGAAGCAAGTTGAAAAAGAACAGATATTTCTGGGAGATGAAACAGAGAACTATATTATAGAAAAAGGTGAATATGAACTATTGTTAAAAGCAAACAGTGAATATTCTTCTGTATTTGATAACAATAAAGGTATTGTTATTCTGAGCACTGAGCTTGATAATGAACTAATTCTAGAAGGGCTTGCGAGAGATGTTGTGAGGCTTATTCAAGAAACTAGAAAACAAGCTGATTTTCATATATCAGATAGAATTAGAGTAATAATAAAAACAGAAGATGAAAAAATTAAGGAAGCAATAACTACATGGAATAAATATATAAAAGATCAGACCCTTGCCTTATCTTTGGACACTAATAAAGAGATCGGAGCCGACTTCTATTCTAAGGAATATCAAGATTTGATAGTTAGTATTAAGTTAATAAAGTTGCAAAGTTACTAATGTTTATGCTATGCTCAAGTTGCTTTAAGCAGGGTGGTGATATGAATCAAGTTGTTGCGGATGGTCATAGAGAAGTTGTTGATTTAAATAACAACAGTGATGGTTTAGGTAAAGTAGAATCTATTTCCAATGTTGCTTTGGAAGAGGAAGAAGAGTTTTTTGATGCTATGGAAGATGTTTCCAATGTAGAAGAAGGGAATGATTTAGGTTTTGCTAATTCAGAAGAGGAAGAAGGGTTTTTTGATGCTGTAAGTAGGCAGGATTGGTTAATTAAACAAATAGCTGCTTTTAATGTTCCACTCAGTATATTTCATTATAAAGATTATAATTCTGACTTTTTTACCTCCTGGTATAATATGTCAAGCGAAATATTGAAAGAGATAAACAGAGCTTGTCCAGAGAAGAAAATATTAAATTTAGCTCTGTCAGTTTTAATGCTCCCTTATATTGCTTTTACTGCACTGGGGTTAGTCATATACAGTAGATTTAAAGCAAATAGCAAGACGCAAGAAGGTGTAGTGGAAGATAAGACAAAAAAGAGTGAGACAGGTGTGCTAAAAAGATTGGCATATCGCGCTCTTGCTGCAATGGCAATCTTTGTTAATGTGACTGTACTTGTAGCTTTGGTTGTTCCTGCAACAATTGCTTTAGCTACTTTTTATCTTTTAAATAGAGATTTATCTCATTCTTTAGTGGCTGCTCTTAAAATGAGTATGGGGCATTATTCTAATAAGCACCAAAACACAGAGTTTTCTTTTTATGAAACAGTAGTTTCTGATTCAAGAATTAAATATGATATGGAAATAAAATTTCCGCCACAATTTAAACAATTACTTAGAGACTTATGTGAGAATGAAAATAGTCAGTGGTTTAGTGCAGAGCCGGATTCGGAGCATATTATCGTACTGAAATTGCCAATTAACATCAATTTAAAAAATGGTCTTAGATCCTTGCGTAATAAAATCAAGAGTGTGCTTGCAACTTCGATTCAAGAATGCGCAAGAACTATGGAAGAGCTGATTAAGCTAGAAAAGAAAGATATTACACATGATAAACTGAAGGAATTATTGAATGAACTCAGGCTGAAAGTGGTGAGTAGCATAGATCCTAAGTTGATAACTCACTTAATAGAAAATACTTGTCAAGTTGCTTTTATACAAGCAATTAAATTTCAGCAAAATAGACGGGGAGAAGATTTTTCAATGGAGGATAAGATAAAAAATACTTTAGTGAAACAGAAATTAAAAAGTCAAGGTAAGGAGTTACCAAATGAGAAAGAGATGATAATAAAAGATCTGAGAGAAGCAGGAGCAAAAGTACCAGATATCTTGGAAGATAGTGAATTTCCTGTATTTAAAGCAGAATGGGAGCGGCTTAAAGAAGAAGGGAAAATAGCTAAGAGGACAATCATTGATATTTATAAAGAGAAGTATCGTGAAGAAACAGGAACAGCTCTAAATAGTGCTAAAAAAGAGATTGAGAATTTAAGAAAGGCAGGGCATCAGAGGTATCGCATTATACGTCAAGAATTAGAAAAAATGTCTGATGATAAAGGGGGAAATAACTCAATAAATGATGATTTAAAAAGGAAATTAGAGGATCTTTTTAAGTTCGAGTATGACGATCAAGAAGTTGAGCAAAGGCTAGTAGAATCAGTAATAAAAAAAGCTAAGGGTAAGTTAGACATGTTAGGAATACTAAGCTTAAGAGACCAGTTTCGAAGTTTAGAAGAGGAGATAAACGGTCCTTTGAATGGGGAAAGTTTAGAAAAAGCTTCAGGTAAAGTGAATGACTTGATAGCAAAGATATACTTAGAAATCACGAAATGTAAAATACAAAATTTATTCAAAGGCCAAGCAAAGGGCATAGAGGACTCATGTAAGTTATTAGAAAGGGGGGCACCAGATCTAGTAGAAAAGATTAATTCACATCGAGTGAGAATTGAAAAATTCTTAAAAAGACCTGAACAACCTATACTATTAAGAAAAATAATAGAAGGGAATAAGGACTTAGATAAGTACTTAGAAGATGAGTGTAATAGAAAAGGGGAAGGGCATCCAAATACGAAATTAATACAGAAGCACTTGAAAAATAACAAAGAAATTCTAAAAGAATTAGAACAGTTAAAATTGGAAGAAAAAGGGTTGTTGATAAATGAAGAAACAAAAAATAGTTACAGGGAAGAACTAGAGTCTCGTGAAAAAATAAAATTTGCAATAATAGAAGATGACTTACTGAAAGCGTTCGAGCATGAAACTTTTAACGAAGAAGCAATTAAGAAGTTACTAGAGAGGGCAGAACTTGAGTACTATGTGCTAGAAAAGTGCATAAAAAGTCCTTTAATTAAAATAGGAGATAATATCAAACACTTTTGTCAAGATTTATTTTCTCCTTTAATAAATAGATTGGTGGAAAATATAGTAAATAATGTACCAAAAAGTGATAAGAGTTCATGGCTGCAGCCTATAAAAGCTATTAGGACAGGCTTGGGATATATTCAAACAGGTCTTGCCGTTGCAATTCGTGGGGATAAGAGCACAGAAGGAAAAGCGTTGAGTGTGGCACATGATGCTCATAAGGAAGTAGAAACATTTCTTCAACATTTTCATTCAAGTTATGAGGAAGTAGGAGTTTTTTTCGGTAATTTATTCTCCGATGATAGAACGACATTTAAAAATGATGTATGGCCTAAAGTAGAAGAGCATTTGCATGGAATGTGGGATAGGTTTTTCAAGGATATTGAATTCAAGATAGGGAATAAACTGGATGAAGTAAACGTGACACAGCAAAATCAGGAAAAGGCGATTACGCCTTAATAATGAGCTCTCAAAGTTGCTTCAGTATTTTCACACACTAAGTTGACTATCATATTTGATTCTTTTTGGATTTCCTCTTCGGTTAAAGTGTGAGTTGGAGAGCAGAAAGTAACTGAAAATGCTATAGACATCTTATTCGATTCTATATTGTTTCCATGATATACATCAAATATCAAAACTTCTGTGATGAGCTCTGAGCTTTTTTTTACCATATTGATTATACTACCTGCTTCTATATCTTTATTTATAATAAACGCAAAATCGCGTTTTACACTTTGATATTTATAATTGATCAATTTTTTTCTACTTATAGGTAAATTTTCGATATTTTCTAATATCAACTCAAAGCCTACAATTTTTTGTTTGATGTTAAAAAAATCCAATATACTCGGATGCAATTCTCCAAAATAACCAACTACTTTACCTCTAAAAGATAAGGAGCCTGATTTTCCTGGGTGATAATATTCTTTTTCTGCTCTCTCTATTGCTAAATTATCACAATTGATATTAAAAAGTTCCAAAGCTGTTATGAGGTCAGCCTTTGCGTCAAAAACATCTATTTTCCTGTCAGTGTTATAATGGTTTCGTGGTAGATTATTTCCTGACCTGATTCCGCTCAAAACATACTTAGACTGAGCTTCATCATTATAAATTGGCCCAATTTCAAAAATTGCACAATCAGGTGTACCATGGGCAGTATTATCTGCAGTAACTTTTAACAAATTTGGTATGATGCTTGGTCTCATTATGTTAAAGTCATTATTAAATGGGTTGTCGATAATAAATAATTTGTTCAAGTAACCAAACTTTTCAGCTATTGATTCACTCATAAAAGACCAAGTTATCACTTCATGAAACCCTCTGCTTGTCATTAAAATGCGTAAATCATCTTGTGTCTCTTCTTCTACTGTCACGTCTTCTGCTAGTTGCTCTTCCTTTATTTTATCATAGCCGTATATTCTTACTCCCTCTTCAACTAAGTCAGCAGGTATGGTTACGTCCGGTCTCCAGCTTGGTACTTGTATATTCCAATTACCTTCGGTTTTTTTATCGATACTAAACCCTAGCTTTGTTAAAATATCGAATACCTCATTAGGTGATGCAGATACACTTCCAAGTTTGTTTGCATTTTGACAATCAAAATTTATCTTGGTATCAGCCTTATTCAAATTGCCAGCAGACACTATGCTTGAAACTTCTCCGCCACATAAATCTAAAATCATCTGGGCTGCAAGATTGAGTCCATCAAGGGTAAAACTAGGGTCAACTGAACGTGCAAACCTGTAACTTGAGTCTGTGGAGATGCCTAGTTGCCTTGAAGATTTAGTGATAGAGATAGGATCAAACCAAGCAGACTCTAAAAAAATATCAGTAGTCTCAAGAGTGCATTCACTGTACTTACTACCTATAATTCCAGCAATTGCATGAACATTTTTATCATCAGAAATAACACTTATGTCTTTATTTAATGAGTATTCTTTATCATTTAAACCAATAAATTTTTCTCCATCGTTTGCTTTACGTACTGTGAGCTCTCCTTCTATTTTTTTTGCATTATATGCATGCATTGGGCGATTAAAGGATATCATGATGTAATTAGTAATATCAACTATTGCAGAAATGGAGCGCCTTCCTATAGATTCCAATTTATCTTTTAACCATTTTGGGCTCTCTCTATTTTTTACATTGGTGATGTATACTCCACTAATGAAGCTCTCCCCGTCGGTAACTTTGACGTTTACTGGTGAATTTATAGAGCAGGTAAGTTGTGGAATGATTAAAGTCTTTAACGTTCCAATTCCAGTTGCTGCTAGATCACGTGCTATTCCATAAACACCTAGGCAATCTCCACGATTTGGAGTGACATTTATATCAATTACAGGATCGCAATTAAAAAATTTATCCCCTACTTTATAATCGTCAGAAAGCTCAATTATTCCTTCACTTTCATTTTGAGTCAACGCAAGTTCGAAAGCAGAGCAGAGCATCCCTTCACTTAGCACTCCTCTTATTTTTGTAGGCTTAATTGTAAAGTTGCTTTCTGGCAATGTGCTCCCAAGAGATGCAAGCACAGTCTTCATACCTTCTTTAACATTTTTTGCTCCGCAGACTATCTGCAGAACTTTACTTCCATCATTTACTTTACATAATTTTAATTTATCAGCATTTGGATGAGGTGTGACTTCTAATACTTTTGCAATAACAAACTCGGCCAATTTGGTATTGTTGACCACATCTTCTACTTCCAACCCTACGCGAGTTAGCTTATCAGTAATTTCTTCTAAATTGGCATTGGTTTCTAAGTACTCTAATAACCAAGATAATGTGAATTTCATCTATCCAACAAGAAACAAAAATTTATTGTAATGTAAAACGTGATGCTTTTAAAGTTTATTGTAGCGTAATACCTCTACGTCACGAGCAGTAATGTAGAAGCTATTGCAATTATATATTTTTGTGAAGGAAGCTTATCTTCTCTATATCACCTTTTAAACCTACTTCCATAGAAAATCTGAGATTCATATTGTGATTATCTTCATAGAAATTACAAATGTAACCATCAATAGTTAAGTTTCCTATCATATTATGACTTTCATCTAGTATTTCGCTTCCTATTTGATAATGGCCGGTGTATTCGTTAAAGGAACCATCTGTCAATTTGATATATCCGTTACCAAACTCCTGTTCTAAATTTAAAGGCTGATTAATAAAATCTATTCCATCCATAATAATACCTCAACTAAAAGCTAAATTATAATTAAAATAAGATGTTAAGTCAAGGTGTTAAGTAACTTAATAAGATTAGTGAATTTTTTAATGGAACGCTGGCTATAATTAGCATTCTAATCACATACTTTGTTGATATATTTATGCCATAATGGCATGGGTCTTCTATCTTAATTCTTGACTTTACCCTATAAAGTCTATATTTTACTTACCATTATAGTTCAAGTATATAAATCAAGATGGCGTCAAATCCGCTAGAACAATTTAAAGTATATACAATAATAGAACTACCAAAATTATTTGGGTATGACATAAACTTTACCAACTCATCCCTTTTTATGATGATCTCGGTGATATTAATGGTAATGTTTTTGCTCCTTGGAATAAGAAAAGGTGCAGTAATACCAGGATATTTGCAAGCTGCAGTTGAATATGTATATGATTTTGTTGTTTCAATAATAGAAAGTAACACTGGAAGCAAAGGTTTGGAGCACATTCCTTTGGTATTTACAGTATTTATTTTCATTTTATCGTGTAATTTAGTTGGTGTTCTTCCTTATAGTTTCACGGTCACAAGTCATGTGATAGTTACCTTCGCTTTATCAATGGTGGTTTTTACTTATATAACGATTGTTGGTTTTAAAGAAAAAGGAGTAGAATTTTTACGCATATTGCTACCAAAAGGAACTCCTTCGTGGCTTGCACCTATAATCATCATTATTAAATTATTTGCTTATTTAGTAAGACCGATTAGTTTATCAATAAGGCTTGCAGCAAATATGATTGCAGGTCATACAATCATTAAAGTGATAGCAGGATTCGTCATAAATATGAACATATTTCTTACTCCTGCACCTTTTTTGTTTATAATTGCACTAATAGGATTTGAAGTTTTTGTTGCAGTTTTACAAGCTTATATATTTACTATATTAACGTGCGTATATTTGTCAGATACAGTAAAGTGAGTGCTTGACTTACCTGTAGAACATTTTATAATACTATTAAAGAACAGTTAAAGGTAGTATATGGATTTAGTAGCTTTAAAATTTGTAGCGGTTGGTTTGATGGCGTTTGCTATGTTGGGTGCTGGTTTGGGTGTAGCTAATATTTTCTCTACTATGCTAAGTGGGATTGCGAGAAACCCTGAATCGGAAGGTCGAATGAAAACTTACGTTTATGTTGGTGCTGCTATGGTTGAGATTATGGGGTTTCTTGCGTTTGTAATTGCGATGATATTGATATTGTAGTGTTTGACACATGCCGCAGCTTGATGTTTCCACTTTCTCTTCCCAAGTTTTTTGGTTTTTAATTTTTTTCTCTTCACTTTTTTTTGTAGTAAGTTGTTTGTTCTTACCAAGGTTGGATGAAGTAATAAACACTAGGAGTAAGGGGATATTAGATTCTTTCAGTAGTTCTGTTCACCTTTTAAGACTTACAGAAGAGCAAATTGCCAAGTATAATGCAGCTTTAAATCAGGCTAGAGTGCGGGCAAAAAAAATCATAGATGATGCATTTGCTCAAGTAGAAGAAATGAGAGCGAATGTTAAGGATACATTGGAAGAGGAAGACAAGAAGATGATTAAACTTGTTGAAGAAAAGATAGTACAATTTAAGTCTAAGTATACTAGTGAATTGAAACAAATGGCTACTAGTATTGCTTTGATTTACTATACTAAGTTAACTAATTCTGAGATTGAAGAGGAATTTGTTGCTGATTTGGTATCCAAAGAATTTTAGGGTTTTTATGTCTACATTACTAGTTATAAGCCTTGCTTTTTTAGTGGGTTTTATCCTCTCTTATAAATTGCTAAGGAAGGTAATAAAAAACGCCCTTAACAGTAAACGTAATAAAAGCAAGTTTTCAAGTGAAGAAACTGAAAAATTCAGAAAAGATATGTTGGAGTATTACAAAAAATCTTCTGAAAAATACAAAAAATTAGATGTAGAAGTTAACAAAATGATGAATGAAGCACTTGATAAGGCTAATAGTATTATTAAGCATAATAGACAGCAACTCGATCAAGCGTTAGATGAAAATGCCCATTCTAATTTGAAGAAAGTTACTGACCAAGTTGAAAAAGCTCTTGGGGATTTACAAGCTAACACAGCGAGTATAGCTGCTGATGCTGTAAAGAAAATAATGCATGAACGTAAAGATGATAAGCGTAGTAGTGAGGTTATATCTTCGTTTTCACGTGACTTGAGCAAAAAGTTGCATTAAGTTTAATGCCTGTGCTTCAAACTGATAATGTAGAAAAAATTAAATTTGATTCTAGTTTATGCAAAGAACAAGATAAACTCTTCTACTATAGGTTTAATATAATTCCTTGGCAAAAATTAAATGATACTACTTTTTTTATGATTGAAGACATAAGCCAAGATATCAATCTTTGGGTCGAATCTCATTACGTTATTGAATATGTATTGATAAAAGTAGATAGCAAACAGATTGTAAATCTTCTTAACTCACACTTTGGCATTTCAGAATTCGCAAGTAACTACTTATATTATAAGAATCCTAATTTTCGGCTAAAAGCATTAGGCTCAGTTCAATCTTTTTTTTTCCTCTTTCTTTGTTATGATTTTGACTTTAACACTGACAAAAAAATATGCATATTTTGCTTTGATGTTGATACTTATAATCGGATGTTCTAGTTCTTTATTCAAATTTGTAACTAAAATTTTTGGCTTGCGTAAAGTTTCTAACCAAAAAGCAGATTATGATAAGATGAATGAACCTATATACTATTTTATTGCCTGCTTTTAAAGAGAATGCGGTTATAAAGCAATTGATTAAGAGCATTGAAAGTTTGGATTATCCAAAATAAAAATTAGATGTAAAGCTTGTGATAGAGAGAGATGACCAAGAAATGTTGGCAGCTATAGAAAAATGCACTTTACTACAGTATTTTGAAGTAATAAAAGTGCCTCATTCTCTGCCTAGAACAAAAGCTAAGTCATGCAATTATGCTATGAGCTTTGCTAGAGGAAAGTATGTAGTAATATATGATGCAGATGATAAGCCAAATCCGTTGCAGTTAAAAAAAAGCACTAATTGAATTTAATAAGGGAGACGAAAAGTTGTCTTGTGTACAGGCAAAATTAAATTACTATAACTTTGG
Organism: Wolbachia endosymbiont of Trichogramma kaykai; assembly: GCF_045765165.1. Lineage (NCBI taxonomy): Bacteria > Pseudomonadati > Pseudomonadota > Alphaproteobacteria > Rickettsiales > Anaplasmataceae > Wolbachia > Wolbachia endosymbiont of Trichogramma kaykai. The sequence continues at coordinate 81,695 of NZ_JBJJXK010000004.1, forward strand.
TTGCAATTTTCTTACAAAATTCTTTTTTCTCGAGTATATGAGCTGGTTTCAATATTTTTGCCTGGATTTCAAAAAATGAACATGCCAATACCTTTGGGTGGTAGCAGTAACCATTTTCAGTGGAAATTTTAAAGAAAGTGCTTTTTTGGGATGCTTACAATGTCACTGAAGACGCTGACCTTGGTTTGAGACTTGCGCAAATGGGATATAAAACCAGGATTATTGATTCAGAAACATTGGAAGAATCACCAACTACTTTGTTTGCTTGGATCAAACAAAGAGCACGCTGGATTAAAGGTTATATGCAAACTTATATTGTTCATTTAAAAAATATAAAATTACTTTTTAAGCACACTGGGCTTAAGGGAGTTTTGCTATTAAACCTTTTTGTTGGTTCCTTAGCTTTTATATTTTTCACGACTCCTTTTTTGTTACTTTCATTGGTGCTGACTCAAATTTTGAATGAATTATTCTTATATTATTTTATAATAGTATACGGTATTAACTTGATTTTTTTTTGATAATAGCTATCGGACAACAAAAAATGCCTTTTTATTTTTATATAGTATCAATGTTTTTTCCCGTCTATAGTCTACTACAGAGCGTTGCAGCTTTTCTTGCTTTGTGGGAATTTGTTATTCACCCTCAGCAATGGAATAAAACTCATCATGGATTATGGAAGCAAAACCTGTAGCTATTTGGCTTTTTCTCTGCTCTCTCATGGTGATTTGCATGGTGGGAATTGGTGGATTTACCAGACTTTCAAAAGCAGGATTGTCAATCACGGAATGGAAACCAATTACCGGAACATTGCCACCGCTGAGTGAACAAGACTGGCTAAAAGAAAAATCAAAATATGAAGCTACACCTGAATATAAAGCATTTAATTATGGTATGAGTATGGAAGAGTTTCGCACCATATACTTAATAGAATATATTCACAGGTTAATTGCAAGGCTGACAGGTTTAGTTTTTATTTTACCATTTATATACTTTACACTAAAAAAAAGAATACCTAAAAATGCAGTAATAAGGTTATCTATAGCACTATTATTTGGAGTTTTACAAGCTTTTGCCGGTTGGTATATGGTTAAAAGCGGTTTGGTATCTAATCCTCATGTTAGTCACTATAAGCTCGCACTTCACTTGCTGCTTGCATTAGTTATCTTTGCATTATTGTCATATCAATTTTTTGATTACCAAATCAAACCAAAACAGATAATTAAAATTAATAGCAATATTACATGTTGCATATGGATAATTTTAATCCTAGTTACAATACAAATAATCTTCGGTGCATTTGTTGCAGGGTTAAATGCTGGTTTAATTTATAATACCTTTCCACTAATGGATGGGCAAATTGTTCCAGAAGATTTATTTTACTTACATCCTACTTGGCTAAATATCTTTGAAAATAGAGTAACAGTGCAATTCATACACCGGGCATTGGCATTGCTGATATTAGTTCTGACAGCGATACTCACAATAAAAAATGCCAGTATAAAACCATTATATGTTATGCTATTCTCCGTCATCATTCAGGTAATTCTGGGAGTAGTTACTTTGTTGCTGCATATACCAATGGCCATTGCTGTAGCCCATCAAATGTTTTCATTTATCTTATTTGGATCAGGTTTATACTGCTTGCGTTATTTAAGAAATCAGATCTAATACCAAATCACCAGCATGTATATTTTTTCCTTCTTTAACAGGGATATTTTTTATCACCATTTCTGATTCAGCACATATTATATTTTCCATTTTCATTGCCTCTACAACAAATAGAGGTTGTCCTACCTCTACCTGATCTCCAGCATTGACGTGTAATTTAACCAATAAACCTGATATTGGAGATTTTACAGCATCTACTGAAATCCCTTCTGTTTTGTTGTTTAGCATTAATTTGCTTAGTTCAGCTACATGAGGTTTCAATACACAACATTTAGCTTTCATACCTGCGTGTCTTATAAAGTATTTGCTGCCTTGCCTTTCTATTTTAAGTGCTATATCGGTATCATCATTAATTGTTATATATAACAACCTGTAACTTAGTTTCCACTTACCTACCACGGAGTATTTATTGTGGTTATATACTGTTGTTAATGTGTTATCTTGATATTTTGCATTTACGGAGTACTCATTATCGTCTATTTTCACTATGAATGCTTCATCTATTGACTTACTGTAATACTTTCCCTCATTTTCTAAATGAACATACAGTGCAATAAAAACAAATATTTTAATATATTCCTCTGTAATAAAATCACCTTGAAACCCGCTAGGGTAATGATCTGGAATGAATCTCGTGTGGAGCTTTGCTGCAATAAAATTTGTATTATGGAAGATGGATTCTAGAAATTCTATGTTGTTTATTACTTCCCCTATATAGCACTCAGACAAAGCTTTTTGCATTCTGCTGATCGCCTCTATTCTATCTTTTCCATAGGTTATAATTTTTGCAATCATTGAGTCGTAGAAAATGCTGATTTCTGAACCGCTAGCTACTCCATCATCTATTCTTACATGACCATTTTCATCTGGTTTTTCGTAATATTTGATTCTTCCGCTGGAAGGAAAAAATCTCTTTGATGGATCTTCAGCGCAAATTCTGCTTTCTATTGCATAGCCAATAAGTTTAATATCATTCTGACCAAATCCTAATTTTTCTCCGCAAGAAATTCTGATCATCTCTTCCACTATATCTATTCCAGTAACAAATTCTGTTACTGGATGCTCAACTTGTAATCTCGTATTTACCTCAAGAAAATAGAAGTTCTGGTTCTTATCTACAACAAACTCGACAGTACCTGCTGAAAAATAATCAACTTGCTTTGCCAAAGAAACACATTGAGCATACATTTTTTGTCTTACTTCTTCACTAATAAATGGGCTTGGTGTTTCTTCTATTATTTTCTGGTTATTCCTCTGTACCGAGCACTCTCTCTCCCCAAGACACACTATATTGCCGTATTTATCCGCAATAATTTGTATTTCGATGTGTCTTGGTAGTTCTATATATTTTTCTATAAAAATACTACCATCTTTAAAACTTTTCTCTGCTTCATTTGTTGCTGATGTAAATGCTAGTTCAATTTCTTTTTTGGAATATACAATTCGCATTCCTTTGCCACCACCACCTGATGCAGCTTTGAGCATAACGGGAAAACCAATCTCTTCAGCAACGATGGCTGCGTGGGCAGCATCTTCGATCTTACCCATATATCCTGGCACTACATTTACTCCAGCTTTTCTTGCCTCTTCTTTTGCTGTTATTTTATTGGCTGTAACTTCTATTGTTTCTGCACTTGGACCAATGAAATCTACGTTATGTTTTTCCAGAGCACGGGGAAAATCTGGATTTTCTGCTAAAAACCCATAGCCAGGATGAACCGCCTCGGCACCTGTTTCAACTGCTACTTCGCATATTTTTTCGATATTTAAGTAACTAAGATAAGCAGGCGAAGGGCCAATGTACCTTGACTCATCTGCTTGCCTTACATGCACAGAATTTGCATCTGCATCTGAGTATACAGACGCACAAGATATGCCCATCTTGTGCGCAGTTTTGATTATCCTGCAGGTAATCTCCCCTCTGTTCGCTACTAAAATCTTACTATACTTCTTTCTTATCATCTTGTCAGTATACTTTCTTAAGTTAAGAAAGTAAATTTCTATATTACTAACTGCAAATACTTCACACTGGGGCTAAACCACTATCTAAAAGTTGCATAACATCAGGATCTGTCACTATAGTGCTTTCGTTATAGAGGCCATATACTTCATTACATGCCTTAAATAACAGATATGAAGATCCCCCAGAAGCTATTGTTGCTATTGAAGCCAATGCAAGAGATTGAGAAGCCGAAAATAGAAGATACAAAGATACACACATAGTGACAGCACACACTATAGCTCCTACTATATATAAGCATATATGAAACTTCTTATTACATATAAAGCCACATTTTATATCTGCAATTTGCTTAACTTCCTTCCGCTCTGCAGGGTCCAAGAAATAAAGGGGTGATACTGCCTTCTTTCCGTCATCCTTAATATAGCTTTTATCGAGGAGTGCTTCCTTAATATATTTCTTATTATTCTTAAGTTCCTTTTCTAATCTTTTTACTTCTTCCCAATCTTTAGCTTCTTTTGCTTTCTTGACTTTGTTATCAGTATCTTCTTCTAGATACTTTATGATCTCCTGTAACGCAGATAACAGAAACCCTTTACTCGCTGCTATATGAAATGGGTTTCCATTTTCATCAATTCTATGCTTGGCTACACAAGCAACTCTTTTCTTGCAAGCTTCAATAAATTCATTTCCATCCTCTTTTTCTACAACTTGTCTTGCAATTTTAAATAAATTATCCATATATATACCTCACTGCATTCACTAATATTAAATTATAAAATGCAGTTTGTTAAAAATAAATGTAAATTGATCTTTCAAATTTACTATAGCTCCACGTTGTTGCAAGTGCAAATTTTAGTTATCATCGGTTACGTTATCACAATAAACAAATATGCCAGGTATAGTCACTAGATTCGCTCCATCACCAACAGGATTTTTACATATTGGAGGAGCTCGCACAGCTTTATTTAATTGGCTCTATGCGCAGCGTCATGGTGGCCAGTTTTTACTAAGGATTGAGGATACCGACAGAAAACGTTCAACACAGGAAGCAATTGATGCAATAATAGATGGGTTAAAATGGCTCGGAATAAACTATGATGGAGAAATAATATATCAATCAAAAAAAATAGAGCAGCACATTGAGGTTGCAAATCTTTTAGTTGAAAAGGGTAGGGCGTATCATTGTTATTGCTCCGAGAATGAAGTTGCGGAGAAGAAAATAAGGGCAAGAGAAGAAGGAAAAATATATAAGCATAAGTGTACTTATTCGACATCAAATGCAGAGCCTGTTATTCGCTTTAAAGTGCCAGACTCAGAAAATATTGTTGTTGACGATAAAATATACGGCCAAGTTAAAATAAATAGCGATCAGCTTGATGACATAGTAATCTTGCGCTCTGACAATACTCCAACATATATTTTTGCTGTAGTGGTTGATGACCATGATGCCGGAATAACCGATATTATACGTGGCTCTGATCATCTCACTAATACCTTCAAACAATTACTAATATATCAGGCTCTTGATTTTGATGTTCCACGCTTTGCACATGTACCGCTAATTCATGGAGAAGACGGGAATAAGCTATCTAAAAGGCATGGGGCTAAAAGTGTTTGCGATTATGAAAAGATGGGAATATTGCCACAGGCAATGCGTAATTACTTGCTAAGACTTGGCTGGAGTCATGGCAACGATGAGATTATTAGCGATGAGCAAGCAATAGAGTGGTTTAATTTAGAAAGCATCGGTCGTTCACCTGCACGGCTCGATTTCAAAAAACTGGAGCATCTGAATAAACACTATATTAGTAATATGAGCAATGAAGATATTCTGACTCTAATGCTTAGAGAAAATACTCTAACTGACAAAAAAAAGGGCTATTTACTGCAGGGACTGACAGAGCTAAAAAAAAGAGCAAACTATCTGGCCGAATTATTGGATTTAGCAAAATTTTATATTCAAGTTGATTTTAGTGAAGAAGCTGAGAAAATTGTCAAGTCTAACCTCAATATAATTAAGTTACTTGCAGCATTTTTCTCGAGTATAGGAGATGGAGATTGGAATAAGAATTTTTTATCTTCTCAGATTAAGGAATTTTCAAAATTACATAATATAAAAATGAGCGATATATACCACTCATTACGCGCCCCAATAACTGGAATAATGGATGCCCCTGGAATCATCGATATCATGGTAATTCTTGGTAAAGACGAGTGCATAAAAAGATTGCGATCAGTTTAAATAAAAAATTACTTGACAGACTCTGATGGCTTCATTACAGTGAAAATGGGGTTGTTTTAGGATCCAAAATCTGTCTTCGCCTGCGGGTTTTTTCGCTAAATAATCAAATTTCAGCAAAAAAAATATATAAGTTTATTTTTTCTAGCTCTTTATTCATATGGGAGGGTTTATGTCTAGAATTCCTGATACTTGACTGTTATTTTTAAGTTAAAAAAACAATTGGCGCCTATGGTTTTCACATTAAATCATTTTAAATTGTTAAAGTTGATATGGGCTTTTTTGCCTTTTTTTATTGGTATTCTTTCATATTTGATTATATCATTATACCGTGGTACCATATAGACTTCAGTTTCATGATAAGGGAAGTAGCTTCCGTCTCAGCTATGGAATTAAAAAAAATCAGTGTCTGGGTGCTAAGATGACACCTTCACAAGGGAGCAAGCATCAGCTACTCTCATGACATTCATCCAGTTGTCTTTTCGTTTACCTTATTTTGCACTTTGCTAAACAGATATTAAAATAGCAAGCTTCAAGGTCACAAGCCTGCTATTATTTACTGGTTACTTTACATCAATTTTCTTGATGTGTTTCTCTGACTTAGGTATGGTTACATGCAATACCCCATCTAAAAAGTTGGCAGATACCTTATCTCGCTCTACATTTGTTGGAAGTTGAATCGATCTATAGAAAGAACCATAGTACCTTTCTTTATGGTAAAACTGCTTATCTTTTGATTCATTATCACATGTTTTTTCACCCCTCACTATTAAGCTATCACCAGATATACTAATATCTATGCTTTCTTTAGGAACACCTGGTAATTCTAATGATAGGCAATAGCTTTCCTTTGTTTCATAAAAATCACAAACTGGTAGTAGACTACTGCCTCTTTTGGAAAGCTCTGGGTTCCACCCTGTAAAAAAGCTATCAAATATGTCATCAACGGCTCTTTGTAACCCTCTTACACTAAAATTATCACGATTATTGTTTTTATTTAAATGAACTATATTACTCATGTTGTACCTCCTTTTACTAATACATGAACTACGTAATCATTCCACTTATTAATTTCAATCCTAAATCTAAAATTTTTTAGATGCAAAAAATTTCCCCCTTTTACTATAACTTGATTATGAGAAAAATCCTATTTGGATTACCACGAGTAGTTCTATAAACTAGATTAACTGTAAAAAAAGGGCAAGTGTATGCAAATTTATTACTTCTCTTTCCACTTCCACAATCAAACAATTTTGAATGTTTCTTATTTGACTTGTCAACAATGAGAATTGGTATAACTGCTAGCTCCGTCTTTCAGCTATGGCATTAAACAATGACATGCATAAGATCTAATAATATGTATAATTTATAAATAATTTTGAGGTAATTTGTGAAATTGGGCGTTAATATTGATCACGTTGCAACCCTTCGCAACGCACGTGGAGCTTCTTATCCAGATCCATTAAAAGCAGCAAAAATAGCTATTGATGCTGGAGCAGATTTTATCACCGTACACTTACGAGAAGACAGAAGGCATATCAGAGATGAGGATGTATTCAATCTAAAACAAAACATTAGCACTGAGTTAAATCTTGAAATCGCAGCTACGGAAGAAATGCTCAACATAGCAAAAGAAGTAAAACCCTATTCCATTTGTATGGTACCAGAAAAAAGAGAAGAATTAACAACCGAAGGTGGCCTGGATATCGTGAATATGCACAGTAAACTTTCTGGTATAATAGAGGAAATGAACAGCTTTGACATAAAAGTCTCACTGTTTATTGATCCAAATATTAATCAACTAAAATATCTCGAGAAGCTAGAAAGAAAGCCTGACATAATAGAAATTCACACAGGGGATTACTGTGATAATCCATCAGAAGAAAAATTGAAACTTATTACTAACTCGGCAGAATACATTAATAAGCTAGGAATAGAATGCCACGTAGGGCATGGGATAAATTATAAACACGCTAAAAGAATAAAAAAGATACCTCACATCTCAGCCCTTAATATAGGCCACTCCTTAATCAGCGAGGCTATACTCCATGGCTTACACAGTGTAACTAAAAAGATGAAAATGACTATATCTAAATAGCTGATGCCTTCCCTTTGTTATTCAAAGTACTTGAAAGAGCTTGACTTGCTTTAAACTTTACCCTTTTCTTTTCAGGAATGGTCATAATCTCACCATTTTGAGGATTACGGCATTGTCTCTCCTTACTTATAGCAGTAGAGAATATCCCTATTCCATGTAAACGTATTTCACCTTTACGATCTAGATCGTTCTTGATTGTCTCCATAAAAATATCATGAAGCTTACCCAAACTAGCTTTTGTTATATCTATACCTTGACTAGAGCACTCTTTACTCAGTTGGTTTACTATATCTTCTTTACTCATAAATTACCTTAATATTGAAAAACTACATAAACAGCATATTATGCTAATGCCAATAGTCAACTAAATTCGCCATAAAAAGAGAAAATGTCATAAAACCTTGTAAGAACTTATATAATATTTACAAAAAAATACCATTATGAAACAATTATCTCTTAGAAAACTGACATTTTTTCCGAGCTTTATGTTGACCATATTTCTTACGCTCAACAACACGTGAATCTCTAGTTAGGAATCCACCTTTACGTAATATAGAGTGTAGATCTTGACTTATACTACTTAAAGCTCTGCTTATTCCATGAGCTAAGGCACCTGCTTGGCCAGATAGTCCTCCACCTTTTACAGTTGCAAACACATCATACCTATCTAACATAGAAGTTAATATGAATGGCGCTTTAATCATTTGACACACTGATTCTCTTTTAAAATAAGAAATTAAATCATCTTTTTTATTAACACTAAATTTTCCACTGCCTGGCTTCATCCATACTCTTGCTACAGATTCTTTCCTTCGACCTGTGGCATACGAACGGCCAAGTGAGTCAATCATTGCCTTTTTTGGCTGATCATTATTGTTTGTTTTCACTTTTTACTCCATTATTTCTTATTTTTACGATTTAAAGAGGCAAAATCTATTTTTTCAGGTTGCTGTCCTTGATGCTTATGTTCTGAACCAGAATAAACGTACAAATTTTCAAACCTTCTACGTGCCATAGGACCATCATCAAGCATTCTTTTTACTGCCATTTTTATCACACGCTCAGGGAATTTGCCATTTAAAATATTATCTGGAGTAGTTTTCTTTAAACCACCAGAATAACCTGTATGCCTATAGTAGATTTTATCTTTAAGTTTCTTTCCGGTAAAATGTACCTTTTCTGCATTAACAATGACTACATTATCACCACAGTCCATATGAGGTGTATATTCAGGTTTATGTTTTCCACGCAATAACATTGCTACAAATGCCGCAAGCCTTCCTACTACTAGCCCTTCTGCATCTATAACAAGCCATTTTTTATTAATTTGTTTCTCTTTTAAGAAAAAAGTTTTCATATATCAATACGTAACAGTAGGTTATGATATACTAAGTTGCTTGATAGTGTCAATAACATTAGTTATTGATTATTAAAGTAATTTATGCTAATAACTTGGACAACATGCTAGAAAGCAAAATGTTTCGATTGATTATTGCGTTTGTAATTGCTTTTTTTACCATGGGTTCCTATGCAATTAATTTGGAGGAAGCTATAAGCAAAGCTATCAAAAACAGCTCAAAAATAAAGTCCCAATTTTGCCAGTATAAGAGTGCTGAAAAACAACTAAAATCTTCTGGATTGGCTGGGTTTTTACCTGACATCAATTTACAATATGATTTCGATAGTAATTTTAATGTTATTAACGGTCTACAAAACTCTGGAAAACGTCTAACATTAAGTCAAAGAATAATAGATGGTGGTGGCACTTTTGCTACATTTGGCAGATCAAATCATCTTCTCAAAGCAGCAAAAATTAGATTTCAGCAATCTAAGCAAGAAGTTGCACTCAGCGCTGTGAAAGCATATGTTAGCGTTTTACAAAAGGCAGAAATATTAAAATTGGGGGAACATAAAGAACGTGTTTCTTTAGAACACTTGTCAGCTATGAAAAAACGCTTTTCTCTTGGAGAAGTTACTAATTCTGAAGTTTTGTTTGCAAAAGCAAAATTTTCATCTTCTATATCCAAAAGAGTTGATGCTGAAGGTGAATTAAAGCTCGCTAATATTGCTTACTATCATTTAATTGGTGAAGATGCTGATAATCTTCACGAGACTAATGGTAAACTACCTTCTATACCAGAATTAAATGAATGTTTGCAGTTAGCAAAAACCAACAACTTGTCCCTAAAAGCAGCTATTTATAAAAAAAGAGCTGCTGGAATGGAAGTGATTGCTGAAAGTTCCAAATGGCTTCCTTCTTTGAATCTAAGCGCAAGTAAAAATTTTGGAAAGGACAATATAAAATTAGACACATTACTAGAAAATGTGAATGTTGTCTTTACTCTCGATATTCCTATCTTTAAAAGAGGAGTTAATATTTTTGGTGCTAGTAGAGCTAAAATGGATGCAAAACAATCCACTTACGATTATTACGAAGCAGTAAAAAATATAGAACAATCAGTTATAAATGCTTGGAATAACGTGCTGACAGCAAAAGCTATTATTAAAGCAAGTCAAGAAGCAGAAAAAGCGGCAGCTTTAGCATTAGAAGGAGTTGAGCAAGAAGTAAAATTGCATTTAAAGAGTACAATTGATCTTTTGGATACTGAAGATGAATTATTTAAAGCACGTTCCGATCTAATTCAGGCAAAAAGCAATTATGTAATTAGTGTTTACAACTTGCTTTTTATGATAAATAGTATAAAGTTTTAAATTTAATGGTATGAGCGATAATCAATCTGTAAAAGATGTACTAGAAGATATAAAAAAAGCTATATCGGGTAAAAATCTAAGCGGCGATAGAGCAGAAATAATGGATGATGACGTACTATGCCTTGAAGAGGAGTACCCAGAAGACATTGAAGAAAAAGAAAATAGTGAAGAAGAGAATAATTGCCAAAGTGAGAAAATGAATAACCAATTTAATAGTTACAACTCAGAAGAGAAAAATTTGTATGATAATATCCAAATGAGTAGTAACAAAGTGAGCTATCAAGAACAAAGTAACGAGCATTTAGTTTTAAAAGAAAACGTAGAGGAAATTAAAACATTGCTTAAAAAGATGCAAAGCGAACTACGGCATAAACAACAAAAAAGAGCGGATCTTACTGTTGAAGAATTAGTTGTATCTCTTTTAAAACCTCAGCTTTCAGAGTGGCTGAATAAGTATCTACATGAATTGGTAAAAGAAGTAGTTGAAAAAGAGCTCAAAGATATAATCAATAATAAGTAGGTTATTAGTATAAAGACCAGAGTAAAAACAGCTAGAGGTAGAAAATTATCTTCAACAAGATGGCTACATCGCCATTTCAATGATCAGTATGTGCAAAAAACCAATAAGGACGGTTATAGATCGCGCTCGGCATATAAGTTAATAGAAATAGACGATAAATTTAAACTACTCCAACAAGGGCAAAAAATTATTGATCTTGGCGCTTTTCCTGGTGGATGGTCGCAAGTTGCATCTAAGAAAGGAGCGAGTGTGATTGCTGTTGACATAAAACCAATAAACGCAATTAGTGGAGTAGAGTGTATACAGTGTGATATTATCAGCGAACTTGAAATTTTAAGAGAAAAATTCAAGGATCACAAATTTGATGTAATTTTATCTGATATGGCACCAGAATCTTGCGGTTTAAAATCGTTAGATCATATCAGAATTATGCTTTTATGCGAAGCAGCGCTGAATTTTGCAAAGCATTTTTTGAATCATGATGGCAAATTTGTAGTAAAGATTTTTCAGGGAGAGTCTGATAAAGATTTCTGCAATGAGCTAAAAAAAATGTTCAAAACAGTAAGATACTTCAAACCAAAGTCAAGTAGATCTGAATCTACAGAAATTTATTTAGTAAGTTTAGGCTTTATTGGTGGCAACTATTCTGTATAGCAGGTACTTACAGAAATGTTGATGAATCTTATCCTATTAAACTGAAGATTAATAACGCTCGCACAAAAGCCCCTTTTCTTATTTAAATATTTATGATAATTAATTAAACTCTTGACTTTATTGCTTAAGTATATGATAATTAAAGTATATTATTATTATTATTTTTATATGAGAATTTTATATATATTTAGCATTGTTCGAACAGATATTAAGTATAGTAAATTGTGCAAATGATTTGGATGGTAATAACATAGTTGAAAAAATAAAAGAGCAACTAAACAAAAAAAAGAAGCATCTACTTATGAAGAATGGAAGAACGAAAGTTTTGATATAAATTATAAATTTAGTGTTTATGATTATTATGACAAAAAAGGATTGACATTATTAAATGTAGCATGTCTATATAATCAAGGAAATGTAGTAAAAGCTATTAGCAGCACAAGGTATAGATGTTAATTTGCGAGATGGATCTGGAAACACTCCTTTGTGTATAGCTCTTGATAAAGGTCATCACAAGATAGTAATAGCCCTATTAAAAGCCAATGCTGATATTGTACTAAAAGATTGTAATGACAAAAATCTGGCAGAAATATTTACTAAAAAAGCAATTGGGAAAGCAGTAGACTTGGGTGCTAATATATTTATTATTGCATCTTGTGTAGCTGCTATAGTAGTTACTTATGCATATTTTTTGGTGTATCATTATCAGTAGGTGCTATGGCTGTGGCTGCTGCTGTACTCACAGGACTTGTTGCTGGTGGTATTACGTATGAAGTGTATAAGCCTTGTGATGAGTTAAAGGAGGCTATTGCTGAAAAAAAACGTCAAGTCTTAGTCAGCCAGCTAAATGTAGTTAATGTACAATCAGAAGTGTCTTCAGAGTTAGGCGCAACAGTGTAGTTAAGTAGGAGGAAGAAGTCCCTTCTTCCTTTTCAGGTAGCTGACAATGGTTTCTTACCAAGAAAAACTTAGCATAACTTTTGTGCTCAAAAAAAAACTTCTGGATTACAGCATCAAGTGCTGGAATGGCATGGTGAAATATTATTAAAGTAGCCTCTGTCTCAGTGTCCATTTGGTGTCATTCAAGTCAGCTCTCTTCTTGTCATCCCAGTACTGTGATTCAGAAAACTGACCAGGTTGGTCACGCACTGGCTCTCCAAAATTACTTTAGCTATGAATATTAAGAAATTTACTAAATAAAAAAAAAGAGACAAAAAAATCCCCGCGTAACGAGTTTTAATAATGTAAATTGATAATGTGCTAACAAGCGCGATTTGGCTGAATGTAGAAAAAATAAAAAAAGCCGCCATAATCGTATGTAATTTGCCAATAAATATCTGAGCCTTTTTACTGAATTTTGTCATTGAGAGCGCGCGTATCAAAAAACAAGGAGAAATACTCTCATTGGTAAGATAAGAAAAGTGGGAAAGTTTGTCAAGTAATAAAACTAGAGAGCTCAAATGGAAGAAGGTAAACTCTTGGAAGAAGGTAAACTCTAAAGTGTACGTTCAGTAGCACTTTCTATAAGAGAGATTGTATTATCTATTCCATAGAGCTTGATAAAAGATCCCATTCTAGGACCGGTTTTTTGTCCAAGTAATGTTTCATACAAAAACTGAAACCAATCGCGTAAGTTATTGTAATTATGTTTTTTTCCGATGGAGAAAACCTGAGATTGAATCTCTTCAGCAGTGGCTGTAATAGGCAGGGAATGTAGGTTGTTCTTCAAATCTAGTAACGCTTCTTTCTCTTTTTCGTTTGAAGCTTTATACGCTTTTGTTGGCTTGATAAAGTCGTGATAATACCTAACTGCAAAATCCGAAAGCCTATCTAGCATTTTGTTGCTTTCTGGTGTAACGTTTGGTGCATAAGTTGATATAAAACCCCAAAGAATCTCTTTATTTTCAGCATTACAAGCTGCTGCCAGGTTTAAAAGTAACGAAAAATTTATGCCTGAAGTTTCTACGTTTGGAACTTTACCCTGGTGGATGTGCCATACAGGGCTATTTACATCCTTTTCTTCACTCTCATTGTAACGCTTAGCAAACTCTAAATATTCATCAGTTGATTTTGGTATCACATCAAAATATAAACGTTTAGCTTTTTTAGGACTCTGAAAGATGTATAATGCTAAACTCTCTGTGGGTGCATAAGTTAGCCACTCCTCAATTGAAATACCATTTCCTTTTGATTTTGATATCTTCTTTCCTTCTTTATCAAGAAATAACTCATAGCAAAACAAAAGCGGTGGTTTTTCTCCAAGTATTTTACATATTTGACTTGAAAGCATAGAAGATGGAGTCAAATCCTTTCCATGAGCTTCGTAATTAACTCCGAATGCAGCCCACCTCATCCCCCAATCAGGTTTCCATTGCAGTTTACATTTTCCTTTTGTCACTGGAACTTCTATTTTTTCCCCGTTTCGGTCTTCATACGTGATTGTTCCTTTATCTGTATTTGTTTCAATTACTGGAACTTGTAAAACTTGGGAAGTTTTTGGGCATATCGGCAAGAATGGACTGTAATTCTGCTGCCTTTCTTCCCGAAATGATGGAAGCATTACGTCCATCACTTTATCATAACTTTTCAGCAGGAGTAAAAGTTTTTCATCGTAAACTCCAGATTTATAACACTCTGTTGCACTCCTAAATTCGTATTCAAATCCAAACAAATCAAGAAATTTACACAACAACGAATTCATGTGATGACCATAACTCTCATGAGTGCCAAATGGGTCAGGTATCATGGTTAATGGCTTGTTCAGATTCTCTCTTAGCATTTCCTGATTTGGTACATTATCTGGTATTTTTCGCAAACCATCCATATCGTCGGAAACTGCAATGATTTTGATTTTTATACTAGGAGCTATTTTTTTTAGAGCGTTTGCAATAACTGTGGTACGAAAAACTTCCCCAAAAGTACCAATATGCGGTAAACCCGAGGGACCATAACCAGTCTCAAATATTATCTCTTTTTTATTAGGGAATCCTTGTAGTATTTTTTCTGCTTCTTGAAATGGCCAGCTTATAATCATTGAGTTTAAACTAATTATCTTACCTAAAGTGCTATTCATTTCAATAGATTTTTAATTAATGATGTAGTATTAGTGTTAGAGCTCTTGTTGGGAGGTTAAAGATATGTCTACTGGCAGCATACAAACGAATCAATTATTTAAAGGTCTTACAAGACCTGCGATGCTCTTTGGTGTGAGTTATATGTTTGCAATATTAAACGTTCTAATTTGCATGCTAATTTTCATTAATACAAGTGATCTTAGAGTAATTCTCCTGATGTTACCAGGTATACATGGACTTGGCTATATAGCTTCTGCAAAGGAACCGTTGTTTATTGAGTTATTTGTGGTAAAGTTGGGAAAATGCTCCAAATGTTTAAATAGGTTTTATCATGGAGCCAATTCTTATGACATTACTTGATGTTATGCAATGTTGAGATTTAGAGCTATTCAATCAAAGAATAAATCTATTCTAAGTAGAGAGGTTCACGCTGCTGAATTTATACCTTATTCTTTCTATTGGAATAGCACAACCTTGATAACAAAGCAGAATTGGTTAGTTAAATTTATAAAATTAAATGGCTTTGCGTTTGAAACGGCCGATGATGAAGACTTGGTGATACAAAATAATATCAGAAATCAGATGCTAAGAAGCATTTCATCTCCAGCATTTAGTTTGTACTTTCATACCATCAGACGTAAGAAAAATATTTTTTCTGATGAATTTGCAAGTCAGAGTTTACCAAATTTTTTTGCTAACCATGTAAATCTAAAATGGAGAGAAAAACACGCAACTAGGCAATCTTTTATTAATGATTTATACATTACAATTATTCGTAGGGCAGATACAAAGGGAGTAGAATTTTTATCACATCTACTGAAAAAATTTGGGCATGTAACTTCAAAACATGCTTGGGAAAGTGATATGCGTGATACCTATGAAGATTTAGAGGAAACGACAAATCGTATAGTAACAAGCCTTAGGAATTATTCACCTAAAGTTCTTGGAGTAAAAGAAACTCCAAACGGACTGTTTTGTGAAATAATGGAGTTTCTGTCTAGAATTGTAAATTGTGGCTTTGTTACAAATACGCTTTTTCCACTAAAAACTGAGATATCAAGATACTTACCAGTTCATAGGTTATTTTTTGGCCATAAGATGATACAGGTTGTGACTCATAATGAAAGTAAATATGCTGGAATAGTTAGTATCAAAGAATATGGAAATAATACTTCTGCAGGAATGCTTGATTCTTTTTTACAACTTCCTTATGAATTTATTATCACGCAGTCTTTTCAATTTACAAATAGGCAAATGGCAATTGCGAAAATGCAGATACAGCAAAATCGTATGATACAATCTGCAGATAAAGCTATTTCTCAAATAGCAGAAATTTCTCGTGCGCTTGATGATGCAATGAGTGGTAAAATTGCTTTTGGTGAACACCATTTAACCATTTTATGTATAGAAAAAAGTCCTAAATCATTGGACAATGCTTTATCATTGGTTGAATCGGAGCTTTCTAATTGTGGTGTTTATCCTGTTCGTGAGAAGGTTAATCTAGAACCAGCATTTTGGGCGCAAATTCCTGGTAATTTTGATTATATAGTAAGAAAAGGTACAATAAGTAGTCTTAATTTGGCCGGTTTTGCATCTCAACATAATTATCCTACTGGTAAAAAATTCAATAACCACTGGGGAGATGCTGTTACAGTTTTTGATACAACGTCTGGCACTCCATTTTTCTTCAACTTTCATATAAGGGATGTTGGACATACTATGATAATTGGGCCAACAGGTGCTGGCAAAACTGTTTTAATGAATTTTTTATGTGCTCAAGCAATGAAATTTTCTCCAAGAATATTCTTTTTTGATAAAGATCGCGGTGCAGAAATTTTTTTAAGAGCACTTGGTGGTATCTATACTATAATAGAACCAAGAACTAAGACAAATTTTAATCCTCTGCAACTTGACGATACTCCTGATAATAAAACATTTTTGATGGAATGGATAAAATCTTTAATTTTAGTGTACAACGATAAATTCACTTCAGAAGATATTGCTAGAATTAATGATGCAATTGAGGGAAATTTTAAATTAAAAAAAGAAGACAGATTTTTGAGAAATCTTGTACCATTTTTAGGACTTGCGGGCCCTGCTACTCTAGCTGGAGCAATATCTATGTGGCATAATGATGGCTCTCACGCTGCAATATTTGATAATAGAGAAGATTTGCTAGATTTTTCAAAAGCAAGAGTGTTTGGCTTTGAAATGGCTAGTTTGCTAAAAGATCCTGTTGCTCTTGGGCCGGTCTTGATTTATTTGTTTCATAGGATTAGTATATCGCTTGATGGCACTCCATCTATTATTGTTCTTGATGAAGCATGGGCGTTAATAGATAATCCAGTTTTTGCACCTAAGATAAAAGACTGGTTGAAAGTGCTGAGAAAGTTAAATGCTTTTGTGATTTTTGCTACTCAGAGTGTTGAAGATGCAAGTAAAAGTGCTATTAGTGATACGCTTGTACAGCAGACAGCAACACAAATTTTTTTGCCAAATCTGAAAGCTACTAGTGTCTATCGAGATGTTTTTATGTTAACTGAACGTGAGTATATACTGATCAAACACACAGATCCAAGTACTAGATTCTTTTTAGTAAAGCAGGGAGTTAATGCTGTAGTAGCTAGAATAGATCTGAAAGATTTGGATGATGTGGTCAACGTGTTATCTGGACGTGCAGAAAGTGTCCTATTATTACATGATATATTAAAAGAACTAGGAGATGATCCAAAGATGTGGTTGCCTGTGTTTTATCAAAAGGTGAAAAATGTTTAAAACTAAACTGTCATTACTGTTAGTTGCGATATTTTTATTAAATATAGATTTTTTACTCTCATATCCAGTATTTGCAGATGTAGTAAGTGGTACTGAAGAGACAGAATTTGTCAGCAGGTTTAATTCTAATGGTAGTTTTAGCCGTGCCTCCGATCCTGACTGTAAGGCGTTTGAGACAGGTGCAGCATTTGCTGGGATGGTAATTGCTATCGGTGCAATATTTACTGGTGTTGTTTTGATTGTCTCTTCTGTTGGTTTATTTACTTCTCTTGTTATCATTGGAATGATAGCTGCAATTATTGGAGTTTGGAAGGCAATTGGGGGGCTTATTGTTTGTCAGCATAGTTTTGTTAGGCATCCAGTTGCATACGATAATGATGGGAGATATAAAAATTTTAAACTAAAAGATACAGGTTATAGTGGTGATACAGATAAAAATTATCGAACAGAAGATGAATATTTTTCTGCATTACAGCAGAGATCAGGAAAAGGTGGAAAACAAACAGAGAAAGATATTTTAAACTTTACTGATTGGGAAGTTGTGAATGTTGATAAGGAACACTACTACTGGCCAAAAAATGGGGTTCAATATAGTGAATACATAGAAGTATGTCATCGCAATCCTTTAACATTTGGCAACCTTTTTAAGACGAATGACTTTAATTTCAGAGGGGAAGATGGATACATAGACTTTGATGTCAGAGAGAAAGATACTGGATATGAAAGTGGGTCATGGTCTCCGAAGGTTGATGGCGATCTAGAATGTAAAGTGCTTAAATCTGGACAGAGCGAAGACATATACGGATCAACGTTCAGGGCAGTGAGAAAAATGGGTAGGTTATGTGTGGAATTGGCTGAAGTTGGCGGAGCTGGAACTGCTTGGCCGCAAGGAATTGATATAGGATGCACGCAATTACCACCTGATCCGATTGCTCCTATGTGTGAACAATCTGTGATGTTATTCAAAAATAAAGATGGTACAGGTGGTGAAGAAAGGAATTTTATCAACGGGGATGAAGATTATAGAACTCTTATCAGGAAAAAAGAAAAAGAAGGAAAGATTTTTGTAGGTCATGACAACAAAAGATGTTTTAGCTCGTATGTCTCTGAAGCTTGCTACAATCAAGCGGGAAGTAAGTCATTATCTCCTATTCCTATAACTTCTATGATAGTGCAGTGCATTAAGGAATCGTTAGATAATTTAGTTGCAGGTATTGACTCAAATGGTGATAAGCTAAAATATGAAGATGGAGAAAAAAAAGGACAGGAGAAGGGTAGTTTTTTATCTGTAGCACAAGGAAAGTTGAAAAATACTGTAACTGCTGTTCTAGTTTTAGCTTTAATGCTGTTCTCTATAAAAGTTGTGTCTGGTGGAGTGCGTAGTCCGCAAGAAATGTACATGTTGATCATTAAATTCGCTTTAGTGATTTACTTTACGACAGGTAGCACTATGTCTCATTATTACGGGGAATTAACAAAGCTTTCAAATGGTTTGTCAGAGATAGTGCTTAAAGCATCATCTGAAAGTAAAAATATATGTAATTATGAGTCAGGTGCAGATTATGAATACGATCGTGCAGGAAAGAGGGTATCTTACAGTTATCTTGCACCTTGGGATAGGCTTGATTGCAGAATTTTATTTTATTTAGGTGCCCCTTTAGATGGAATTGGTGGCAAAATTGGTACTGGAGGTGTTGTAACGTTAGCGGTTTTGCTTGGCGCTGCTCCTGTCTTGTTAGTTGCAGGTTCGGTGATTGGTATTATTTTCGGTGGTGGACAGATCTTAGTAGCTCTTGTCTGTATATTTATGGCGATTTTGATGATGATGGTTATTTTGTGGATGTGCTATGTATTTATCTTATCTTTAGTTGCTCTTAGTGTAATTATCATCTTATCGCCTTTATTCATTCCTATGGTTTTGTTTCAACATACTAAGGGATATTTTGATGGTTGGCTAAAAGAGTTAATTACCTACAGTTTATACCCAGTTATCCTTTTTGCATTTCTATCTTTTATGTTCATAGCATGTGATAAAATCTATTTTAAAAATTTAAATTTTGAACTGGACGAGTCATATAAAACGAAACAAGCAAAAATCTCATATAGTGAGAAAAAACAGTGGTTTAAATTGAAAGATGGGGAATGTGATAAAAATGAAACTACTCTCGCATGTGTGATGCAAAATTATAGCTTTAAAAAGAGCAGCATACTTGGTCTATTCGACTTTACATACATGGAGTTTGGCAGCTCTCTAATCGGAGAATTGTTAAAATTGTGTTTAGTATTATTCCTCTTTTACCACTTTTTAAACGTTCTTCCCGGCATGGCTGCTGAGCTTGCTGGTAATCATAGAGCAGCACTTGGTTCAGGTGGAACCCCTGCACAAATGGTGAATAAAGCTTTATCTGCTGCCAAAGCTGTTGCTGGAGGTGCTGGTCAAGCTGCTGCTGCGGCTGTAAATAAGGCAAGAGGGGCTATTGGAGGAGGTGGAGATGATAATAAGGGATCGGGATCTTCCTCTGGAGGAGGTGGAGATGATAATAAGGGATCGGGATCTTCCTCTAGTGAATCTATAAAATCAGGTGGAGAGTGAGCTCAGGTGAGTAACAGATGTTTGAACATTTGAGCAACCAAAACTTGGTTAAGCTATGCATAAGTTTTGTGCTACTCTTTTTATTATCTGGGTGCGGGTGTATTAAGCCAGAAGATCCATCAGGCTTGCGTGAGAAATTGGATATAGTGTCAACAGAGCAGAAATGGGTTGATTCTGGAGTCTATATTTCGGATAAAATAAAAGTAACAGAGATTAATATAGTACCTAATAAGGTTAATTTTTGTTCGCAATATAAAGATTTTGCAATTGGACCTGGAGTAACAAACGTTACATTACCGTTTGCGCTTAAAGCTGGCGATGCGATAAGCTTGAGTGTTGTTGTAAGTAAAATGTGTAAAAACAATAATGGCATGGTCACCTACAAAAAAATTGAAGAAAATTGCGCTGAAGGGGAAAAGGAGTATTTTTCAAATATTTTAAATCAAGAGAAGTGTCAAGGTGGAATATGTCCTAATAAATATGAAATCGGCAATCGACAATGGTTAAATGGAAAAGAGTACTGGTCTTCAGAATTAGATCAAAGTGAAATAGAGGAAACTAGAAATGTCGTCGACTATATAAGACAGGACGGGGTCAATGGAAACTGTAAAAATATTTCAGAGAGCAGTGCAAGTAAGATAGATACGCGCATGTTAAATTTACTTTGTGGAAGGGTGTGTAAATATAGCTTTGCCGCTGGCACTAAAAATTGCGTATATACTGAATACAATAATACACAAGGTAACCCTGATGTTGCTGACGTTATTGATAGCATATCAAAGGTAAAAGGGTTAAAAACTGACATTACAACGTTAAAGGTTTACGTGGATAATCAGGAACTTGAACGCGTTCCAGGAGGTGGTATATGTCTTAGCTGTGATCATAAGATGGATCGTAACCATCCAAAACCAGAGTTAACTTTTAGTTTGGGTGATGGTAAGGGCAGGGGTGGTTTTAACATAAGAGTAACAAAAATCCCTGATTTAGAAAAAAGCTTATATATAAGCGTTTCTGACGAATTTCTTGAGCGTGAGCCCGATGAAATTCAGGGAGATATACCTGTAGACATTAGCAAAGTTTATAATACTCAATATATGGAAGGCTTAAAAGAAAAGCTAAAGGACAAGAGTGGCACTATATATTACGGAATAAGAGATTATGGCTGTGATTATAAGAAAAATGAGGGTCATTTTAGCATTAACCTTACAACTAAAGAGCCACCTGTAAGAACTTTTAGTGCGATATATAATTTTTTTGATGAAAAAGTAAAAACTGCATTTTTCGGTTCTAGCTACAAAGACACTAACGCGATTCACTCTGATATTAGCCCTGTGAAGTCTCTTTATCAAAGTTTTGTAGCATCAAATAGAACAAATACCATCAGATCTACAATAGTGTCGTTATTAGTATTATATATAGTTTTATACACCCTTTATTACTTTTTTGGATTGTCTCATACTTCTATATATGAATTTTTAATTATATGTGTAAAGATAGGAGTTATTACCCAATTGCTGAACGATAACAGTTGGAGTTTTTTTTATAACAATGCATTTTCTATTTTTGTTAATGCTCCAAAACAGTTAATAGAAATAGCAAATTTCAGAGGTACAACATCAAATGTTTTTGAATTTCTTGATTTACCGCTCAATAGGTTTTTATCAGCAAACTCAGCGTTACTAATAGTATCTCTTATATTCTCCGGTCCTTTGGGTATTGTATCGTTTTGCTTGGTGATTTGGGGTTTGATAACAGTGAGCTTATCGATGTTTAACGCCTTATTTTCTTTTATCACATCTATAGCAATAGTTGCATTATTGCTTTCCTTGGCGCCTCTTTTTATTATTTGCCTTCTATTTGGATATACTAGACAGATGTTTCACAATTGGGTCAAAAATTTAGCAAGATTTGCAATTCATCCGGTAGTGCTTTTAATTTTTATATCATTAATAAGCCAGGCTATGGATTATATTGTGTATTCGATCTTTAATTTTGAGGTCTGCCCTACATGTATACTTAATCTTAACTTAAAGATTTTTAATCCTTGTATTATTTATGGTTATGCTTCCAAACATGCACCTAACATCACAGCTATGATGGCTTTTGTGATTTTGGGACATGCTATGAAAGCTTTAGTTGAGGCATCTTCAACAATATCTGATTCGTTGTTTGGTGTTTATGTGGCAAGCGAACCAGGAAGGCAATATCAGCAAAGCTTAATGGGAACAGTAGGTTTAGATGAACAAAGTATCCAAAGAAGAGCAGGTCAGCAATCTGGTACGCCAAGTCGAAGACCTCAAATACCACAATCAGCTCAAAGATCAGCACCTAAGATACCGACAAACACAGGCAATCAATGATGAGCAGAAAATCATTATTATTAATACTATGTCTTGTAATTAATGGCTGCACAATGGATTGTGTTGAACCTGGGCTGCATAGCATAAATACTAGTGTCAGTATAGATGTTCCAGTTCGTGAAGCTGGCGAAGGAGTTAAAATTCATTGGGTTGATTCTGATCAAGTAATTAGCAAGGATGAAAAAATCAAATTTACTCTTGGTGGGTTAGTGAATTTTTGTCCTCTTAAAGAAGGGAAAAATCCAAAGAGAGTACTCGTGCCCGCTGTATTTTGTGCTAATGATTTAATACCAAATTACAGTAATAACTTAATTGATAATGCTAGTCTTGATGAACGAGAAATATGTGGTGATATAGGCTTTGGAAATAATGAATTCTATAGCAATAGACGTTATGTAGATACTGGAATTAAAGCAAATCCTGGTGATAAGTTAAGCTTTAGCTTAGTTCCCAGAGAGATAACGATTGATTATGACAATCCGGAAGGGAAAGGTATCAGCTTTGATGACAATTGCTATAGAGCTGAAGAAAATGATAGAAAAGACAAAGCTACAATAAAAGACATGCTCAATGGAGGAACGTTCTTTTGTGGAGAAAGTAGTAAGAGGACTAAAGTAGAATTTCCTAAGATTAATAAAGAGAACATAGAAGAAAGAAAAGTGCTAGTTGGTAATGGCTACACTCCATATGATAATAAGGTACATTTTAATAAGGATTATATTCAAAATTCATGGATAAATGGTGCATTGTTAGATTTACGACGAACTAAAATAGGACTGGATAAATTATGTAATGGGAAAAAATGTGATTTTAATGAGATAAGCAAGTGCGGCTCTTATGAGCTTAATTGTTACTATCAGAAGATATGTTATACTAAAGAAGGTATAGATTTTAATGGAAATTGTGTTTCTTCTGTAAGGTACAAAAATTATGATAATAACAACAAATGTGATATGTATTCTCATCTTGAAGGAGTTGAAGATAAACTTAAAAAGATTGAAGAAAATAAAGATAACACTGATTTTATATCAAACATTGAAGAAGAAACTGGAGATATCTCCTGGGCCGAAGCTCTTGTTGCAAAAATTGGCGATCTTGATGATCAGAATACTGTTCAATGTTTTCCAAAAAGAAAAGAAACAAGTGATGGCCTAGTATGCTCAAAAATAAGTAATGATTTTAGGGATTTTTCCTTAAAGTTAAATCATGACTATGAGATAAATAAAAAGGTGAAACCTGGTAGTAGTGTAATGCTTGCTATAGCAAGCAATGGCAATTACTTTCTTCATAGAGGTGGATATCATGTTGAAGTAACTAGATCATGTAACTTCGATAGTGGCAAAAAATTGTATATGTACTTGGGTGATAGCCCGCCAGAAGATCCATCTGCTCGAGAGACTAATAATTTCAAAAAAGTAAAGGAATTAGATAAAATAACAGAGGATAATGTAGACTATTACATAATAGATGGAAGTCATTTAAAGGATAAAGATTCTAAAAAGATATACTTTGGTATTAATGTAGAAAACGTCAAGAAAGATGATATTACGGACAAAGAAGGCAAATATTATGAAGATAACAAATACACAGTAAATTTCTTTTTAAAAAGAAAAATAAACGATTTTATTTCATCAACTGTAAACAAGATTTTTGATTTCATAACAGACGGGGGTGAAGACGGAATTAAAATTCCATATGAAGGATATAGAAAGGGGCTTCTACAAGGAATAAGAGCTTTGCTTATTCTATACGTTACATTTACTGTTATTGGCTATATGCTTGGAACAATACAATTAAGTAAATTCGATTTTATTATAAGAATATTCAAAATAGCATTTATAGCTTTTGCTTTTAGTGATAGAAGTTGGGAATTCTTTGGTACGACTTTGTCTGGGCTTTTTGTTGATGGTAGCATTTATTTAGTTGATAGTTTTTCTGGCTATATAGGAGAAGGAGGTAAAAAATTTGCATTCTTAGATTTAACAGCGGGAGTATTATTTACAGGAGGAACATGGCTGAAATTTTTGTCTTTAATGCTATCAGGACCTTTTGGCTTTATTGCATTTTTGGCAATACTTTATGCTACTTTTGTGTTTTTAAGATGCATTATTAGTGCTACGTTTAAGTATGTAATATCTACTGTTTTAGTGGCATTTTTATTGTCATTAGCACCTTTATTTATCGTATTTATTCTATTTCAACAAACTAAAACATTATTTGATAATTGGATAAAAACGCTGGCTCATGTTTCATTTCAACCAGTCATTTTATTTTCATCCTTGTCTCTTTTAAACCAGTTAATGTATTCAGTTCTATACAACCTCACAAATTTTTCTGCATGCTATCAATGCTTAATTAGTGTAAATTTTTTATCGTATGATCTGTGTCTTATAAAATCAATATTACCTCTTGGGTATAATCCTGGTACTACTGTTGATGTTGCGCTCAGTACTGGAGAAAGGGCTGATGGGCACTTTGCAGCATTACCTATAGATCTAATTCAGGCATTTATATATCTCATCGTTGCTAGTGCAATGGAAGCTTTTGTTTCTATATCAGAAACTATGGCGCAGTCGTTGTTCAGCTCTGGTTATGGAGTTGCTCAAAGTGTTAGTCATATTTCTAGGAGCGCATCACAAGCTATGCTGTCAACTGTTGGCCTTGATGATAGAACCCAAAATATGATACATAACATCAAGCAGGGAATGAGTAAAGATCGTAGCAAAATTGAAGCTAAATTGCCTGATACACCAAAGCAAGCAGATGGGAAAGCGAGTACTGGCAGAGAAATGAGCAAATATGAAACACTAAGCCAGCCAGATAAGCAAAAGGATTCTGATAAAACAAAAGGACAAGTCAAGGAAGATTGATGAGATATATTTAGTAACTAATTAAAAAGATATTTGAAGTAAGGTTTTAGAAATTTATTCTGTATTGGGAAAAGTTTAGGTATGCAATCACGCTTAGGCAAATGTTGGTTTAGGTTATTAATTTTGGTAATCTGTGTACTGTTTACAGGTTGTAGTAAGAATGATATGCCTTTTCCAAGATGTATATCTGCTGATTATTTTGGTCCCGAACCGGTTGCAGTTGGTGCTCATTTTTCGAGAGATCACGATGCCTTTGTTCCCGAAGATCAGGAAATTATTGACTATGATACTGGTAAAGTCAATTATGGTTTTCACCCTAATCAAGTGGTGAAGTGGAAAGATACTGGATTTGAAACCAATGGAGATAGTTTAGTAGTACGAGTAAATGGTGCATGGACATCTTGGAGTAATAATAATCAGAAAGAATCTAAAGGTAGTTATGGTTTGCAAAGCTTGGAACAGCTAAAATATGCGACTAAGTTTGAAGGTAAACAAGGCGATAATAGTTTGCCTGACTTTCGATTAATTTGTAATGATTACAAATCTAGTACACAAAAAATTTCAAGTAATCCTCATGCAAGTTGTACTGTAAATTGCAAGTGTATTAGTGAAGATGATAACAGAGAAAAACGCGGTGTTCCATGTTGGTTTACTAACGGACATGGTGCTTATCTTTTATTTAAAAGGACTAGCGATTCTAGTCCTAACGAAAATTTAAAATCCATGCGTAACCCTGAGTCTCCTACTGTACATCTAGGTTACAATTCCGTAGCGGAAGATGGAAGTGGGCTTTTTACTTTAGACAGAGATAACACCACATTACAGGACAGGAATTGTAATACGGTGAGGTTAGAAAAAGGATGGAAAATATATGTAAAGATATTAGATAGATATTATCTAGATAATGCAGGTGGCTACTCTTTTGAATTTTTGAGCGGAGTGCAGAAACCAAGTAACTTTGGATTTTTTGATTACATTTATAACTATCTAAAATGTGTATTGTTGATTAACGAAAATTGTAAAAAGCATTTTGATAGCAATGATCCTGCAGCTGCACAAGCGATGTTTCAAAATATAGCTGAAAAAAGTACGAGCTTTCACAATTTTGTTCTTTCCTTGCTTGTTCTATTTATAGTGATTTCATCGCTTCTTTATCTTTTTGGAATGATAAGAGAAACTAAGCATGATATGCTCATCAGAATGATGAAAATCACCCTAGTAATAGTGCTTATATCTCCTGGAAGTTTTAGATTTTTCTATGATCATTTTCTTGTTTTATTTGTTAAAGGTCTTGAACAATTGATAAGCATAATTACTAATTTTGCTCCCAACATGAACACCGGAGGTAGTTCAAACGTTGCTCAAGGAAATGAAGCTAAATTGTTTAGCTTCATCGAGGATATGTTTAATAAGTTTTTTGCTTACTCTGTTTGGAAAAAGTTTGCAGCATTTTTACATTATCAAATGTGGGCAAGTCTCCTTATGATACCGGCTATTTTTATAGGGATTGTCTTATATTTCCTGCTGTGTATGTATGCTTACATAATATTCCTTTCTGGTTTTATGGGTATAGCTTTTCTTGTAGCTATAATGCCGCTATTCCTAATCTCTATTTTATTTTCACCACTGAAAAGTTTATTTGAGGGTTGGATAAAATTCTGTATTAGTTTCTGTTTGCAATCAATTATGATATTTACCCTGCTGTCATTACTTGGTGCGATGATAATGAATACCTTTTATAAACAGTTAGGCTTTACTGTGTGCTATAATAAATGGCTCGAAATAAAGTTATGTGCTCCAAAATGGGTATTTGGTGGTTTTTGTATAATTGATAAAGAATACTTTAGCTGGACTCCAGGGCAAATTTTTGTACCTTATGCTATTGGAGAGGCTTCTCCATTGAACGTAGATAAGAATATAGAAGGTATAGAAAAACTAAGCAGAGTAGGTGGTACAGTAAAGTTTACTGGTGGCGCTGGATATATCCCTCTTCCACCAGATTACATTAATAAAGGTTTTCGTTATATAGATTATCCTTTCTTTAATCCAATTCCTGGAACTAAAGATAATCCAGCAGAGCACTATATTGCGGAAAGTGATATTATAGTTAGTAATGGCTGTAGTGCAAAAGATATAGTACGCTTAACAAATAGTTTATCTCATGCATCAGAGAGGGCAGACATTATATTACTGATCAACAATATAGAGAAAAGGATAGGTGGTGTTAGTGAAATAATAAAACGCTACTGTCAAGATATAAATAAATGCTATAGTTATAGGGAGATAATTAATGAAATAAGATCTTTAGTGCGGAGTGAGATAAAAAAACAAGGTTGTAGAATACTGAAACTTCATGATTTATATAAGGATCCCAACAGTGAATACTGTCAGAAATCTAAAGGTTGTGAGGATTGCAAAAATTATAAAGAAAATAGTGATTACCAAAGGGTGCAAGACATACAGAGAGGTTATTTAATCAACGCAGGAGAGATCTTTGTATTGTTCTTGCTTTCGTTTTTGATGTTTTCTTTGAAGGAGTTTGTACAACAGATGGGCTCAAGCATTGCCGGTGGTGGGTTTGGTGTTTACAATATATCTAGTATGTATCAAGCATCACCTGTGACTGGTTTAATGCAGGGATTAAAACAACAGATGCAAGATAAAATTGGTGGAGGGTTAGAGTCTTTAGGTGATTGGGCTACTCATGTACCGGACAGATTAGCTGGAGGTACAGCTAATTTGCTAGATAGAATACCAGGAGTTGGGGGTGTGCTGAAATATGCTATTAATGTGCCACGTAAGCTTGTAGGTGCTACTATTGAAGCAACAAAATTTGCAACATCACCTAAAAATGATGTTGATAAGCTTGAGGAAAAAATCTACAGGGCGTTTGGAATTGATAAAGAAGATATTGCACGTAGAAGAATTGATAAATATTTAGAATATTATAAAGGATATGTAGGATCACATTTGGGCTATACAATAGAAGATGCTATGAAGTTTACTTGGAAACATGGTCTCGACTCTATAGGAATTAACCCTGCTACAGGAGAAAAGGATGGTTACCAGCATAATCTACTCTATAGAGCAAAAACATATAGACGGGAATTTCTTGAGAAGCTTCATGACTACACTATTGGCCGCAAGAGAGAACCAGAAGAAGATGAATCATCAAAAGAAAATAAGCCTAATCAATCAAATCGAAAATTAGGTACGGAACCAGAAACCCTAAAAAACACTACAGAAGCTATACGTGCCGGAGAAGATAGAGAGCGTCAAGATAATGAAAGGAATGAGAACATAGAGAATGATGAAGAATCGTAATTTCAAAGGGCTAGGTTATTATGGTCTTCAGCAAGACGAAGATGGTAATATCAATTTAAACGATTACAATGATGTTTTAAATGCGCGCAGAGCGAGGGTGGATTTGTTACTAGATAGCACTAAGCAAGGTGATGTTAGTTTTTCAAAGCTAAATAAAGCTCTGAATGAGAGACTTATAAATGATAAAGGGCTATCGTCAGAATTTGACAAAGAAGACAAAGAAATTGCACAGAAGGAGCTTAAGATGTTCTCTATTTTAGACGATCTTGATAATCTTGCAAACATTGAAAGTGAAGATCTATTAGAGGTTAGTTTGTTACTATCAGATCTTAGTTTTATAGAGAGAAGTATTGTGTTGAATGCCGATCAGAGTTCTGATCTAATAGGGTTAAAAAGTCTATTTATAGAAAAAAAAGCATCCGGTGAGGAATATAGTGATGAAGAGTGTCACAATTTCCTCGATAGTATAGAGAAAATCAATACTTTAATTAAGTTGGAGTTAGAAAGTAGAATTGAAGGGATGGGTCATGATGAAAAAAACAACCATGATGATTTACAAGACGAGATTGGTCGTGCAATCAGTATAGAAAATAAATCAAAGAAAAGCGGTTGATCTTGCGTTCCTTCACAAGCAACCTTCTTTCTATTAGACTGCTGAAGCTATGTTGACATTAAATGTCTATTATAAATAATTAGTTAACTTCGAACTTGTTTTATATGTTACGTGTTATTGCGGGTAAATATCGTGGAAGAAAAATAACTACAGGCAAGAATTTATCTGCACGTCCCACTATGAGTAGTGTCCGAGAAGCAATATTTAGTATACTTTCTTCAAGAAAACCTATTTATAACCTAAATGTACTTGATTTATTCTGCGGAAGTGGCTCTTTTTCATTTGAAGCACTTTCTCGAGGTGCTAAACATGCATTCATGGTAGATTCAGATTATTACAATTTGCAACTGCCTAAAAAAACAGCAGAAGATCTTGGAATTACGAACGATATCACGTTAATTTGTTGCAATGCTAACGGATTACCAAGACCTATTTCAAAGTGCGATATAGTTTTTATGGACCCACCTTATAATATCAATCTGGTTAACTCAACTTTAGACGAGTTAGCTCACTCAGGCTGGTTAAATGATAATGCGTTAATAATTCTAGAAATGAGGAAAAATGAAGGTTTTGAGTGCAATAAAAACTTCAATATAGTTGTGGAGCGTACCTACGGTATTGCAAAAATAATTTTTCTTTCTTCACTTACTTGAATTTCTTTTGTAAACATCTATAGCTAAGCTAAATAAGATTTTTCCGAGGACTGAAAGAAAAAAAACAATTCGTTTTTGTGGGAATAGGGTGTGTAACAGCAAATCAATACGAGTTGATATACTAGAAGAAGCAGTATGGAAAGAAATGAAGATGGTACTCAAAGAACCAGAGGCGATGACAAAGGTTAGACTTTTAAAATATGAAAATAAGCAGGCAAAGGATGAGATTGAAAAACGTGCAGATAAAATAGAACAAGGTATAGAAAGATTAGCTTATGTATATGCAAGGGGTCATATAACGAAGGAAAAGTATGACTTAGAAGTTGAGAGTATGGAAAAGGAGTTAAAGGAATCAGAGATCAAAGGGAAGAAGCTATCGATGAAAAGAGGCTACAGAGAGAATTAGATTTTATCACAAACAGTGTAGAAAGTTTTTCCTTTGAGAGAGCTTAATCAGGCAGATTGGGAAACTAAACTTGAGATAATAAGAAAATTAGTTCAACGCATTGAAATTGATGATGATAACGTGCATGTAGTGTTTCGGTTGCAAGAACTCGCTCTCGAAAGGCAAAAAAAATGTTCAACATTCTATCGGGATGCCAGTGTCACGCACTGGCATGACATCCTCTTGCTTCTATAGGTGTCTTTATCTCGTCTACTTTATTTTGCCACACGGATACAATGGTTTCACATGTACTTGGTAGGATATCTATTTTGAAAAACTTGCTACTTTATCAATAGTCCAAACTAGTGGTGTAATAACAAGCGCAGCAGCCCAAATGACAGCACTAACAGCATAACTCAAAACTGCGTTAACAAATATAGCTAGTGTATCACTGTGATTCCGTGCCTTGTTTGATAACATAGATGAATAATCTATCAATGATCTTGTATTGCACTTAAGATCATAACTATATGTTACTTTCGCTAACCTTTGCTGGCCAGTATGACAAATACGCTAACGCTAGATATAAAGGTTGCAGAATGACACTAGCTAACGCAAAAGTAATAATCAAATCGTGGGAATTTTTTTTTTGTAACTACCAAGAGCTACATTCTTCACTTGCCCAATAATACTATTAATATAATGAACGGATTTATAGAAATTATTTTGTGGAACTTCTTTACCTCGAACGCTTTTGGTAGGAACATCTCCGAATTTAACATATTTCTTAAAATTACTATATGAACTCAAATATTACCCCTACAAAATAGAAACATAATTATCTTGCTAGTATCGCTTGTTTTAGAATAAATGCAATCACTACCTAACTAAATTATCTGTTGCGCAAAAGCACATATTACCATACCATGAAAAATAAAGAGGTCAGCATGAGTTTTACTTTACCTGGGTTGCCGTACGATAAAACAGCTTTAGAGCCTTATATATCTGTAAAGACATTAGATTTTCATTATGATAAGCACCATAAGGGATACTTAAATAAACTCAACGAACTGGTTGAAAACACAGATTATCAACATATGCAAATTGAGGAATTAGTAACGAAGGTTCATGGAAACAATAATACAGTTCCTATTTTTAACAATGCAGCACAAGTTTGGAATCACACTTTTTATTGGAATTCAATGAAAAAAAATGGTGGTGGTAAACCTAAAGATGATAGTCTGCTAGCAAAAAAAATTCAAGATGACGTTGGTGGCTTTGACAAATTTTGTGAAGAATTTTCACATTATGGAGTAAGCCAGTTTGGTAGTGGATGGGTGTGGTTAGTGCTTGAAAAAGGAAAACTCAAAATCACTAAAACTCCAAATGCGGATCTACCGCTAATTTATGGCCAGGTGCCACTACTTACTATGGATGTATGGGAACATGCATACTATTTGGATTGCCAAAATCGCAGAATTGACTACATAAAAGTTTTTCTTGATCATTTGATCAATTGGGATTTTGTAGAAGAGAATTTAAAGAAGAATATATAAGATGAATATACCACAAGTAACAAAACTAGATAATGGTCTACGCATAATAACTGAGCGAGTGCATGAAGTTGATTCCGTAGCTTTAAATATACGAGTTGGTGTTGGCAGTAGAGCTGAAAGTGCAAGTCAAAATGGAATATCTCATTTCCTAGAGCACATGGCTTTCAAAGGAACAAAGACAAGAACTGCTTTTGAAATTGCAAAAGCTTTTGACGACATAGGTGGAGCTTTCAATGCTTGCACCGGTAGAGAAAGTACAAGTTACTACGCAAAGGTTCTTAAAAAAGATATAAATACTGGCATTGATATATTAATAGATATATTAATGAATTCTACATTTCCAGAGGATGAATTGGAACGCGAAAAGAGTGTTGTAATACAAGAGATTTTTCAAACTAATGATTCACCGAGCGATATCATTTTTGATAAGTATTTTGAAGCAGCTTATAAAGATCAACCATTTGGTAGATCAATCTTGGGCACGCAAGATACTGTCAAATCTTTTACTCGAGCTAATCTAGATAACTATATAAATGAGCATTACTTCGGCGAGAACATTATATTTGCTGTTGCAGGAAATGTTGAACATGAGGAAGTTGTTCAATTAATCAAAGACTTTCTCTCAAAGGTTCATTCAAAAGAGCTGAAAAAAAGCGAGAATGCAAGTTATACCGGTGGTGAGTATTTAGAACATCGTAAATTAGATCAAGTACATTTATTAATTGGTCTACCTAGTGTTTCTCGTGATGATAACAGATATCACACATTCAAAGTTCTTGATGCCATACTGGGAAGTGGTATGTCATCACGCCTGCTTCAGGAAGTAAGAGAAAAGCGGGGGCTTGCTTATTCCATTTACTCATTCAACTCTAGCTGTGCTGATACAGGAATGCTTTCGATTTTTGCTGGTACAGATAGCAGTAATCTAGATAAGCTTTTGAAAGCTATAACGACAGAGTTGAAGAAATTGTCTACAGATGATTTAAAAGAAGAAGAAGTAAATAGAGTAAAAGAACGAGTAAAATCTCAAATTTTAATGTCACGCGAAAGTGTTAGCTCGCGTGCTGAAAAGTTAGGACACTACTACGGTAACTATAATAAATACATCAGTAAAAACGAATTAATAGAAAAAATTAGTGCTGTTACTATTTACGATATAAAAAAAGCAGCAGAAGAATTGCTATCTCAGCATGAAAGAATTACTTTAGCTGCAATTGGAGAAATTAATCCGCTGCCAAGTTACGATAAAGTGGTTTCTATGCTTAGTGTACTTTAGTTATGTTGCTTATACTCACTAAAAAGTCCAATGAATGGTTGCAAAATCCTTTCTATAAAAATTTTCCTTTCTGGTTCATCGCGTATACCACCAATCATTTTATTGAAAATTTTTTCGCTGTTTTGTAAAAATAAATAGCTTTCTACTGATTGCATAATAGACAAGGCAGTTAAAATTCCTCCTGTCACTAAACAAGAAGCTATAGCAGGTACAGTAGCTGCTGCAATTCCAGTTGCGATCAATGATAAACCAGCTAAGAGTGTAAAGGCCGAAACGCAAAACGCCATTTGATGTTTTTCTTTATTCTTAATCATAAATGCCCAACAAAATTATATCCCCAGTCTACCCTTATATATACGGTACTGTCAAGTTTTTAAAGAAGATTAAAAAATGCAACGCACATGCACACAATATGAACTAGGTATATAATTCACAATGCAGCGGTATTTCACTAATCCAATTGTTTTTTTCCTGATCTAGCCTATCATTCAATATTGCTTGTCTTATTGATTCCATCAACTTATTCATGAAGAAAACATTGTGAATGGTAACGAGTGTGTAAGCCAGCAATTCCTTCGCTTTTAGTAAATGGTGTATATAGGCTCTTGAATGTTTTCTGCAAGTAAAGCACAAACAGTCATTTTCAATTGGGTTATCATCTAGTTCGAATCGTTGATTTCGCAAATTAATATGCTCTTTACACTTTGAAGAAATAGAATCTCTGTTTTTTACTTTAACAAGTGCGCCACCATGTCTTGCGAGGCGAGTTGGATGCACACAATCAAATGTGTCAACACCAAGCTCTACTCCACGAAAAATGTCCATAATTCCACCAATACCAAGCAAATGAGTAGGCTTCTCTTTTTTTAAACGTTTCATAGTAAGGTAAACTACGTCATACATCTGCTCTTTACTCTGACCAAGCGATCCACCTATTGCTTGACCAAAAAATGGCAAATTGTTGATAAAGTCACAACTTTCCCCACGTAAATCTTGATACACTCCGCCTTGGCTAATTCCATACAGCGCCTGTTTGCCATCATTACTTTTTTCAAACTCATTTAAAGAACGTTCAGCCCATCTATGGCTCATGAGCATTGATTTTCTTGTGTATTCTTTACTGACATGGAATGGAGTACATTCATCTAAAACTAGGATTAAATCTGCACCTAATTTTTGTTGAATTTGTATAGACTTTTCAGGAGTTAGGCAATAAGTTTTACCATTTATGTAAGAACGAAAAATTGCCCCATCTTCGTTAATTTTGATCAGAGTTTTTTGCTTCTGTCTTATTCCCTTTATTTCTTCCGAAACTGACCCGTGTCCTAAACTAAATATCTGGTATCCACCAGAATCAGTGAGCATTGGTCCACTCCATCCCATCATCTTGTGCAAGCCACCAAGTTTTGCCACAGTATCCTCTCCAGGTTGAAGCATTAGGTGATAAGTGTTGGAAAGTATTATCTGAGTACCTACTTCTCTGATTCTTTCTATATCTGCAGCTTTAATGGCAGCTTTGGTTGCACAAAATATAAATGCTGGTGTTTCTATGTTTCCATTTGGAGTTTTAATTGTGCCAACTCTTGCAGAACCTGATTGCTTGGTTATCCTAAACAAAAACTTTTCCATCTATTTGCTTGAAAGCTCTGCTATGATATTTTCCACTTTTTCAGGAGTGAGGTTTTCATAAAAGTCATTATTGATCTGCACAACAGGGGCATTAACGCATGCACCAAGACATTCAACTTCCTTTAAAGTGAATAGATTATCTTTAGTAGTTTTACCGATATTGATTCCTAGTTTCTTTTTAAAGGTATTTAACACTTCTTCACTATTGCACAACCAGCAAGGAGTTGTTCTACAAATTTGTATGAGATATTTACCTACTGGTTTTAAATTGTACATGGTGTAAAAATTTGCCACTTCATATACACGAATATGTGGAATATGAAGCATGTTAGCAACGTAGCGCATGGCAGATTCAGGAACCCATCCGCATTGTTCTTGAACCAGGTATAGTAAAGGCATGACGGCACTACCTTCTCTACCTTTAGGATACATCTCTATAGACTTTTTCGCTTTTCTGAGGTTGTCTGATGTAAAACTAAACTGTTCTTCTTTCTCTTTCATCTAATAAGGTTCGTGTAAATCTCAACAAATTATACTTGAAGAGTCAACAATTGCAATTGTTGGTTTTTTTGAGCTCTACAATATTATATTTGTAGAGTGGGTGCATTCAATTTGTGAATTCTTTACTGCTACTCATTTTCCATATTTCGCTTTACAGATTATAAAGGTATTAATTTCTTATACCATTAGTTTGTGGAGAATAAGCTTTGGTTCTAGAATGATCAATATTTTCTACTCCCAAATATAACAGGTACGCATGACTACCTGGTTTACCACAATACTCTGTACCACGATCAGTTAAAATGCGTAGCAATGGAACTTTCTGTTCATCAAAAAATGGTATAACTCTATCATTGAGAAGATCTGCAGCTGTGATAGCAGTTTTCTCCGTATAAAGCTTAGCGAAGGCCACTCTAGAGTAGGTGTCAATAAAAGTTTGTTGATAAATTCTTCGAATACCTTTGATATTGCCTACATAATAGGTATCTTGACTACCTAAGTATCCAGGGTGTTGTGTCTCAATTTCGCCATTGGCTTCTTTTTGTTCCCTAGTTTTTTTCTAAAGCAGCAACTTGCTCCTCCGTTAAAATTATACCGTCTTGGACCACCTTTGCTTCCAGGGCTTTCAATCTCTTTTTAAAATTTTCGAGATCGTTTCTTTGCCATATTGACCTTATACCACTAGCAGATATTAGAATTCCTTTTTTCTTTAATTCATTAGCTGCTCTTTCTTGTCCATATGCTGGAAACTCTACTGCTATTTTAACTACTGCTTCTTTTGTATCCTTTGGTACTCTATTGGTAAGTAATGGTTTGCTTTTGTTTATCTCATATAATGCTTTTCCCCTCCTGTTTCATATAGCTCTTTGAAGCGGTAAAATGTATCCCTTGAATATCCCATTACTTTACATGCTTGGGATACATTTCCTAATTGCTTTGCAAGTTCTAGCAACGCAGGTGCGGTTACTTAGGTGATGCAAGTAGATCGT
Source organism: Wolbachia endosymbiont of Trichogramma kaykai (assembly GCF_045765165.1). NCBI lineage: Bacteria > Pseudomonadati > Pseudomonadota > Alphaproteobacteria > Rickettsiales > Anaplasmataceae > Wolbachia > Wolbachia endosymbiont of Trichogramma kaykai. The sequence goes on from NZ_JBJJXK010000004.1 coordinate 118,150, forward strand.
GCAACAAAGCTCCAAATGCGGCACAGATTATAGAAATAAAATATCAGGCCCTTGCTTGATAGAATAGACATATGCATTGAAATGCCAAACGTTAGCATACTTTCTCCTGAAATCCCTGTGGAGGGAGAAAGTACCGAGGTTATAAGAGGAAGGGTGATAGCAGCGAGAAAAATTCAAACTGAGCGTTATAGTAAATTTAATATTAGTTGCAATGCAGAAGTCAGTGGTAAAGCATTAAATAAATTCACTGAACCAGATCAGGAAGGGTAGAATTGCTAAAATACGCATTGAAAGAAAATTATATTTCTAATCTAGGCTACACACTCGTATTAAGAGTCGCAAGAACCATTGCAGATCTTGTAAAAAGTGAAGAGGTAAAGAAAGCACACATTGCAGAAGTGCTGAATTACAGAATAAGAATGTATAAATAAATTGATCTGCTTGACAGAAAACTTTTTTTTACCATATACTGCCATTAGTGAAGTTTTAATATTTTAGGAGTAGAATTATGCCGATAGTAGAAACAATCAAAGGTAAAGTTGGAGAAGTTTGTGATAAGGGTTATGGTTTTGTAGCAAAACATCCGTATAGGACGGCTGCTACTTTTGTAGCAATTGCGACAGTAGCTTCGCTTACGGCTGCTTATTTCTTAAGTCCAGCTTATGCAACTTTTGTTTGTACAGTTGGAACAAAAGCTGCAGCACTTGTTAGTCCTGCGATTACTGCAATGTCTGTATTTGCAGTTGCTCATCCACTCATTGCTAGTTTGGTAGTTCTTGCTGCAGCAGCAGCTTTAATAACTGCGCCTATGTATGTATATAAAAACAGTAATAAGGCAAGTCAAATTGATGCAGTAAAAGAAGTACTCAATAAGTGTGAAAAAGATGGTGATAAACTTGCAATGGAAGATGGCAATATTAAGTTAAAAGATAATGATGCATCAACGCTCTTGAATGAAGTTGCGGTAGTAGTGGGATTAGCTCAACAACCAGCGAAATAGGTGACTTCAACAAAGTAAAAGGGATAGATTTTTGTCCCTTTTCTACAATTTTTTTTTTGCATTCTAAGTAGTGCTGTTTGAAGGCCTGCGATTATTATACCTACTGATTAGTAATGTTAACAAAGTGAATTCACTAATATTTGAGTAAAGTTTAAATGTCAATTGACCTTAGTCTACCAGATCTACCTATATTACACCCAAGGATTACCGTTGTGGGAGTGGGTGGTGCTGGCGGAAATGCTGTGAACAACATGATTCAATCCAATTTACAAGGAGTAAATTTTATTGTAGCAAATACCGATGCTCAAGCGTTAGAGAAGTCATTATGTGATAAAAAAATTCAGCTTGGTATTAACTTAACTAAGGGCCTTGGCGCCGGCGCTTTGGTTCTAGTATTTTTTCTTGTGTTGTACTCATGTCTGACACTCCTTTAAAATTTATTTATACTTTTATCTTACTTTATTAATCTGTCAGATCAAATCTAAACTATTACATATTAAGGGTGAGCAGTTAATTCAGTCGGTAACTTTTAACTATAGCTCTGCACCCAAAGAAAAAAGATTCAGTTCCAGATATAAAGGATATTAAAGGTCAAATTGTTGCAAAAAGAGCAGCTGAAATTGCAGCAGCAGGTGGACACAATATGCTTCTTGTTGTACCTCCTGGTACTGGAAAGTCAATGCTTGCTAAGCGATTTATAGGGCTATTACCCGATTTGACTGAACAAGAGATGATTGATGTTAATATCATCTCTAGCATAACAAAAGCCGGTAACGAAACATTTAACGAAACATTTAAAGTAACTCGTCCCTTTCGTGAACCTCATCACTCATGCTCGATGTCAGCGATGATAGGAGGAGGAAAAAATGCAAAGCCTGGGGAAATCACCATGATTCACAATGGTGTGTTATTTCTTGATGAGCTACCTGAATTTCCAAGGCTTGTACTTGATTCTCTACGTCAACCACTTGAAGATAGAAAAGTTACTATTGCACGTGCAAATGCTCACATTACTTATCCAGCTAATTTTCAACTTATAGCTGCAATTAATCTCTGCAGGTGCGGTTACTTAGGTGATGCAAGTAGATCGTGCAACAAAGCTCCAAATGCGGCACAGATTATAGAAATAAAATATCAGGCCCTTGCTTGATAGAATAGACATATGCATTGAAATGCCAAACGTTAGCATACTTTCTCCTGAAATCCCTGTGGAGGGAGAAAGTACCGAGGTTATAAGAGGAAGGGTGATAGCAGCGAGAAAAATTCAAACTGAGCGTTATAGTAAATTTAATATTAGTTGCAATGCAGAAGTCAGTGGTAAAGCATTAAATAAATTCACTGAACCAGATCAGGAAGGGTAGAATTGCTAAAATACGCATTGAAAGAAAATTATATTTCTAATCTAGGCTACACACTCGTATTAAGAGTCGCAAGAACCATTGCAGATCTTGTAAAAAGTGAAGAGGTAAAGAAAGCACACATTGCAGAAGTGCTGAATTACAGAATAAGAATGTATAAATAAATTGATCTGCTTGACAGAAAACTTTTTTTTACCATATACTGCCATTAGTGAAGTTTTAATATTTTAGGAGTAGAATTATGCCGATAGTAGAAACAATCAAAGGTAAAGTTGGAGAAGTTTGTGATAAGGGTTATGGTTTTGTAGCAAAACATCCGTATAGGACGGCTGCTACTTTTGTAGCAATTGCGACAGTAGCTTCGCTTACGGCTGCTTATTTCTTAAGTCCAGCTTATGCAACTTTTGTTTGTACAGTTGGAACAAAAGCTGCAGCACTTGTTAGTCCTGCGATTACTGCAATGTCTGTATTTGCAGTTGCTCATCCACTCATTGCTAGTTTGGTAGTTCTTGCTGCAGCAGCAGCTTTAATAACTGCGCCTATGTATGTATATAAAAACAGTAATAAGGCAAGTCAAATTGATGCAGTAAAAGAAGTACTCAATAAGTGTGAAAAAGATGGTGATAAACTTGCAATGGAAGATGGCAATATTAAGTTAAAAGATAATGATGCATCAACGCTCTTGAATGAAGTTGCGGTAGTAGTGGGATTAGCTCAACAACCAGCGAAATAGGTGACTTCAACAAAGTAAAAGGGATAGATTTTTGTCCCTTTTCTACAATTTTTTTTTTGCATTCTAAGTAGTGCTGTTTGAAGGCCTGCGATTATTATACCTACTGATTAGTAATGTTAACAAAGTGAATTCACTAATATTTGAGTAAAGTTTAAATGTCAATTGACCTTAGTCTACCAGATCTACCTATATTACACCCAAGGATTACCGTTGTGGGAGTGGGTGGTGCTGGCGGAAATGCTGTGAACAACATGATTCAATCCAATTTACAAGGAGTAAATTTTATTGTAGCAAATACCGATGCTCAAGCGTTAGAGAAGTCATTATGTGATAAAAAAATTCAGCTTGGTATTAACTTAACTAAGGGCCTTGGCGCCGGCGCTTTGCCTGATATTGGTAAAGGTGCAGCAGAAGAATCAATTGATGAAATTATGGAGCATATAAGGGACAGCCATATGCTCTTTATCACAGCAGGGATGGGTGGTGGTACTGGAACAGGTGCTGCACCGGTAATTGCAAAAGCAGCCAGAGAAGCAAGAGCGGTGGTTAAAGATAAAGGAGCAAAAGAAAAAAAGATACTGACTGTTGGAGTTGTAACTAAGCCGTTCGGTTTTGAGGGTGTGCGACGTATGCGCACTGCAGAGCTTGGACTTGAAGAGTTGCAAAAATACGTAGATACACTTATTGTCATTCCCAATCAAAATTTATTTAGAATTGCTAACGAGAAAACTACATTTGCTGATGCATTTCAACTCGCCGATAATGTTCTGCATATTGGCATAAGAGGAGTAACTGATTTGATGATCATGCCAGGACTGATTAATCTTGATTTTGCTGATATAGAAACGGTAATGAGTGAGATGGGTAAAGCAATGATTGGTACTGGAGAGGCGGAAGGAGAAGATAGGGCAATTAGTGCTGCAGAGGCTGCGATATCTAATCCATTGCTTGATAATGTATCAATGAAAGGTGCGCAAGGAATATTGATTAATATTACTGGTGGTGGAGATATGACTCTATTTGAAGTTGATGCTGCAGCCAATAGAGTGCGTGAAGAAGTGGATGAAAATGCAAATATAATATTTGGTGCCACTTTTGATCAGGCGATGGAGGGAAGAGTTAGAGTTTCTGTTCTTGCAACTGGCATTGATAGCTGTAACGACAATGCATCTGTGAATAAAAACAAGATCCCAGCAGAGGAAAAAAATTTTAAATGGCCTTATAATCAAATTCCAACATTAGAAACAAAAGAGTATGCTTCAACTGAGCAAACAAACGAAAGAGTTAAGTGGGGTAGCAATGTTTATGATATACCAGCTTATTTAAGAAGAAAAAAATAATGCAATTTTGGCTATTCAAGTCAGAGCCAAGTGAATACTCGTGGCAAAAAATGGGGAAGGAGCAGGTGACGCAGTGGAGTGGTGTATGCAATTATCAAGCTCAAAATTACATGAGAGCTATGAAATTAGGTGATCTTGCGTTTTTTTATCATACAGGTAAAGAGAGAGTTATACTTGGAATAGTCGAAGTATTAAAGGAGTATTATCATTTTTATAATTCCAAATTTGGACTGGTGAATGTAAAACTTTTGAAACCTTTAAGTAACCAAGTGACGTTAAAAAGTATAAAACAAAACCCACTTTTGAAAAATATGGTTATATTAAAACAATCACGTTTATCAGTTTCTCCAGTTTTAGAGAATGAGTGGAATGAAATAATAAGGATGAGTGATGTGTAATACCTGTTGCCAAACAATATTACCTCAGCACACAACATACAGCTGTATGAGTGTTTGTTTCAAAGTAGCCGATTTTTCATCAAACACAAAGCAGTGCTTGACGCTGGAATCCAGCTGTAATGGAACCACGTTAAAAATGTTGTGTTTTAATATAGCTTTTATATTTACTCACCTAATGTCTAATCAGAATTCCTGGATCCCAGTGTCGGGGCACTGGGATGACGTACTTCTAGTGTACAATATTCGTATAGTTGTGTGTATGATACGATGGTCTATAATTCTTCTTTTTTGGGTTCCAATGTCAAGTGATGGGATAATATCCTTTCTGGTGCTTTATTCATGTTAGAAGTAAATATTCTTGATAAGAGGTGGCATAGTATTACGAAGGACCCACAGAGTTTTGTATTAAATATTATTAACGCTTCTCTAAAAGAATTGAAAATAGATCATTATAAACCTAATATATCAATAGCTCTCGCTGATGATAACTTGCTACATCAACTTAATCTCAAGTTTAGAGAAATAGATAAGCCAACTAATGTACTATCATTTCCATGCGAACAGTTATCTAGTGAATGTGATCTAGGAGACATAGCAATTGCAGTAGATACAATAGAAAGAGAGTCTCATGAGTACTGTATATCTATCATCACTCACACTGCACACATGTTAGTTCATGGATTGCTGCATTTACTTGGCTATGATCATCAAAAAGAAGATGAAGAAATTATAATGAAAAGTTTAGAGAGCAAGATTTTAGCTTTGCTTGAATTTGAAAAGGAAAAGTATGGTAGATAATACCAAAATATGTTATTTACAAAAAAGGGGTTTTAGCTGTAAAAGGTAAGCAATATGGTTCAGTTTTCTTTACCAAAAAATTCTAAAGTTAATAAAAAGGGCAAGGTTTATCCTACTCCTACTGGAGCAAAAAATATTAGAAGATTTCAAATTTATCGTTGGTCTGCTGATGATGATAAAAATCCAAGAATAGACACATTTTTTATCGATATGGATAATTGTGGCCCTATGGTACTTGATGTATTAATAAAAATAAAGGATGAAATAGATTCAACCTTAACTTTTAGACGCTCTTGCAGAGAAGGAATATGCGGATCTTGTGCAATGAATATTGATGGCACCAACACTCTTGCATGCACTAAATCTATACATGATATAAAAGGTGAAGTAAAAATATATCCACTACCTCATATGTATATAGTAAAGGATCTAGTTCCAGATCTAAGCCAATTTTATGAGCAATACAAATCGATTAAACCTTGGTTACAAACAGATAAATCTACCTTGCAAAATAAAGAATACTTTCAATCTCCTGAAGATAGGAAAAAATTGGATGGTCTGTCTGATTGTATACTATGTGCTTGCTGTTCGAATGGTTGCCCAAGCTATTGGTGGAATGGTGATAAATTTTTAGGGCCAGCGGTATTACTGCAAGCTTATAGATGGATTGCTGACAGTCGTGATAATAAGAAAGAAGAAAGACTTGCTTCTTTAAACGACCCATTTAAGTTGTATCGTTGTCATACAATAATGAATTGTACAAAAACCTGCCCGAAAGGTCTTAACCCAGCAAAAGCGATAGCGAAAGTAAAACAGCTTATGGTAGAGAGAGAAGTAATTTGAGTGTTATTTCTGGCACTCTTCGTAAGAAAATAGTAGACTCTCTGAAGCATAGGGTATTGTTAATACTCTAAACGTTCTTCCGTTCATGAAATGTATTGTTTCACCATATGATTCCAGTAATCTTTTAAACAACTCATGTCTCTGATTATTAATAGTTTGAAAATCCTTTTTTCCTAAAAGCTTTTTAGATTCAAATAGGTGAAGCATAATCTCGTGATAAGTTGGATAAGACTCCAAAAATTCTGGATCAAACTGAAAAGTTTTTATAAAAGCATTATTATAAAATTTTAGCTTTTGATTCTTACTATATATCGCTACAGCAATCGATATCTTCTCAAGCAAACTTTCTTGTGCAGCTAAACAATTGCTTAGCTCAGTATGTAATTTTTTTTCATCACTAATATCTTTTCCATACATTACTATGCTATTAGAATTTTGCATTGGAACTTCAACAAAATTAAAAACCTTAGGTTCATTCTTGTAAGTTATTACACACTCTCCTGGTTTTATGTTATAGGAGCCACTCGCAACGGTAAATTTTTTAGAGCTGCCTATATATTTATCATAAAATAAGTTATAAAACCTTACTTTTTTATTCTTATTGTGCTTCAGTATTGGAAATGGTAAAGAGTCAAAAATTTTTTTATAGTTCTCCAATTCTCGCATAAGCTTACTATTTTCTAACTCAAGTTCATTAGCTTTTATCTTATAATCGGAGATATTCCTTATCCATAACAACACACCAATCACATTATTAGAATAATCTATTATGCTTTTACCATAACATGTGCAATAAACCTCACTGTCTTTTGACTTTAAATCTAGAGTAAAAGATTTATTTATTTCCTTTGCCTCAGCAAAACTTTTAATCAAGCTTTCTGATTGCTCAAAAAAATTTACAAACTCATTAAATGAATAAAAAACAGTATTAAGCAAAATTAGTAAATTGGGAGAAAATTTTTCTATACGTTTTTTTGCGTCCCAAATATAAAATCCATCATTTACAGTATCTATTAAATTATTTATGATAACATTTTGATGTTGTAAGTCCTTAATTTTATTACTAATTTTTAATTTAGAATATGAGAAAAAGAAGAATACTAGAATTAGTAGTAAAACTATTTCATACAAAAAAAACATGGTATTCCAAAATAAACATAAAAATTTATAACCTCTCAGCAAAGAGATTATGCTGAAGAGGTATATAAGTGAAGATTGCCCAATACCCTAAAGCCTAATCTCTTATAAAGGTTTACAGAAGGTTTCATGCAATGTGCTACTATGTATTTGCATTCAAATTGCCTAGCTATCTTTATTCTTTCTAAAACCATTTGAGTTCCTATTCCACGACCCCTGTAAATTGGTAAAACTCCATCGCTATAAAAACCAGCTATGCTGTCTTGAATATAAAGACCGCATGTTCCAACAATTTCGTTATTTAGCATTACAAGAAAAAATCTTAACCTTGAGCTCTTATCATCATAATTCGATAATTGGCGAAAAAATGTGCTAACAATACTAATTCTGTGATAAAAAATTTTAGAAGTGTGTAAATCTAATTGCTCTAAGAGCTCATTACTATTTACAACATTGAACTTCAAATTTGGAACAGCATCATCAGGCAAAAAATAATCTTTTATATTGAGTAAAACTTTTTTTGGTGTGCTAACGTGTTTTATTTCGCATTTTTCTAAAATACCCCCTATTTTTATACGTGGACTTATTATCCATGTTGCTTCTATATTTCGTGCTTTGAGATAATCTAGAGTTCTGCATATGGAAAGCTCAGTACATTGATCTTCACAAAACACAAAATTAAATAACGATTCTCTGGTACCATTTACTGTAAATATAACATTATCAAATTCGTCATGTATTTCCCACTTGGACAAATTCGTTGCATAAAGTATATAATCCTTTAGGTTCTGAATAATTAAGCTTGAATAACAAATTTTTTTATTCTGCATAAATAAACAATAAACAATAAAAGGCTCCTATAAAAACAAAGGCGAAAATTGCAGCTACAACATCATCTAGCATAATACCTATAGGACCTTTTGTATTTTTATCAATCAAATTTATAGGCCACACTTTTATTGTATCAAAAAACCTAAAGGAGAAAAAGCACACCAACAATACAGAGCTATTCATTTCTTGTTCTAATAATATTGAAACTAGAAGTACTGTCAGCAATTGACCAACTACTTCATCAATTACTACCTCTTTTGGATCATGCGGAGCTTTGTAATGTTGTACATAATTGCCCGTAGACCATAATCCAACTAAGAATAAAAAAAAAATAATTGCTGTACCTAAAATTTTGTCATTGAGTAATACAGGAACAATTGGGTAAGCAGCCAAGCTGCCTATAGTACCTGGCATGTGTTTTACCGTCCCAGATAGCCACCATGTTGATATTAATTTATATAAAAATTTCATAATATACCGAAATATAAAACTAATTTACAAGAACAGAAATAGTATCCTCTATAGAAGTATTTTCATATAGCAATCTATAGATCGCTTCACATATGGGCATTTTTATCTTTAGCTTTTCTGCTAAATCAAATGCAGACTTAGCAGTGTTAAAACCTTCAATTACCGACTTACCTTCTGATAAAATCTGCTGAGCACTAGAACCATTACTATTAGCTACTTTAGATCCAAAAGACAGATTTCTTGAATTTAATGATGTGCATGTCACAACCAAATCGCCTAAGCATGCTGGTCCAAGTAGTGTATTTATATCTACATTGCCGTCACCAACTTTTGCTGAGTATAAAGCCTTAATTTCACTCATACTTTTCGTAATTAATGCTGCATGAGCATTAAACCCAAACCTACCTAGAACAACCCCACATGCTATAGCAAAAACATTCTTTAACGCTGCACAAACCTGTATTCCTATAACATCGCTACTAAGGTACAATTTTATATTTTCTTGCTGTAGCTCTGATACTAATTTTAAACCTAATACTTCATTTTGACATGCAAGAACCATCGAATATGGTAATTTTCTTGCAACTTCTATAGCAAAGCTAGGACCAGAAAAAACAGCAAGAGGATTATTAGGTAAAACTTCATTGACTACTTCACTAGGTAATTTTAATGTAGATTTTTCTATTCCCTTACAAGCCAAAATTATTGCTACATTTTTTTTTAGGTTACAATCATTCAATTGATGACATATCTCCCTTAGAGACTGAGTGGGAACAGCTAGAATTATTATTGAAGCATTCACTGCATCTTCAATAGCTAATCTTACTGATACATTATCAGAAATTGGACAATCAGGTAGCTTTTCACTTTCTCTTTTCTCTTTAATTGATTCAAACATGGCCTTATTGCGAGTCCACAAAATTACATTTTTCTTACTACTTAATGAAATCGCAATTGCTGTACCCCATGCGCCAGCACCTAAAACTGATATTACCACTCAATATTCCTGAAAGTATTACTTATAATTTAAAACTGTAGAATAAGTAAACTAAAAATGTAACATAAAGGTGTAAAATAGTTTAAATATCTATTAACCTAAGTATTCTTTTAATAAAAATATCTTCTATTCAATATTTACTAAAAATAGTATATCTACTGTATTTTAGATCTATTTGTATAATTTTGGAACGACACATTAACTATTCATTAATAAAAATTTGATTTGTTACTTTCCTTGGTTATATTTATTACTAAAATTATAAATTATTTATGGGGTGTAAAATATGCGTATATTATTAATTGAAGATGATCAAGTAAGTGCAAGGACTGTAGTTAATGCCTTAACTTCTGATGGACATTTTTGCGACGTTGTTACTTCTGCAGAAGATTATAGCAATAATATGGTTTCCTCGGGTGGAGACTATTACGATCTAGTTATTCTAGATATACACCTGCCTGGTGATATTGATGGATATGATATACTGTTAAGATTAAGAAGTGCAAAAATCAAAGTTCCTGTTTTAATACTTTCGTGTATCTCCGCTGCCAACCATAAAGCTAAAGGACTTGGGTATGGTGCCGACGATTACTTAACCAAGCCATTTCACAAGAGCGAATTATTAGCTAGAATTAAGGCCATAGTCCGACGTACTAAAGGTCATCCCGAATCAGTGATAAAAATTGGTAATATGAATATCAATTTTGATCACAGGATTGTTGAGGTAAAAGGCAAAACAGTTCACCTTACTAACAAAGAGTATTCCATGATAGAATTGCTGGCATTGCGTAAAGGAGCAGTGTTGACAAAAGAAATGTTTTTAAACCATCTTTACAATGGCTTGGACGAACCTTCAGACAACAAAATAGTTGATGTTTTTATGTGTAAATTACGTAAAAAACTTGAAAGTGCAAATGATGGAATAAGCCACATAGAAACCGTTTGGGGTAGAGGATATGTTCTAAAAGAGTATGTTGACGATGAAGAATACTCTAGTGCTAATATAAGCGAAAGCAGTAGTGACTATCAAGCAGAATAAGTGAAGGACAGCGCATGAAATGCTTTATTTACTTGTTGATTGAAGAAGCGAAAGGTAGATTTAGTAAGATAAAAACTAATCCTAAAGGTGAGGTAACGTGGTCAGTCTTTTAGAACTTCACAAAGATTTGCAACAAAAGATAGAAAGGTTGGAAGCGGAGCTAAAAAGTTATAGGTAAGAAAGTAAGGCTTTAGAGATAGAGAATGACGAGTTAAAGGAAAAGCTCGGTTAAATTCAAGCTTTGTTAAGTTCAAAAGGAAATAAAAAAAGAGATAAGCCAAGAAGTAAAAGGAATATAGGTGGTCAAATTGAGCGTACAGGGTATGTGAAATATTTGATACATTTACATAGCATTGCTGGCATTCATGCATTGCCTAGGTGAAATATAAGCCGAGTTCTGTTTATGTAGCTATTTATCTGGAGTAAATGTTACCATTTACTTCATGCGATTTACCCGAGTAGATATGAGAAAAACATAAAATCTACTTCTATTTAATCTTGCTCCTAGTGTTGGTTACTTGACTACCAATGTTGCCATTGTTATGGTGTGCTCTTACCACACCTTTTCACCCTTACCTAATAATATTTAGGCGGTAATTTTCTGTAGCCCTATAACTGGAGTTACCTCCGGCGGGCGTTACCCGTCACTACCTTTTCTTGGAGCTCGGACTTTCCTCTGCTGCGTTTATCACACAACAGCAGCTACTTATTTCACCTAGAAATTATACTTTAACATTAAAATCACAAAAGCAAAAGAAAATTTCCTAACAGTCTACATACTAAAAATATTCAGACAAATAGCTAAAGGTGATATTCCGGTATATCATCGCTATCCCAAGATAAGCTTTTTTCACTTTTATACTCTAGCTCAGTCAGTCAAGATCCCGGTCCACCGCTTGAAGACGATGAGCTACTTCTTGACCGACTACTACTCTCCACCGATATACTGTTTAGCACTGTTTCAGATTGATCCATAGTTCGCATAGATATATGTCTCATTCTGTTATTAGCGATAAAAATTTCTTCATCGCTATTGCCACTTGAAGATGATCGCCTTCTATCATTGAAATTAGTTAGTTCTAAAACAGGGGAAGAATTACGACCCTTAACATATTTGTATGCTATGAATCCTATAATTCCAGCAATACTTATTATCGCTCCAACCAAAGATCCACCTATCATTCCTGCCCTATTAGACTCTATAGCAAGCTGAGTGGGCTGTGGTGAAGGAGTAGTTTAGGAAGTAAAGTTGTAGTGAACTCTAATAATTTAGACTTGATCTGACAGAAGAATTGACGAGTTCAAAACTGATATCAGAATCTGTTTTAATGTTATCAATATTTTTTTTTGGTAAGCAATACTCATACTATCAAAAAAGGTCTGCATAGGCATAGCAATACTTACTGGAATGAGTTCTATCTCTGTTATAAGAATGCAACCAATGACGACATCTAACTGAAGCTCCTCCAAAGTACTATAAATCTTTTTCCTAAAGATAATATTGTAACATTCATCTTGCATAGTTCTATGAAACCTTTGACATATACCATTAGTTTGTGGAGAATAAGCTTTGGTTCTAGAATGATCAATATTTTCTACTCCCAAATATAACAGGTACGCATGACTACCTGGTTTACCACAATACTCTGTACCACGATCAGTTAAAATGCGTAGCAATGGAACTTTCTGTTCATCAAAAAATGGTATAACTCTATCATTGAGAAGATCTGCAGCTGTGATAGCAGTTTTCTCCGTATAAAGCTTAGCGAAGGCCACTCTAGAGTAGGTGTCAATAAAAGTTTGTTGATAAATTCTTCGAATACCTTTGATATTGCCTACATAATAGGTATCTTGACTACCTAAGTATCCAGGGTGTTGTGTCTCAATTTCGCCATTGGCTTCTTTTTGTTCCCTAGTTTTTTTCTAAAGCAGCAACTTGCTCCTCCGTTAAAATTATACCGTCTTGGACCACCTTTGCTTCCAGGGCTTTCAATCTCTTTTTAAAATTTTCGAGATCGTTTCTTTGCCATATTGACCTTATACCACTAGCAGATATTAGAATTCCTTTTTTCTTTAATTCATTAGCTGCTCTTTCTTGTCCATATGCTGGAAACTCTACTGCTATTTTAACTACTGCTTCTTTTGTATCCTTTGGTACTCTATTGGTAAGTAATGGTTTGCTTTTGTTTATCTCATATAATGCTTTTCCCCTCCTGTTTCATATAGCTCTTTGAAGCGGTAAAATGTATCCCTTGAATATCCCATTACTTTACACGCTTGGGATACATTTCCTAATTGCTTTGCAAGTTCTAGCAACCCCAACTTTGGTTCTAGTATTTTTTCTTGTGTTGTACTCATGTCTGACACTCCTTTAAAATTTATTTATATTTTTATCTTACTTTATTAATCTGTCAGATCAAATCTAAACTATTCTACCAAAATTCTAAAAGTAGTGAGACCTTTTCTTGGGTGAATAAATTAAAAGACAACAAAACGACATCCGTAGGACGTTCTTGATTGGAGACAAGTGGCTATGTTTCACATAGCTACTTGTATATCAGAAATAAATTGCTTATGGTTAACTATTACAAAGTAAAGTGGTTTTTACCATAAATAATTTACTTGAATTAGTATTGCTTGTAGAAGTGTTTTATATTATAAAAAATACCTGAACTTTAAAATTTGTACTATTTGTTAGCAAGAGCCTTTATCACTGAATGCACAGTATCACGCAATGTTTCATCTTTAATTTTTCTATATTCTCTTGCTAATTTGATATTTCTTCGCTGCCCACATCGCTATGGAAGGCCTTATCATGCAAGTCTTCAGAGCCTTTGGTAAAAAATATGACATATCAACAGACAAAGCTTCTGCCAAATTATACAATCTATCAACTACAAGCCTTACCTCTCCAGTTTCATATCCCTGTATATGCTGAAATGAAATTCCAAGCTTTTTTTCCTAAGTCCCTTTGGCTAAAACCACATATTAGCCTTCTTTTCCTTATCCTTTCACCTATTTGCTTATCGATAGGATGTTGTAGGGTCATTTTACGTATCGGATAGTATACTTTGAGAAAAAGATTTTACCAATATATAAACTATACTACTTAACTTTTTGCTCTTAATTTTGTTCTATCCTTTGACTAGTTTTAGTATTTCTTCATCATAAGCTTCATGTTAGTCAGTATGCATACCAGTAAAGAAATCAGCAACATCAATTGATAGGGCTTTTGCTAAGTCATATAGCCTACTGGCTAAAATGCAATTTGAACCATTTTCGTACCTTTGTATCTGTCTATATGAAACACCTATTCTTTTTCCTAATTCAGTCTGCGCCAAACCAGAGTATAACCTAAGTTCCTTTATTTTTACCTAATTCCACCTTTTACTACTAATTATAGCTGTTCAAGCTTATATTGAATTTTTTAATTTGTGAAGTGAAAAAAAGAAGGAAAGCTAGAGAACTTTCCTTACGGTCTACAGATTACAATAAACCACTGTCATAAAAACTAAAGTGGCTTTTCTGTGTTACGATTATATGATCTATCAATTTCATTCCTACATTTTCACAAGTTGCAGCTAATGTAAGTGTGTTATCCTCATCCTCCTTTGACGGTTCTATATCTCCACTTGGGTGACTGTGTGAAGTTGCAACAGATGCTGCGTCAATCAGTAACCCCTGCTTTATTATTTCCCTCACATATAATAGAGGTACTCTGTCTATAGTTCCACAATCTTGAATCTACTCATATATTAAATGACCACTTCGATCTAAGTATACCACTCGTAAGCTTTCCTTTCGTGACTGCCCTATTGCTGCCTTAAAGTATTTTAGTAGCTCTTCTCTATTATCAAGAATCGACAGCTTTTTTAACTTACCTTTCAGTATCCTATCAAAAATCTCTTTCAGACAAAAGATACTTGCTATTGCTCCATCGTTCATTCCTGTAACATTTTTAGCTCATGAAAATCAGCATTAATTACCCTTCCTAAACTACTAAAAAGCTCCATTAGCCTTTTTGGCGACTTTTCTTCCTTCTGTACAAGCAGATAGATTACGTTCCAATAGCTCATGGTCAAGTAAAGATCTTCCTCTACTTGATAGAATACGAGTTTCCAATTTTTCTTTTCTCTCACTATTATTCATAAAAACCTCCAAGATCAAAATTATATACAAATTCAGCGCCAGCTTTCTGACTCAGTAGTTCTCGAGGAATAACCCTTTTGAACTCTAAATTTGCAATGTTGTCCTTGTTGCTTTAAAAGCTGGAATACCATTTGCCATGTGAATTTTTGCATTAACATTTACTGTGCTGGTTCCCTGAAGTGCAACGGTATTTATATTTGCAATCATACTATATTATATAAAGTTATTAATATAATATATTGATAAAGTAACGAAATAAACAGTAGCTGTTAAAAGTGGTTTAATTTAGCAAAAAAGTGTAGTACTCTATCACTTTGTTGGTTATATATTTTTATAAGAACAATCGCTTTTCTTTTGCTATATTCAAGCGCAGTTTTCTGTAGTGATTGTAACTTTAACTTACCGTATCGTGGGCTCATTTGTGATTTGGATCTATCATATAGAAATTTAAGTAATATAAAGAAATTATTGAATAACAAAGATAAGTTCGTTGCACTTACGTTTGATGATGGACCGTCTTATAATAGAGCAGGAGATATTATTAATATTCTGGAGAGCAATAAAGCAAAAGCGACATTTTTTGTGCTTGGTGAGCGTATAAATAAAAAAATATCTAAAATAGTAAACAAAATCCATAAAGCAGGTCATGAATTAGGTAATCATTCTTGGTCGCATAGGAAGTTGACATCACTTTCAAGTGAGGAGCAATTGCAAGAACTGGAAAAGACAAATGTGGCAATTAAAAATGCAACAGAACAGAATGTAAAATGGTTTCGTCCACCATATGGATGTTACAATGATAATTTGATCGAAAATACTAATCGATTAAATATGTGTTCCATACTCTGGACAGTTGATTCTCTGGACTGGCAAGGCGATAAATCAGAGATTCTGGTTGAAAGAGTTTTAAGCAATGTACATAATGGAGCGATTATATTGTTCCATGATCACGATAACAAATCAAATACAGTGGAAGCTTTACCTCAGATTATTAAAATACTAAAAAAATGGGGTTATGAGCTTGTTACCTTAAGTGATTGGGAAAAGAGGATTTGTGATGTGGTGAAAGCTAGAAATATGCCAATAAAAGGAGAAGAAGTGCATTCTAAAGGAATTCTATGTGGACAAAAAACAAGGTCTTCAACCGCAGGGCATTCATATTAGGTGGTATTCAGCTTACTATTTCTGCTATTTTTAGTTATAGGTTGTATACTTTACAAGTACGAGATAGACAAAAATATGAAGTGCTATCCGATAATAATAGGATAAAAGTTGTTACTATTGTGCCTAAACGAGGCAGGATTTTGGATAGGAATAGTGTTGAACTCGCAGTAAACAAAATTTCGTATATTGTTTTATTTGATGGGCAGAAAAACTTTACTAGGGAAGTTGATTTGCAGATGTTATCAGAAATTAAACCTGATTCAACAAAATCATCAGATACAAAAATAACTGCTCTTTATAAACGTTATTACCCGTTTGGTTCGATATGTTCTCATATAATCGGATATACAAAAAGACAGCAAGACATAAATGAAGCAGGGGTTAGTGGAATTGAATATACATATGATCATGTATTAAAAGGCAAGAACGGAAAATCTGAGCAGGAAATAAATTCTAAGAAGCGTATCATGAGAGAGTTATCTAGCATACCGCAGCAGGACGGACAAGATATACAGCTGACAATTGATGTTGATTTACAGAAGAAAATTGCAGAGATATTTAAAGAACACCAAGGTTCCACAGTGGTAATTGATGTAAATAACGGAGAAATTTTAGCATTATATAATTCACCTTCTTACGATAATAATCTTTTCACTAGCAGGTTATCAAATGAAACTTGGAAAAATTTAAACAATCCTTCATTACCGCTTGTAAACCGTGCATTATCATATCAAATTCCACCTGGTTCAATATTTAAAATAATAGATGCGCTTTCGGGTTTAAAAGATGGAATAATAACACCAGAAGAAAAGTTCTCGTGTAGGGGATATATGAAAATAGGTGAACGAAAATTTCGTTGCCTAAAAAGCAAAGTCCATGGATATGTATCTTTAAACGAGGCAATGGTCTTCTCATGCAACACTTACTTTTATAATATAGGAAAAAAAATAAATGTAGATTCTCTACTAGAAATGGCTAGCAAATTTGGTATAGGAAGTGGACCATTAATTGGAATGTTTAAGGAAGAAGCTCCGGGATTGTTGCCTGATGTGGATTGGCGTGCACGCAAGCTATATTCAGAGTGGTATTTAGGTGATACCATTAACTTAGTTATAGGACAAGGGTATTTACTTACAACACCACTACAGCTTGCGGTTCTTGCAGCGAGGGTTGCAACAGGAAAGGAGGTAATTCCCCACATTGAGATGAGTAAACCAGGGCAAGACTTTCTTGATATTGATGTGAATCATGAGCATCTTAGTGTGGTTCGAAAAGCTATGTTTGACGTGGTGAATGCTAACTATAGAAAAGGACTAGGCAGTATACAAATTGCTGGCAAAACCGGTACACCAGAGATAAACTCTAAAGGTGAAAGTCATAAATTGTTTATCGCTTATGGCCCCTACCATGATCCGCGCTATGCAGTCTCAGTGTTTATAGAACATGGCAAAACCCCACGCCAAGATGTTGCAATTGCTCGTGAGATATTGCAATATATGCTTGAAAAATGAACTTATGAAATTGCCGTATATGTTACTTGTAATTTATGTATTCAAATCAGAGCTTTGAGGTTAAAAAAAAGAAACGAAAATTGCATAAACCTTTTCAATTTAGTGCTTTAATGTTTCTAACTCAGAGAAGGTACTATCTTTATTTTCTATGGAGGAAGGTAGACTATTTTGACTATCACCATCAATTGAAGTAATAGGGCGAGTTAAAGCAATTTTTATAACTTCATCAATATTCTTAACAAAAATTACGTTGATCCCTTCTTTAATATTTGCGGGAATCTCCTGCATATCTTTCTCATTTTCACTTGGTATAATCACAGTTTTGATTGATCCTCTTAGCGCAGCAAGCAATTTTTCTCTCAAGCCCCCGATAGCCAAAACTCTACCGCGCAATGTTACTTCGCCTGTCATAGCAACACTTTTGTTAACTGGTATATTTGTCATGAGAGAAACAATAGACGTACATACTGCACTGCCAGCAGAGGGACCATCTTTTGGCACAGCACCTTCAGGTACATGCAAATGTATATCATTATTTTGGAATTTTTTGGGCTTTATACCGAAAAATAAACAATTTGATCGCACATAACTATACGCAGCTTTTATAGACTCTTGCATAACTTCTCCAAGCTTTCCTGTATATTTTATCTCCCCCTTACCAGGAATTAGGACTGACTCTATCATCAAAATATCACCACCTGTTTCAGTATAGGCAAGACCAGTTACTATCCCTACCAAACTCTCATCTTCTGCAATGCCAAAGGTATACTTACGTACCCCTAGATAATCTTGTAAATTACTAATCTCTACGGATATTTTCTTATTTTTATCAGTTAATATTGCTTTAACTGCTTTTCTCATGAGTTTTTCAAGTTCCCTTTCCATGCTTCGCACGCCGCTTTCACGTGTATATAAACGTATCAACTCGTATAATGCTTCATTGGTTATTTCCCACTCCTTCTGATGCAAACCATGCTCTTTTTTTAATTTTGGAATAAGGTGATGTGTAGCAATACTGATCTTCTCGTCTTCGGTATACCCAGATAATTGTATAATTTCCATCCTATCACGCAAAGGATGCGGTAAATTTAAGCTATTTGCTGTTGCTACAAACATTACACTTGAAAGATCAAACTCAACTTCCAAGTAATGATCTGTAAAATGTTTATTGTGCTCAGTATCCAAAACCTCAAGTAATGCAGATGCAGGATCACCACGAGAATCAGAACCCATCTTATCTATTTCATCAAGAAGGAAAAGCGGGTTGCATGAATTAGCTTTTTTCATGTGCTGAATGATTTTACCAGGCATTGAGCCAATATAAGTTTTCCTGTGTCCTCGTATTTCAGACTCATCACGTATACCACCAAGAGATATGCGAACAAAATCTCTTCCTACTGCTTTTGCCATAGACTTAGCTAAAGAAGTTTTACCAACACCAGGTGGTCCAACTAAGCAAAGTATAGGACCCCTTATCTCTTTTACTCTCTTTAATACTGCTAAAAATTCTATTATTCTATCTTTTACTTTCTCTATGCCATAATGATTTTCATCTAAGATTTTTTTAGCCGCATTTAAGTTAATTTTTGCATCTTTGTACTTTCTCCATGGTAAATCAAGCAACCAATGCAAGTAACTAGATATAACTGTTGCCTCAGGAGAAATGGGATTCATTTTCTTATATCTCTTTAAGTCAGTTATGGCTTTCTCTTTTGCTTCCTCAGAAAGCTTTGTTTCATTTATCTTTTTTTCAAATTCATTGAGTATATTCCCTTCATCTCCATTTTCAAACTCACCTAATTCTTTCTGTATAGCTTTTAATTGCTCATTAAGGTAGTAAACTCTTTGAGTACTTTCAATCTGTGATTTAATTGTCTTATACAAGCGGTTTTGTGCACTCAAAATACTTATTTCTCTCTCAATAAGAGCAAAAACTTTTTTTAAACGCTCTTTTGGGTTATAAACTTCGAGTATGTTTTGCTTATCTGATACCTTTATATTTAAGTTCGAAGCTATCATATCTACAATTTGATTAACCTCTTTCACTTGATCAATGGGGTCAATAATAATCTCGGGCTGACTTTTCTTGCTTAGTTTACACCAATTGTCGAATGCATCTATAACAGAACGCCTTAAAGCTTCTAAATCAATATTATCTTCATTTTCTCCATACTCATAATTACTATCCAACGCTACTCTGGCCTCTAACAAAGTGTGAGAGCTAATATATTCTATAACTCTTCCCCTTCTTACCCCGTGAATCATGACTTTTACTGCATTGTCAGGCAGTTTTATTAATGGTTGTATAATATTTGCTAACACGCCTACTTCATAAAGATTCTCTGGCTCTGGATTATCAATAGAACCATCTTTTTGTGCTATGAGAAAAATCTCGTTTTGGTGACTACTGCTACTTATTGCATACTCTAATGCATGAACGGATTTTTCTCTACCTACGAATAAAGGCAACATTATATTTGGAAAAATTACTACGTCTCTTAGAGGTAATACTGGTAATACAGCAGAATTAAAGTTTACAGCACGTCCAATACTCATAATATATGCCTCAAATTAATCATTAACCGTTATAACACTACCCTTACTATTATGATTAATCGTCGCTTTGCCTAATTCTACCATTTTCTTAGTAACCGTTATAGTGCTACCTTCAAAACCTCCGTTGCCGGATATATACATAACATCAAGCAAAAGTGACTCTAAGATAGCACGTAACATCCTTGCACCTGTTTTATAGCTTATAGCTTTTTTAGCAATAGCTGATATTGCTTCATCTGAAAACTCAAGGTTTACTTTACTAAATGCAAGCAATGCTTTATATTGTTTTACTAGGGCATTTCTTGGCTCTGTCAACACATGTATTAAATCCTCGTGATCCAGCTCATCTAGAACAGCAGTTATTGGAACCCGTCCTACAAATTCTGGTATCAAACCGAATTTGATTAAGTCCTCAGGTTGAGCATCGCGTAAAGCATTTTTTTTCTTTTGTGCTTTAGACTGACTTATATCCGCGCCAAAGCCAACTGATGTGCCCTTTTTTCTTGCCTCAATAATTTTATTTAGGCCTTCAAAAGCTCCTCCACAAATAAATAGTATGTTACTAGTGTCTACTTGTATAAACTCTTGTTGCGGGTGTTTTCGCCCTCCTTGTGGAGGAACATAAGCAACCGTACCTTCCATGATTTTTAGTAGAGCTTGTTGGACCCCTTCGCCTGAAACATCACGGGTTATTGAAGAGCTTTCAGACTTTCTTGTGATCTTGTCTATTTCATCGATAAACACTATACCATGCTGTGCCTTTGCAACATCATAATTTGCAGCTTGTAATAGACGTGACAACACGCTTTCTACATCATCACCCACATAACCTGCCTCAGTCAAAGTTGTCGCATCGGCCATAGCAAATGGCACATCTGAAACTTTAGCAAGTGTTTTTGCTAGCAAAGTCTTACCAGAACCAGTAGGGCCAATAAGCATTATATTTGACTTCTCAATTTCAATATCACTTATAGAATGAAGTTGCACCATGGATTGACAATGGTTATACATAGCCACAGATAAAACGTGTTGCGCATGTTCCTGACCTACAACATGCTTACTAAGAAAATTTTTTATATCTTCAGGTTTCCTTAGTAATAGCTTCATATCAGATATGTGATCTGAATTAAAAGCTCTCTCTTTCTTTTGACTTATTGCTTTATGGGATAACTCTATGCATTCATTACAAATGAACACCTTTAAACCATCTGAGGAGTTAGTAATCAATTTATCTACTTCGTTTTGTGCCTTGTTACAAAAAGAACAGTAGTGTAAATCATTATTGTTATCCATTAAACTACCTTTTGTTTAACTTTAATATTTTCAATCTTAATATCTTTACGCTCAGCTATTACTCTGTCAATTAAGCCAGTTTTCATTGCTTCTTCAGGATCCATGAATTTATCTCTTTCCATCATTTCTTCAATTTTCTTTAGTGAATTTCCAGTATGTTTTTCATAAATTTGATTTAATTTTTTCTTAACTCGCAAAATTTCATTAGCATGTATTTCTATATCAGTTGCTTGCCCATGATAACCACCAGATGGCTGATGTATCATAATTCTTGAATGAGATAGCGAGTAACGTTTACCCTCTGCACCAGCTGCAAGCAACAAAGAACCCATAGATGCAGCTTGACCTATACACAAAGTTGAAACGTCTGGATTTATATACTGCATTGTATCGTAGATCGACAAACCAGCAGTTACAACACCACCTGGTGAGTTAATATACATACAAATATCTTTATCGGGATTTTCCGATTCTAAAAATAAAAGCTGTGCTACTATTACGCTGGCCATGTTGTCTTCAATAGGGCCAGTTACGAAAATTATTCTTTCTTTTACTAGCCTTGAATATATGTCATAAGACCGCTCACCGCGACTAGTTTGTTCAACCACAATTGGTATAAGAGTCATACCTTTTCCTATCAAATATTATCAAATAATTCCTTTAATTCTTTCACAGAAACAATCTGTTCCTCTTTACTAGCTTTTTCTATCATATAATCTGTCACTTTATACTCAAGCGCTTGCCCTCTAACTAATTCCTGAAATTGTCTATCTGATTTAAAATGTTTGAATACTCTGTCAAATGATACATCTTTACTGACATATTGATTTACAATAACATTCATGATATCACTTTGAGTTAGTGATATTTCATGTTCTTTACTGAACTCCATAAATAGCATTGCAAGCTTTACGCGTCTTTCAGCTTTTTTACAAGAATCATCTTTAGCATTCAACTCTCTTTCCACTCTCTGCTGTTCCTGTTCTACTACTTCTATAGGCAAATCAAAACTATAACTAGCATCCAAACAATCAAATAGCTCCTTCTTGATTAAGAGATCTCCCATTTCTTTACACTGATTATCAATTACTTCTTTTACATGATTTATTAGCGAAGAATGATCTTCAAAACCAATTCTCCTAGCTATTTCATTATCACTTTGCAAATCTTTTGCAATCTGAATATCATTCACTCGAACGGAAAAAGCAGCCTCCTGCCCCGCAAGGGAAATTACCTGATAATCTTCAGGAAATCTCAACTTAAAGCTCTTTGTTTCCCCTTTTTTCATGCCAATTAATTGATCTTCAAAACCATTTATAAATGTTCGAGAACCTAAATTAACAGTAAAATTTTTGCCACTTCCACCTTGAAAGAGCTTATTTCTAATTCGCCCTTCAAAGTCAATTATCAGTTTATCCTCGTTTTTTGCTTGATAAGAAGCATCATTAACAGAGACAAAGTTAGGAAATTTTGTTTTTATAGAATCAATAAATTCTTTTACGTCTCCTTCTTCGATTTTTGCCCTAACTTTCTTCAAATTTATTTTATCAAGATCTATTATTGGCACTTTTGGCATCGATTCAAAAGATAATTTGTACAGAAAGTCGCCTTTTTCATCCTTTTTATCCAGGCTTGGTAATGACATAACATCAACCTTAGGATGGATGTGAGACTTAACTTCGATTTTTTTCATTAAATCACTTGAGCAATAGTCAATCGTATCTTTTATCACATATTCCAAAGCTTCGTTTTTATAATTTGTAACAACAAGATCGTAAGGCATCTTTCCGGATCTAAATCCAGGAAGTTTTGCATCCTTCGCTATTTCTTGTAATCTAGAGTTTATCTTTTGTTCTATATAATCACTACTAACCGTGATTTCATACTCGTACTTCAGTTTATCTACACTAAGTTCCCTATAGGTATATATATTACTTAATGTATCTGCTTCGACTGTATTTTGAGTTATATTACTAGACATTACAACCTGTTATCAATATTTTATTTATGTTTTAATAAAGCTATTTTACCAGAATTTAAGTTAAATACAATCCTTAAGAACAGGTTCTTATACAAACAAAAGTGCACCTAGTAATTATAAATTTTCTCCTAAAACCTGAGTTACATGACTTTAAGTGCGGATAGAGGGACTTGAACCCCCACGAGCAAGCTCACCAGGACCTAAACCTGGCGCGTCTACCAATTTCGCCATATCCGCAAGAACCCTTCATTAACTTATAGATAACCACTTCTGTCATCTTATGCAATTTAAAGATTAGATTTTAATACTATAGACTGAACTTATAATACTGGTTAACTCCACTATGGGTCTAAGCCTGAATTACTTTAACTAGTATTATTAGGATAGGTACTGTCTTAGAAATATTCAAGGCTTATTCAATTTATAGTATTTACACAATCAAAAAAGCTTATTAACATTTTTTAATTAAAGCTCTAAACTCTGGAGATTAATAATGAGATTAATAGCAAGCTTCTTACTCGCAATTTTTCTGATTACACAGAGTGGCTGTACGACTCTTGTGAGTGGTATAGTGGTAACAGCAACTGCAGCGGCTACAGCAATAACAATGCAAGATAAATCCTTGGGAAACATTATTGATGATACAACTATAGTAATAAGAATCAATAAGGGTCTCTTAAAACACGGACTATTCTCATCTATAAAGGTTAAAGTGAGTGAAGGAAGAGTATTACTCATTGGAAATGTTGATAGTCATGAAAAGCAACTCACGGCAGAGAAAATAGCTTGGCAGCAGAAGGAGATTAAAGAAGTGATAAATGAAATAAAAGTCACACCAATTAAAATGTCTTCTATGCTAGATGTTACTGTGGATGGTATGATAACAGCAGAGATAAGCACGAGGCTTCTGGGAAAAAGAAATATTAAATCAATTAATTATAGCGTTAATACAGTTGATAGAGTCGTTTATTTGATGGGTATAGCTCAAAATAAGGCGGAATTAAGAGCTGTAATAGCAATTGCAAGAAAAGTAAAAGGAGTAAAGCAAGTTGTAAGCTATGTGAGATATAGGCATAGCAAATTGCGTCATTGATGAAAATTTACTTGAGTGTCAGTATCATCTAGGTAAGTCATAAAACTCCTTTACAAATTTCGTCAGTTCACTCTTGTGGTATGTATAACAATGTTACAAAAAATAATATCATAGAATTCAATAGAATAATTCCTAGAAAATCTCTACATACTAAAAAAAGTAAAATGCTATTTAAATAAGCTTAAGAATAAATAGCAAACATCTATATCTTGTGCAATATGGCGTTTTATTCCTGAGATTTTTACCAGAGTCGTAGCCTTTTTCTTCATCAGTGTCTGCGTTCTTTACACTCTGAGCGTCAATTATGCAAAAGCTGGTTTTTTCTTTCCAAACATTGTTTTGTCGGACTACACTAACTATTTTTCAACATGCACTCCAAAATAATTTTTTTTTTATTTCCTTTTACTTTTTCACTCCATTTTTAAAATAATCATAACAATTGCGCCGTCTTGGAAACTCTTTTGTTAGCATCCTCCACTGATAACCACTTTTTAGGGCGTACAACACTCCGCAAAATATATCATACAAATCAAGTTTTCTTGGTTTTGTTTTTTTACAAGACTCCAGATCTGGTGAAATAATCTCAAACTTCTCTCGACTTATGTCACTTGGGTATACCATACGTGTCAAGTTAAGAAGAAGTGAGGTAAAGTTGGTGTAAAGAAAAGAAAAAGAAGATATAAGTTCTCTTAAATTTAACAAACAAAATGGAGAACTTATACAATAAAAAGAATAGTTTGCATCTCAAAAAAGCTCAAAGAATTTTTTAATGAAAAAGCAGATAAAATCTCAACTACAACAGGATTCATAAAAAGTAAAGAGGAAGCTAAAAGGCTCATCGTTTGTAAAAGCCATAGTCTTGGGTAATATAGGGATTGATAATTGTAGTATAGATACAATTTGTCAATTATTGAATGGAGACTCGATAAATATAACAAAACAAGGTCTGGACTTTAGATTTACCAAGGAAGCAGTGGAATTTATGAAAAGAATGTATAATGAGTCTTTAGTTTTATTTAAAAATATCTTAAAGGTTGATTGCAGAATTTTGAAGCACTTTAGAAGTGTTAAGCTATTGGATAGTAGCTATATCAGCCATACCTAATGGTATGGAAAATATATATAAAGGTTATGGTACTAGCTACAGTGTTTATGAAAGTAATACTAAGTATAGAATAAAGTTACAATTAGTTTTTGACTACCTAACCCAGACATTAGAGCAGCTTAATATAACTGAGGGAATAAGGTCAGATCAGGGGTATAGAAGACATTTAAGCAATATATCGAGCAATGATTGACTAATATCTGATTTGGGTTATTTTGTGCCAAGTTCCTTTAAACAAATCAATGGAGCCGGAGCTTATTTTATAAGTCGTTATAAATCTGGTACCAACATATATGGTACAGAAACAAATCAAAAAATAGAGTTATTAGAATGTTTAGAGGATAAATTGTTTCTAGAAAATGAGGTGCTATTAGGAAAAGAAACAAAAATTAAAGTGAGAATTATATGTCACAAATTAACTGAAGAACAGTCTATAATTAGAAGAAGGGCTAATAGGTTAGCAAAATCACATGGATATACATCTTCTCAAAAGAATCAAAAATTGCTGGATTGGTCGATATTCATAACTAACGTTCCAGAAAATAAAATTAGTGCTGATCAGGTATTAATAATTTACCGAGTAAGATGGCAGATTGAATTATTATTTAGATTGTATAAGAGTCACATCAGGCTTGACGAACTTACAGGAAAACCATACAGAGTATGGTGTAAACTATACGCTAAATTGTGCGCAATTCTTATATTTCATGGAATAGTTGGTTGTACAGAACTAAAAAAGAGTACAGAACTTAGTCTAATAAAGGAATTTATTGAGCTTAAAAGGCGAGTTAGACAGCTATTCTTAACATTAAATTGTGTAGTCAGTAAGGTACAAATTTTCCTCAAAAAAACTCGTCTTAACCTGATCAAAATTCTCCTTAAAAGACAAATATAGAAAAACAAGAATATCAACTTTGAGTGCACTAAATTTCCTCATTTTCCCTTAACTTGACGCGTATGGTTGGGTATACACTCCTCATATATCCTAATTTATACACTCTATTTCTTACTTTATTCCTTTCTTGAGATTATGAACAGGTTCTTAGAAAGCTAGCGTTCTACTAGTCATGTTCTTTATCTTGCTTTACAACAATGCATCTTTTTATTCCAGCCAAGTCGTATACGTATTCCTGAAAAGCCAGTCCATGTAAGGGTATTATTTCGTCAATATTGCTTTGATCTTCGCCTATTTCCAGTATCGCAAACCCATCTTTTTTAAGGCACTTTTTCAATATTGGAAAAATACTCAGGTAACAGCTCAATCCATCGATACCACCATCAAGAGCAATTCTTGGCTCTTTTTGTACTTCAGCTTGCAGATCTTTTAACTTACTTCTTTTGATATATGGAGGATTGCTTATTATGAGATCAAATAAATCTCTACATTCTGTCCACGAATTTGGAAATATTTTAGCTCTGTTGAGAAGATTATGTTTCTTTGTATTCTGGTAGGTAATTTTATATGCCTCCAGGCTTTTTTCAAAACCAACTCCAATAGCATATTCATACTCACTAAGTATGGAGATCAACAAACAGCCTGTGCCTGTGCCAAAATCTGCAATTTTTATTTTTTGCTTCTTATTTTGGTAATATTTTAACGCTGTTGAAATTACTGTCTCACTATCTGGTCTTGGATCTAGAACATGTTGGTTAACTATAAAATTTTTACTCCAGAATTCACGATTACCTATTATTTGCGATATTGGATATCTTTCTGCTCTTTTTTTTGTTAATTTCCAGAATAGAAGTTCTTTGTTTCTTGGTACATGATTGGTGTGATTCATGATTGTGAATGATCTTTCTACTCCAAGTACGTACTGCATGATGATTTCACAGTCCAAATGTGGAGATTCAATTCCATGTAATGATAGTAGCTTTGACCCTTCTTTTATTAAAGCGCCGATTGTTTTCATTATTCTAAAAACGTATTCTTTGTATACAAGAACAGCAAAATTGAGTATAGAATTTTGAACCTAGGGTAGCTGCAATAAATCTAAGTGTCAAGAGTAGGACTGTAAAAATCATCTGGCTTTACTGGTAATTCGGTTAGTTCGGTTGGTATTTTTGCATTAATGTTAGAAGCTCTTGGCTCTATTATAAGGATTATTTTCTGCATATTCTTTGATAGCTATCACAGTATATTACTTGTTCCATATCTATATTAATTCGACCACAGCAAGTGATAATTTCTTAATATTAAAACCAATATGCGCTTTAGCCGATAATTATCGGTAGCCTTCAAAGCAATTAGGCTGGGATTATTAGAGTAGTAATGTTTATTTTTATATTGACTATTGAGGTTTATTATTTTATAAATAGGAGTTGGTTATTTTCAGAGTTTTAAATTTACAGTATATGCCTACAATAAATCAATTAATATGTAAGGGTAGATCAGGGTTAACTCGCAAGAAGAAGGTGCCGGCTTTGGGAAAATGCAATCCTCAAAGAAGGGGTGTTTGCACTAAGGTATATACTACAACTCCTAGAAAGCCTAATTCAGCACTACGCAAGGTAGCTAGAGTGAAGATTAGTGGATACGGTGAAGTAACGGCTTATATACCTGGCGAAGGTCATAATTTACAGGAGCATTCCGTTGTTTTAATACGTGGTGGGCGAGTTAAGGATTTGCCGGGTGTGCGTTATCACATAATAAGAGGTGCTCTTGATCTGCGTGGTGTGCAAAATCGAAAGAAAGCTCGTTCAAAATATGGTGTAAAGAAATCTGGTTAAAATTTATGGCACGTCGTAATAAAGCAAAAAAAAGAACAGGACCTGACTCTCGTTATGGTAGTGTCTTGCTTATGCGTTTTATTAATATAATTATGAAATGTGGTAAAAAGTCTGTTGCAGAAAAGATTGCTTATAGTGCTTTGTCCTTAGCTGAAAAGAAAATAGGCAAGGATGCCTTATCAATTTTTGAGACAGCAGTGGAAAATGTTACCCCTTCTATAGAAGTACGCTCTCGGCGTATTGGTGGTGCAACTTATCAGGTCCCGGTTGAAATTCGTCAAGACAGAGCAATTTCTTTGGCATTAAGGTGGATTGCTAGAGCAACTTCTGCTGCTCGAAAAAAGAGCGGTAGAACTACTATTTATTGTTTGCAGTCTGAAATATTAGATGCTTATAATAAATGTGGTGGTGCATTTAAGATGTGTGAAGAAAAGTATAGAATGGCTGAAGCTAATAAGGCATTTTCTCATCTTCGTTTTTAATATTAGCTGATTGACTGTGGTATGGAAGTTTTAATATCTAGGTATAGAAATATAGGAATAATGGCTCATATAGATGCTGGCAAGACCACCACAACAGAGCGTATTTTATTTTATACTGGTAAACAAAATAGGATTGGTGAAGTGCACGATGGTGCAGCTTCTATGGATTGGATGGAGCAAGAGAAGGAGCGTGGCATTACAATTACCTCTGCTGCAACAACATGTTTTTGGAATGATCATAGGATTAATATAATAGATACTCCTGGTCATGTTGATTTCACTATTGAGGTTGAGAGATCTTTGAGGGTTTTGGATGGTGCAGTTGCTGTATTTGATGGAGTTGCTGGAGTTGAGCCTCAGTCTGAGACGGTTTGGCGTCAAGCTGATAAATATACCGTTCCTCGTATCTGCTTTGTTAATAAAATGGATAGAATCGGGGCAAATTTTTATCGATGTGTCGATATGATAAAAACAAAGCTTGGCGCATCACCTTTAGTTATTCAGTTGCCAATAGGAAGTGAGAAGGATTTTAAAGGAATAATCGATCTTATTTCTATGAAAGCTATTATATGGCAAGAAGAAACATTAGGCGCTAAATTTTCTTATGAAGATATTCCTTCTGATTTGCTTGATAAGGCTCAAGAGTATCGAAATCTTTTATTAGATGCTGCAGCTGAAATGGATGATGAGGCGATAAATACTTACTTTGAATCTAACGATCTGCCGATTGATTTATTGAAAAAGTGTGTGAGAAATGGGACCATTAAAGGAAGGTTTGTTCCTGTATTATGTGGGTCAGCTTTTAAAAACAAAGGCGTGCAATCACTTTTAGATGGTGTGGTTGATTTTTTACCCTCTCCTATTGATGTTGATGTAATTATTGGAACTGATCCTAAAGATTCAGAAAAGAAGATTGAGATCAAGCCTTCAGAAAAAGAGAAATTCGTTGCTCTTGCGTTTAAAGTGATGACGGATAAATTTGTGGGTAGCTTGACGTTTATTCGTATTTATTCTGGTAAGTTAAAATCTAAATCTGCTGTGTTAAATGCTGGAAAGAATGAGACTGAAGGAATTGGTAGAATGTTGCTCATGCATGCAAATAACAGAGAGGATATAAACGAAGCTAAAGTTGGCGATATAGTTGCCTTGGTTGGATTAAAGAAAACAATTACTGGTGATACTTTATGTTCATCTGATTTTCCTATACTATTAGAGCGTATGGAATTTCCTGATCCTGTTATTGAAACTGCTATAGAACCGAAAACTACCTCAGATCAGGAAAAATTAGGTGTTGCTTTGAATAGATTGGTTGCAGAAGATCCTTCTTTAAGGATGTCAGTAAATGCGGAGAGTGGGCAGACTATATTGAAAGGTATGGGTGAGCTGCATCTTGAGATTATTATTGATAGAATGAAGCGCGAGTTCAATGTTGAAGCTAACGTTGGTGCGCCTCAAGTTGCATATCGTGAAACTATCACTAAATCTGTTGAAATTGATTACACTCATAAAAAACAATCAGGTGGTGCTGGTCAGTTTGCTAAAGTTAAAATAAAATTCGAACCTCTTGAGCCTGGTCTTGGCTTTCAGTTTGAAAGTAAAATTGTAGGTGGTGCTATTCCAAAAGAGTATATACCTGGAGTGCAAAATGGCTTAGAGTTGATAAAGGAAGGTGGTATAATTTCTGGCTTTCCATTGATTGATTTTAAGGCTACTCTTCTTGATGGTGCTTTTCATGATGTTGATTCTAGTCCTTTGGCTTTTGAACTTGCTGCTAAAGGTGCTTTTAAGGAAATGGCAAATAAAGCTGGTCCAAAAATGCTAGAACCTATAATGAAAGTAGAAATCATTACCCCTGAAGAATATATGGGTGATGTTATGGGTGATATAAATAGTAGAAGAGGCAGTGTTGTTGATATGCTGGATTTAGGTAATAATAGTAAAATAGTTACTGCCTCGGTTCCTCTTGCAAATATGTTTGGTTATATAAATGTTTTGCGTTCTATATCTCAGGGAAGAGCTCAGTATAGTATGCATTTTTCTTGTTATGAACAGGTACCACAATATGTGGTTGATGAGTTAAAGTTAAAGTATAATTAAAGGTTAGTAATTATGACAGCGATAGTAGAAGCATTTGGAAAGCCGCATGTAAACGTGGGAACGATAGGGCATGTCGATCATGGGAAGACAACGTTAACGGCGGCGATAACAAAGCATTATGGTAATTTTGTAGCATATGATCAAATAGATAAAGCGCCAGAAGAAAGAAAGAGAGGGATAACAATAGCAACAGCGCATGTTGAATATCAAACAGAAAAGAGACACTATGCACACGTTGATTGCCCTGGACATGCTGATTATGTAAAGAATATGATAGTAGGTGCAGCACAGATGGATGCAGCGATATTGGTAGTGTCGGGGGTTGATGGGCCGATGCCACAAACGAGAGAGCATATATTGCTGGCAAAACAGGTGGGTGTTGGGTATATCGTGGTATATATAAATAAAGCTGATGTTGCTGATGCTGATATGATAGGTTTGGTAGAAATGGAAGTGAGAGAGTTGCTAAGTAAGTATGGATTTCCAGGTGATGAAGTGCCTATGATAGTTGGGTCTGCGTTAAAAGCACTAGAGGATGATAGCAGTGAGTATGGAAAGAAATCAATAGATAAATTGATGGAGAAGTTAGATGAGTATGTGGCAGTACCTCCAAGGCCTATAGATTTGCCGTTTTTATTGCCAATAGAAGATGTATTTTCAATATCGGGCCGAGGGACGGTAGTAACAGGAAGAATAGAGAAGGGGGAGATAAAGACGGGGGATGAGATAGAGATAATAGGTCTGAGGGGGACACAAAAGACGATATGTACTGGTGTTGAGATGTTTAAGAAGTTGCTAGATAAGGGCAGTGCAGGGCTCAATGTGGGAATACTACTAAGAGGAACAAAGAGAGAAGAAGTGGAGAGAGGGCAAGTACTGGCGAAACCAGGGACAATAACCCCGCATAAGAGATTTAATGCGGAGGTGTATATATTGAAGAAAGAAGAAGGAGGAAGACATACACCATTTTTTGGAAATTATCAGCCACAGTTTTACTTGAGGACAACGGATGTAACTGGGAGCATAAAATTGCTAGAAGGAAAGGAGATGGTAATGCCAGGGGACAATGTAAGTATAGAAGTGGAGTTGCAAGTACCGATAGCAATGGATAAAGGATTGCGTTTTGCGATAAGAGAAGGTGGTAGAACTGTTGGTTCTGGAGTTGTTTCGGAAATTTTAGAGTAAACTTTGAATTATAGGAGTGTAGCTCAATTGGTAGAGCGCTGGTCTCCAAAACCAGAGGTTGTAGGTTCGATTCCTATCGCTCCTGCATTAATATTATGGTAGAAATGTTAAAAAACCTTTATGTTTTTTTTTGTGATATAAAGCAAGAAATAAGGAGAATTGCTTGGATAAAAAAACAGCAAGTATTGTCATCTCTGTTTATCGTAACAATTGTTATATTATGCTTTTCGATTTTCTTTTCCTTCGTAGATTTTATGTCTCTTTGCATAATTAAGACTTTATTTGGAATTATTTATGGAATATAGGTATAAATGGTATATCATTAAAGTCGATTACGGGTATGAGAAGGATATATGCGAGTTGGCAATCAATACTGTTTACTTTAGGGAGGTGTTCATTCCTTATCAGACAGTATGTGATGTAGAATCTGATATAAAGGGGTTGCGTGAAGTATATATATGTATGCATCTATGTGATGAAAGCAAAAATATTTTGAATCAAACGACTGGGTTTTGTGGTGATGAGTCTGGTCATTTTGAGATGATTTCAGATGATGAAGTAATTTTAAAACGCAAGGAATTTAATAGGTATAAGTGGTACATTTTAAGAGTTGCCTCTAATTATGAGGAGAAAGTGCGCCAATATATATTAGAAAATTCTATGAGGTTAAATATTAATAATTATTTTAATAGGGTTTTTATTCCTTGTGAAGAATTAAGTAAGATAGATTTAAAATCTAAAAAAAATGCTAAACGAAGGAAGTCCTTTCCTGGTTATATCTTTTTATACATGGATTTATGCGATGAGGTATTAAATTTTATTAATAATATACCAAAATCTCTTAAGGTTTATGGATTTTTGAAAAATGGTAATGTTCCAAAGGTGATTGAGGATAATGAGATTCGCTCGATGTGTAGTGCGCTTTATAATGCTCAAGAAACGAAAAAGTTGAGTTATGGTTATGAGAAAGGTGAAAAAGTAAAAATTAATGATGGTCTTTTTCAAAATTTTACTGGTAAGGTAGATATGGTAAATGACGAGAAAAAAATTATTAATGTTGAAGTATCAATCTTAGGTAAGCCGACAATAATAGAGCTTGATTTGGCTCAAGTAGAGAAAATAGAGGATTAATTATGAGTAATATAGTTGCTAAGATTAACTTGCTTATGGAAGCTGGGAAAGCGGTTCCAGGACCGAAAATTGCTTCAGTACTTGGCCCGCGTGGTATACCTGTTCCTAAATTTTGTGAAGCTTTTAATAAAGCTACTAGCGCTGCTAACGCTAGTCATAGAGTAGGTGATTTAGTAACAGTGAGAATTTCCATAAAGGATGATCGCTCTCATGATTTTACTGTCAGCGGTCCGCCTGTGGCTTATTTGCTTAAGCAGGAAGCTAAATTAAGTAAAGGTTCTGGTAATTCTGGTAAAGAATTAGTAGCTAAATTGTCTATGTCTGCTATCATTAAAGTGGCAAAGTGTAAGATGGTTGATATGAAAGTGGATAATGAAGATTCAGCAGTGAAGATGGTTATAGGCACTGCAAAATCTATGGGTATAGAAGTTGTGGAAGGTTAGGTAAATGAGTACATATAGTGATAATCCTAAGCAGTGTTTGGAGAAGATTGTTGAGTCTGCTTCAGCAAAATTTAATGAATCAGTTGATATCGCAGTCAATTTAGGTGTGGATTCACGTAAATCTGAAGAGCAGGTGCGTGGTACAGTAGTTTTGCCTAAAGGTATCGGGAAGAATATTAAAGTAGCTGTTTTTGCTCAAGATAAACATTTATTAGAAGCTGAAAAAGCTGGCGCTGACATTACAGGAGGAGAAGATTTAGTTGAAGAGATAAAAAAAGGTAGAAAGTTGAATGTTGATTGGTGCATCACTACTCCTGATTTCATGGCGAAAATCACTCCTATCGCAAAAGTATTGGGTGCTAAAGGGCTGATGCCCAACCCTAAATTTGGCACTGTGACTTCTAACATTGCGGAAGCTACTAAAACCATTAAGTCTGGTCAAATAAAATTCAGGACGGATAAAAATGGGGTTATTCATGGTAAGTTAGGAAGTATTAAATTTGATATTGATGATTTGCTGGAAAATTTAAAAGCCTTTCTCAAAGTAATTAGAGACAATAAACCTGCTTCTGTGAAAGGAGTTTACTTTAAAAGCGTTTTTTTAAATTCAACTATGGGTAAAGCTCATAAAATAAACAAAGTGGAAGATATAATTTAAGGGAGCGGGATTGTGAATCGTAAAGATAAGGATGAATTTATACAAAACATAATGAATGTGTTTGTAAATAATGATTTCTTAATATTGGTAAATTTCAAGTCTATGAATGTTAGCGATTCATTGATTCTTAGGAGTAGTCTAAAATCTGTAATGGGTGGGATGTTAGTAGTTAAAAATACTCTAGCTTGCTTGGCTTTGGAAAGGACTGGTAAGTTTTCTTATTTATCAGGTAAATTTTCTGGTTCTGTTGCTATTATATATTCTAGTGCTATAGTGGAAGCTGCAAAGTTAATAGTTGATTTTATTAATGCTAACAAAGAAAAAATGTCTGTGATTTGTGCGGCTCATATAAATGAATTATTAACAGTGGAAGATGTTAACAAATTGGCTAAGCTTCCTTCTCTGGATGAATTGCGTGTTAAAATTATGCGTTTAATATCTTATGATATTCCTGCTCGGTTAGCATTGTCTATTAATTCATCTTCTATGAGGCTTATGAGAGTTTTGGATTACTATAGTTCTAAAAAATAAATTTGTTGTTAAATGGTGGTAAGTATGAATAATGTAACAAGTGATTTGGTTGATAAAATATTATCTTTAAATCTATTAGAAGCTTCTGAACTTGTAAAAGTGCTAGAAGAGAAAATAGGGTTGCCTAGTGGTTCTTTTCTTGGTGGGGCTGTTAGTGCTGGGGTGTCTGTTAGTGATAATGCTAATACTCCTGTTGCTCAAGAAAAAGCTGAATATAAAGTTGTAATCAAGGAGATTGATGCAAGCAAAAAAATAGGAGTGATTAAAGCTATTAGAGAAGTTAATTCTACGTTGAATTTAAAAGAAGCGAAAGAATTGGTTGAGTCTTTACCCAAAGATTTGACTGCTAATGTTTCTAAAGACGAAGCAGAAAAGATAAAGCAAAAACTTATTGAAGCAGGAGCGACTAAAGTTGAGCTTGAATAAAATGTTAGTATATTAATTTTATGTTGATATAGCTCTTTTAATTAGTGAAGGTATTTTAATGGTTGATTCTTCTCATATGTGTGCTTCTGGTGCTTTTGTTCCTAGGGTTTCTTATTCCAGGTCAATTGATTTAAAAGATTCTTTGTTGGACTTGGTCAAAGTCCAAAAGGGGTCGTATGATTCCTTTACTCCTAATAATGAAAGTAATGAAAGACTTGAAGCTATCTTTCATACAATTTTTCCAATATCTGATCCTTTGCATAGGGCTACTATCGAATTTTTGAATTGTAGGGTAGATGATCTTAAGTATAGTGAATCTGAATGTATAAAACGTGGTATAACTTTTTCTGCTCAGGTTATTGCTTCTATACGTCTTGTTATTATGCAGGATGGTGTTTCTCTTGAAAAATATCAAGAGATTAAAGAAGATGATGATCATTCTAAGCTTGCAACTGTTATAAAATCTGCTGAAGAGCAGGAGGTTCGCTTTTGTGAACTGCCTATGATGACTGATAAAGGTACTTTCATCATCAATGGCGTAGAGAAAGTTATCGTTTCACAAATGCATAGATCTCCTGGAGTGTTTTTTGATAGTGATAAGGGAAAAACTTACAATTCTGGCAAACTGATCTATTCTGCTAGAGTTATTCCTTATAGAGGTTCTTGGCTTGATATTGAGTTTGATGTGAAAGATCATTTATATTTTCGTATTGATAGAAAGAGAAAGTTGCCAATATCAGTTTTATTAAAGGCTTTGGGCTTATCAAACAATGACATACTTAATAAATTTTATGAAAAAATAGAGTATATAAAACATAAAAGTGGCTGGAGAGTGCCTTTTTCCCCTGATAAATTCAAGGGAGTGAGGCTTCCTTTTGATTTAAAGAATGTTGAAGGCAATGTGTTGCTTAAAGCGAATGTTCGTATTACTTCAAAATTAGCTAAAAATCTATATGATAACGGATTGAAAGAGTATCTAATTCCTTATGATTCTATATGTGGTTTATTTCTTGCAGAAGATTTAATAGATAGTACTAGTTCTACAAAAGTCTTATCTGCTGGTGAATCTATAAAATTAGAGGATATAAAAAAGCTTGAATTATTATCTATAGATAAAATATCAGTGCTGAACATAGATAATGTTTCTGTTGGACCTTACATATTAAACACACTTTTCTTAGATGAAAACATGTCTTATGAGAACGCTCTATATGAAATATATAAGGTTTTGCGTCCTGGTGAAGTTCCTGTTTTAAAGATAGTAGAGGAGTTTTTTCGTAATCTTTTCTTTAGTACGGAATATTATGATTTGTCTAACATTGGTAGATTAAAACTTAATTCT
This sequence comes from Wolbachia endosymbiont of Trichogramma kaykai, assembly GCF_045765165.1. NCBI lineage: Bacteria > Pseudomonadati > Pseudomonadota > Alphaproteobacteria > Rickettsiales > Anaplasmataceae > Wolbachia > Wolbachia endosymbiont of Trichogramma kaykai. The sequence goes on from NZ_JBJJXK010000004.1 coordinate 154,972, forward strand.
TGCCTTGGGTTAAATTGTGAGGAAGATTTAACTACTTTAACAAATGAAGACATTATTGAAATTATAAGAAAAATAGTATTGTTACGTGATGGTCAAGGATCTGTAGATGATATTGATCATTTAGCAAATAGAAGAGTCCGTTCAGTTGGGGAGTTTATAGAAAATCAATTTAGAACTGGGTTGTTAAAACTGGGACGGGCAGTAGTTGATTCTATGTCTACTTCTAGTTTGGATAAAGTCTCTCCATCTGATTTTATAAATCCAAAAGTGTTAACCAATGTCTTAAGAGATTTTTTCAACTCTTCCCAATTGTCTCAATTTATGGATCAGACTAATCCATTATCTGAAATAACACATAAAAGAAGGTTGTCAGCGTTAGGTCCTGGTGGTTTAACAAGAGAGAGGGCGGGATTTGAAGTACGTGATGTTCATCCAACTCATTATGGAAGAATTTGCCCTATTGAAACTCCTGAGGGCCAGAATATAGGCTTAATTAACAGCTTAGCTATATACGCTCGTATCAATAAATATGGGTTCATTGAAAGTCCTTATAGGAAAGTAGTTAATAAGGTTGTTACTGATCAAATTGAGTATCTGTCTGCTATGGATGAAGGTTTGTATTATATAGCCGATACCAGCGCAAAGCTTGATGAGGACAACTGCTTTGTTGATGATATGTTATACTGTAGGTATGCTGGTACCTTTGTAATGGTAAATAGTAATCAGGTAAGTTACATTGATTTATCTCCTAAGCAGGTAATATCGGTTGCTGCTTCTTTAATTCCATTTTTAGAAAATGATGATGCTAATAGAGCGTTAATGGGTTCAAATATGCAGCGTCAAGCTGTACCTTTATTGAAGCCTACTGCTCCTTTGGTTGCTACTGGCATGGAGTCTTTCGTAGCTTCTGGATCTGGTGCTGTAGTTTTAGCAAAACGTGGTGGCATAGTTGACAGCTCAGATAGCAACTCTATAGTTATACGTGCTTTTGACAAAGGAGGAATTAACTACTTGGATGTAGATATTTATCATCTAAGGAAATTTCAGCGTTCTAACCATAATACTTGTATTAACCAGAAACCACTGGTGCATGTAGGTGATTGTGTTAAGGAAGGTGATGTGATAGCTGATGGTCCTGCTATTAATAACGGTGAATTGGCGCTTGGTCAAAACTTGCTAGTCGCTTTTATGTCTTGGCAAGGTTATAATTTTGAAGACTCAATCATTATTTCTAGTGAAGTTGTTAAAAAAGATCTATTTACTTCTATTCATATAGAAGAATTTGAGTGTGTTGTACATGACACTCCTTTAGGGTCAGAAAAAATAACTCGTGCCATACCCGGTGTTAGTGAAGAAAATCTTTATCACTTGGATGATAGTGGTATAGTAAAGGTTGGTACAAGAGTTGGTCCAGGTTGTATTTTGGTGGGGAAAGTTACACCTAAGCATTCTCTTTCATTACCTCCTGAGACAAAATTGTTAATGACAATTTTTGGTGAAAAGTCATTTGATTGTGTGGATTCCTCTTTATGTACATCTCCAGATGTTGAAGGGATAGTGATTGATGTGCAGGTCTTTACACGCAGAGGGGAAGAAGAAAACGAAAGGGCATTTCTTATTAAACAAAAAGAGGTAAACGACTTTGAGAAAGAACGAGACCATATAATCAATGTTATTAATCAATATTTCTATGATGAATTAAGAAAAATTCTTATTAGTTCTGGCTCTCAAGATCGAGAAAGTATTAATTTTATTGAACGTGAGGGATGGTGGGATATAGGATTGAAAAACCAATCTATTTCTAAGCAAGTTGAGAGCTTAAAAAAAGATTTTGATGAAAAAGTATCACGTGCAATGGCAAACTTTAAGCAAAAAATAGAAAAATTGCATGAAGGTTATGATCTGCCTCAAGGTGTGTCGATGTCAGTAAAAGTTTTTATTGCTGTAAAACATAGTTTGCAGCCAGGGGATAAAATGGCTGGTAGACATGGAAATAAAGGTGTGATTTCTCGAGTTGTTCCAGTAGAAGATATGCCTTATTTAGAAGATGGTACCCCTATTGATATTATTCTTAACCCTCTCGGCGTTCCTTCGCGAATGAATGTAGGGCAAATATTGGAAACGCATGTAGGTTGGGCTTGTAAAAAATTAGGAGAAAGAGTAGGTAATATTCTTGATGAGATCAATAAAATCAAACGTGCTTTTTGTGAGGAAATTAGATCTCTCAATGATGATGATTTTGTAAAATTTGCGGCAGTATACCTTGGTAATAAAAAATTTGAGGATATTAATGATGATGAAATAACGGCTTCTATTTTAGATACGCCTAATAAGGGTAAATTAAATAATGAATTGACTACATTAGTAGAGAATTATTTTAACTCTTGTAAAGATGTACACAGTAGTTTACGTCACTTCCTGATTGAGGTTTATAGTTGTGGCAGTAATTTATCTATTTGTAATAGTATTCGTGATATTAATGATAATCACCTTATTGAATTTGCGCACAAGTTGCGTGATGGCATTCCTGTTACTGCACCTGTATTTGAAGGTCCAAAAGATGAACAAATAGTAAAGCTATTTGAACTTGCTGGATTGGATAGCTCTGGGCAAGTTGTATTATATGATGGTTGCTCGGGTGAGAAGTTTGATCGCAAAGTTACAGTTGGTTACATGTACATGCTTAAGTTGCATCACTTGGTAGATGGTAAAATTCATGCACGTTCAGTAGGTCCTTATAGTTTGGTTACTCAACAGCCTCTTGGAGGAAAGTCTCATTTCGGTGGTCAGCGTTTTGGTGAAATGGAATGTTGGGCATTGCAAGCCTACGGTGCTGCTTACACTTTGCAGGAAATGTTAACTGTCAAGTCTGATGACATTAATGGCAGGGTTAAGATTTATGAATCGGTAATAAAAGGTGACAGTAACTTTGAATGTGGAATTCCTGAATCCTTTAATGTCATGATAAAAGAGTTGCGTTCCTTGTGTTTTAATGTGGATTTGAAGCAAAATGACATAGTAATTGAAGATATATCTCACACTAATATTGCACAATCTTTTAATGAGGTTAGCATTTCCATTGCTAGCCCTGAAAGTATTAAACGTATGTCTTATGGAGAGATAACAGATGTTTCAACTGCAAACTACCGTACATTCAAAGTTGAGAAAGGTGGATTATTTTGTCCTAAAATTTTTGGTCCTGTCAATGATGATGAATGTTTATGTGGAAAGTACAAAAAAAGAAGACATAGGGGCCGTATATGCGAAAAATGTGGAGTAGAAGTTACATCTTCTAAAGTAAGAAGAGAAAGAATGGGTCATATAGAGCTTGCGTCTCCTGTTGCTCATATATGGTTTTTGAAGTCACTTCCTTCAAGAATTGGAGCACTATTAGATATGTCTCTTAGAGATATCGAAAGTATTTTATATAGCGATAATTATGTTGTAATAGATCCCCTTGTTTCCTCTTTTGAAAAAGGTGAAATTATTAGTGAGAAAGCTTATAATGAAGCTAAAGATAGCTATGGGGTCGATAGCTTTATAGCTATGCAAGGTGTTGAAGCTGTAAGAGAATTGCTAACGCGCCTTGATTTACATGAAATTAGGAAGAATTTAAGACAGGAGTTAGAGTCCGTTGCTTCTGAAGTGAGAAGAAAGAAAATTATAAAGAGATTACGTATTGTTGAAAATTTTATCAAGTCTGGAAACAGACCTGAGTGGATGGTGCTTACGGCTGTACCTATTTTACCACCTGACTTGCGTCCCTTGGTATCCCTTGAAAGTGGTCGACCTGCAGTTTCTGATTTAAATCATCATTATAGAACTATTATTAATAGAAATAATAGATTGAGAAAATTGTTGAGTTTAAATCCTCCTGAGATTATGATTCGTAATGAGAAAAGAATGTTACAAGAGGCAGTTGATTCTCTTTTTGATAATAGTCGTCGTAATGCTCTGGTAAATAAAGCTGGCGCTACTGGATATAAAAAGTCTATTAGCGATATGCTGAGAGGAAAGCAAGGTCGTTTCCGTCAGAATCTTTTAGGAAAAAGGGTAGATTACTCTGGACGTTCTGTAATAGTTGTTGGTCCAACTTTGAAACTAAATCAGTGTGGATTACCGAAAAGAATGGCTCTTGAGTTATTCAAACCTTTTGTTTACTCAAGGCTTAAAATATATGGAATGGCTCCAACTATTAAATTTGCTAGTAGGTTAATAAGAGCAGAAAAGCCAGAAGTTTGGGACATGCTTGAAGAAGTAATAAAAGAGCATCCTGTTTTGCTAAATAGAGCGCCTACGCTACATAGGCTTGGTATTCAGGCTTTTGAGCCAGTCCTTATTGAAGGTAAAGCAATACAGCTTCATCCACTTGTTTGTACAGCATTTAACGCTGACTTTGATGGTGATCAAATGGCGGTACATGTGCCAATTTCATTGGAAGCTCAACTTGAAGCTAGAGTGTTGATGATGTCAATTAATAACGTTTTAAGTCCTTCTAATGGAAGACCGATTATAGTTCCTAGTAAAGATATAGTGCTCGGTATATACTACCTAACTTTACAGCAACTTAAGGAGGATGATTTACCACTTTTCTGCGCTTTTTGTGAAGTTGAGCATTCCTTAAACAACGGTGCTCTACATATTCATTCTCGTATAAAGTACAAAATGGAGTACATCAATAGCGATGGAAACACTCAGTATAAAACTATTTTTACAACTCCTGGACGTTTAATATTATGGCAGATTTTTCCTAAACATGAGAATCTAAGCTTCGATTTAATAAATCAGGTATTAACAGTTAAGGAAATAACTAGCATTGTTGATTTAGTATATCGTAGCTGCGGTCAAAGTGCTACAGTGGTGTTTTCTGATAAATTGATGACACTTGGCTTTGAGTATGCTACATTTTCCGGTACTTCTTTTAGTCGTTGCGATATGGTCATACCTGAAACTAAAGCCACACACGTTGACTATACAAGGGGTGAAATTAAGAAATTTTCTGCACAGTATCAAGACGGACTAATCACTAAAAGTGAGAGGTATAATAAAGTTATAGATGAGTGGTCTAAGTGCACAGATATAATAGCGAATGATATGTTAAAAGCGATATCTCTGTATGATGAAAATAGTAAATACAATTCAATATATATGATGGTTAGCTCCGGTGCAAGAGGTTCTACTTCCCAGATGAAGCAGTTAGCAGGAATGCGAGGGTTAATGACCAAACCTTCTGGTGAAATTATAGAAACACCTATAATTTCTAATTTTCGCGAAGGATTAAATGTATTTGAATACTTTAATTCTACTCACGGTGCGCGTAAAGGTTTAGCTGATACTGCACTTAAAACTGCAAACTCTGGATACTTAACTCGTCGCTTAGTTGATGTATCTCAAAATTGCATAGTTACAAAACGTGACTGTAAAACGAAAAATGGCCTTATTGTAAGAGCTATAGTTGAAGGTAGTACTATAGTTGCATCTCTAGAGAGTGTTGTGCTGGGTAGAACAGCTGCAAATGATATATATAACCCAGTAACCAAAGAGTTATTATTAAAAGCAGGGGAACTAATTGATGAAGATAAAGTAAAGCAAATCAACATTGCAGGTCTTGATGCTATAAAAATTAGATCGCCTTTAACTTGTGAAACAAGTCCTGGTGTGTGTTCTTTGTGTTATGGAAGAGACCTTGCAACTGGTAAAATTGTTTCAATAGGTGAAGCAGTTGGTATTATCGCTGCTCAATCTGTCGGAGAGCCAGGTACTCAGTTAACGATGCGTACTTTCCATATAGGTGGGGTAATGACTAGAGGTGTTGAATCCTCAAATATTATAGCTTCTATTAATGCTAGAATAAAACTAAACAATAGTAATATAATTGTAGATAAAAACGGAAATAAAATTGTGATAAGCCGTTCCTGTGAAGTCGTTTTAATTGATAGCCTTGGTAGTGAAAAATTGAAGCACAGTGTGCCTTACGGTGCTAAACTTTATGTAAACGAGGGTGAGTTAGTAAAAATTGGTGATAAAGTTGCGGAATGGGATCCGTATACACTACCTATTATTACGGAAAAGAGTGGTACAATATCTTACCAGGATTTAAAAGATGGAATTTCAATCACTGAAGTGATGGATGAATCTACAGGAATATCAAATAGAATAGTAAAAGATTGGAAATTGCACTCTGGTGTAGCTAATTTACGTCCTCGTATTGCACTGCTTGATGATAATGAAAAAGTAATAACACTTTCAAGTGGTGTGGAAGCATGTTACTTTATACCAGTTGGTGCAGTGCTTAATGTACAGGATGGCCAAAAGGTTCATGCAGGTGATGTTATCACAAGAACGCCGAGAGAGTCGGTTAGAACTCGTGATATTACTGGTGGCTTGCCTAGGGTTATAGAATTATTTGAAGCACGTCGTCCCAAAGAGCATGCTATCGTTAGTGAAATAGATGGCTATGTAACGTTCTCTGAAAAAGACCGTAGAGGAAAACGCAGTATAGTAATTAAACCTATGGGTGAGCAAGCTTCTCCAGTTGAGTATTTAGTATCAAGGAGTAAGCATGTAATAGTCAATGAAGGTGATTTTGTGCGTAAAGGTGATTTATTGATGGATGGGGATCCTGATCTTCATGATATTCTACGTGTGCTTGGGTTAGAAGCGTTAGCACACTATATGATTTCTGAAATACAGCAAGTTTATAGATTGCAAGGTGTGCGCATAGATAACAAGCATTTAGAAGTGATCTTAAAGCAAATGCTACAAAAAGTAGAAATTACCGATCCTGGTGATACTATGTACTTAATTGGGGAAAATATCGACAGGCTGGAAATTGATAGAGAAAATGATGCTATGAATAACTCTGGAAAACGACCTGCTCATTATCTTCCTATTCTGCAGGGAATTACTAGAGCAAGCCTTGAAACCAATTCCTTTATTTCTGCTGCCTCTTTTCAAGAAACAACAAAAGTACTTACGGAAGCAGCGTTTTGTGGAAAGAGTGATCCTTTGAGTGGGTTAAAAGAAAATGTTATAGTAGGAAGATTAATTCCTGCTGGTACGGGTTTGGTTATGAACAAGGTGAAAGCACTTTCGCTTTGTGAAAATATAGATAAATATGAAAAATATTTTGATATTGAGAATTATGACGAAAAATTGCTGAGTGATAATAGTTATCGATTACATTCTGATGAAGAAGAGAGTGTGGTGGTATCGCACTGTGATCAGTCAAGTTGAATATAGCTGATGAGGTAGTATGTTTAATCTGTTTTTAACTAAAAAAATCAATTATATTTTCTTTCACCTCTGTGCTGTCTATTATGTTATTTACTCTTACACGAAATTCAGATGAGTTTTGAAGCCCGCTACTGTACCATCCTATATGTTTGCGGGCCATCTTTATTCCTGTATCGCTTCCATAGTACTCAAGAATACTGTCATAATGCTTGAGTATTATGCTTAATCTCTCTGAGGATGTTGGCTCAGAAACTTTATTTCCACTCAAAAAGTTTATTGCTTGATTAATCAGCCAAGGTTTGCCGTAAGCACCACGACCTATCATTACTCCATCTGCTCCAGATTCTTTAAGTGCATTTTGAACATCATTCAAACTCTTAATATCTCCATTTACTATAACTGGAATTTTTACCTGCTCTTTAACATTTCTAACGAATTTCCAATCTGCTTGACCATTATAAAGCTGTGCCCTTGTCCTTCCATGTACAGTAATCATCTTTGCTCCCAAATCTTCTGCAATTTTTGCCAAGCGCGGAGCATTACGATTTTCGTCATTCCATCCAGTACGCATTTTTACTGTAACTGGCACACTCACTGCCTTGACTACAGCTTCTATTATCTCAGCAGCCTTTTTTTCATCACGCATAAGTGCTGACCCTGCGTAACCGTTTACAACTTTTTTAACTGGACAACCAAAATTTATATCTATGATTTTTGCACCCATGCCCTCATTTAACTTTGCAGCTTCCGCCATAACATCAGGCTCACAACCAGCAAGTTGTACAGCGGTTAGTTCATCGACTTTTGCTTTTTGCATGCTCTGGCGAGTTTGCATGATCATAGCTCTGCTTGCAATCATTTCTGAGACTAGCAAACTTGCACCAAGTTTCTTTACAATACTCCTAAATGGATAGTCAGTCACTCCAGACATTGGCGCTAAAATAACTGGAGAATCAATAGTTAGATTTCCTACTTGGAGAGACACAGGATTTCTAGTTGCTAAAAAATGCATTTTTGACACTGTTATAAGCTGTTATTATAACATTTTGCACAAATGAACTTGTGGCAGGTTGTGTTTCCTCTTTCTTACTATCTTCAAGATCAAGCTGCTGTAGAGCATCATGTAAAATTCCACCTTCAGCAATAGCTTCTTTCCACTCTTCGTCCTCCATAAGTGCTTTTGTAAACTCTCTTCTTTTCTCTTGCAATTGTTCTGGACTAGGTTTGTATTTTGATAACTCTCTGTCAATTTCATCAAATGATTTATCCTCATTGAACATTTGCGTAATCCTATGAGCATTTTCTAAAGCAAACACTCCACAATTACAACCATCTTTTTGCTGCTTAGTTGGTGAGCTTCTTATGTTGTCATCATTTCCTATCTCCAACGTTTCCTGCAATATACTCACTATATAATTGACATCAATTTGCTTACTAATTAATTTGTTTTTGTGTTTTCTTGCGCAACTTAATGTTTCTTGAACATCATCTTTTTTTTTCTTAAGGATGACATTGTCTGGATTATTTTCTTTTTCCCTTATCAAATCTCTGATTTCATTGTCTAAAGGCTCCAAACATTCCGCAGTAATCTCATTAGCAAGACTTACATTATCTTTTATTGTTCCATCAATCTTATTTGGTAATTGAGTGCCAAATGAGTCACAGTAGTAAGCTCTAAATTGTTTATTTGTTGATTCGTATGTACCGACTAATGTTACCCAATGATCATTCCCTATATTAACAACTGCAGTAAATGTTTTTTTTGAGTTTTCCCGCTTTACTTCATTTTTGTACTCTTTTAACCTTTCATTTAATGAGTTTACATCTCCAGGAATAGAGAAAAATACATTATTCGTGGAGGATTCTGAATATCCATATTTCACTCTTGCAATATGTGCAATATCATGCTGCTGCAACAAGTAATCATATTTTTTGAGATTTGTCTGATGCATAAGAGTTTGTAAATCTCCATGAAACTCTTTGCCACCCAAACCACTATCTCCTGAAGCATTAGAATTTCTACGACCATTGTTACTTGAGGAAGGTTCACTTTCTGGTGCAATACCACTATCTGTAGATGGATAATAGGAATTTCTACTTACCATCTTATCCGAATCATTTGTTTGTCTTGATATAGCATCTAGTCGACTATCCAGTGATTTACTTCCTGTGAATTTTTGCTCTTTTGGACTCTTTTCTTCCTTTACAGTTCCTTTTTCATGAACATAACCTTTTACCAAGTAAAATAAAGGTTCAATAACCATCTTGTATGTCGCTGCAAGCACTATTCCCATTAAGATCCAAGCTATAGGCTTGGAGATGAGCATAGCAAGTGGTAAGGTCAAGAGGAAAGATTCCATTATCAATCCCAAACAGCCAATGGTAAATGTAGTCGCCAAATATATACAAAAAGCGTAGACAGCAAATCTTCCACCAGCCTTAAGTTTAGTGAAGTGAGTACTCTCTTTAGATTTATTGTATCTTTCTATGATGGCTAACATATTATATCCCAAGTCTATCAATTCTAGCAAATTATGAAGGTAAAATCAATACTAGCATTTATATGTAAAAATATTGAGCATTCAAAGCTTTTGAAGTAGACTGATGATGTTAGTAATAGCACAACATATGCATGATATAGAACATATACGCAAAAACCCTAAAGGATTTGAAAAAGCAATAAAAAGCAGAGGGGTGAAAGAATTTACTACAGAAGAAATATTAGAGATAGACCATAAAAAAAGATTACTGACTACTAAATTGCAAGCTTTAAATAAGCAACGAAACGAGGTCACGGAAGAAATAAAGAGGCTTAAAATGAACAAAAGCCCATGTGAAGAACAAGTAAAGTTATCAAAAAGCATCACAAGTGAGATAGAGACAATCAGCCTCAAGGAGCAAACAGAAAAAAATAAGTTAGTGGATATTTTATCTAACTTACCAAATATTTCTGCACAAAATGTACCAATAGGTGAAGATGAGAGCTACAACGTAGAAATCAGAAAATATGGAGAAAAAAGGCAATTTAGTTTTATGCCAAAATTTCATTATGAACTCGGAGAAAGGTTAGGCTTGATGTATTTTGAGCAAGCAGCAAAAATTTCTGGATCAAGGTTTACAATATTAAAAGGACAGTTAGCTAAGCTTGGACGAGCATTAATAAATTTTATGCTGGAAACACATGTTAATGAATTTGCCTATACTGAGGTTTATCACCCAGCCTTGGTGAAAAACGAGGCGATGTATAACGTTGGTCAGCTACCAAAATTTTCTGATGACTCATATTTAACTACCGATAAATTAAGATTAATTCCCACAAGTGAAGTAGTTTTGACAAATTTAGTTGCTGACAAAATAATAGAAGAAAAAGAACTACCTATTCGTTTTACTTCATATTCAGAATGTTTTCGTAAAGAAGCTGGCAGTGCAGGACGAGATACAAGAGGTATGATAAGGCAACACCAATTTGGTAAAGTGGAATTAGTAAGCATCACAACTGAAGACCAGTCAAATGATGAGCTTGAACGCATGACAAATGCTGCTGAGGAAATATTAAAAAAATTAGAACTACCGTATAGAATAATGCTGCTTTGTAGTGGTGATATGGGATTTGCTGCACAAAAGACTTATGATATAGAGGTATGGTTACCTGAGCAAAATAACTACAGAGAAATATCAAGCTGCTCAAATTGCGGTACGTTCCAGGCAAGAAGAATGAACACTAAATACTTCTTAGAAACTGATAGAAAAACAAAAAAATACGTTCACACTTTAAATGGCTCAGCTTTGGCCATAGGAAGAACAATTGTTGCCATAATGGAGAACTATCAAAATTCCGATGGGTCAGTTACAATACCAAACGTGTTGCAAAGATACATGAGTAATGATACTGTTATAAGCAAACAATAATTTTGACATATAGTAAAGGCGAGGAAACAAAGATGAAGGTTTTGGTTATAGGTTCTGGTGGGCGTGAGCATGCTTTACTTTGGTCTTTAAAGAAGTCTCCTACCTTGACTAAGTTATATGTTACTCCTGGTCGCCCGGCCATGGAGAATTTTGGAGTTCTTGTGGATATAAATATTCAAGATTCAGTGGATGTTACACAATTTTGCAAGAAAGAAAATATAGAGCTAGTGATTATTGGTCCAGAGCAGCCGATAATTAATGGGCTTGCTGATGATTTAACTGCGGAGGGGATAAACGTTTTTGCTCCAAGTCAAGCAGCTGCAAAACTTGAGGCATCAAAGTCTTTTACGAAGGAACTATGTAAACAATACGGTATACCGACCGCCAAGTATGAACGTTTTATTGATGAAAGGTTAGCTAAAAATTTTGTCCGTAGTAATAAAATAAAATTTCCGCTTGTAATTAAAGCAAATGGAATTGCAGCAGGGAAAGGCGTCATAATATGCCACACAGAAAATGAAGCTTTTTCAGCAATAGATTCAATGCTAGTGGAGAAAAATCTTGGTGATTCAGGTGAAGAAATAATCATAGAAGAGTTTTTAATTGGAGAGGAAGTAAGTTTTTTTGCTCTTATTGATGGGTTGAAGGTAGTACCCCTTGGGTGTGCAAAAGATTACAAGAGAGTTGGTGAAAATCACGAGGGACAAAATACTGGAGGCATGGGTTCATACTCATCACCTTCGATTATAAGTAAGGAGATGGAGCAAAAAATTATCCAAAAAATAATATATCCTACAATTCAAGCACTGACTAACATGGGAACATCCTATAAGGGCGTACTCTTTGCTGGTTTAATGATTTGCCAAGATAGTCCAAAGCTTCTTGAGTATAATGTTAGGTTTGGGGATCCGGAAATACAATCTATTTTACCTAGACTTGATCCAAATTGTGATTTGTTAAAGTTGATGTTGTCAGTTGCAGAAGGCAAGTTAAATACAAAAATGGTGGAGTTTAATCACAAAACTACAGTTTGTGTAGTTGTTGCAAGTAAAGGCTATCCTGGTGATTATCAAAAAGGAGAGGTAATTAAAGGATTGGATAAAATTGAAAACATTCCTGGTGTGCTAGTTTTTCATGCTGGTACTAAGTTGGATGAAAGTGGTGATTGGATTTCCGATGGCGGAAGAGTGCTAAATATAGTAGGAGAAGGAAACACTGTGGAAGAAGCTAAAAGTCAAGTGTACTCAGCGTTAAATTTTCTAGAATGGTCAGGTGGGTTCTTCAGGTATGATATTGGTAGTTAATTTAGCTCATGCAGAAACAAAAAAAGTCACTTTGTAAGCAGTAAACTAAAGAAAAACATGATATCTGTTCAGATTCATGTGAAACCAGTGCCTCTTTTCTTGTCATGAAAGCAGCTGACACCGGGATCCAGTTTGATGAAAGCACACTAGCATAGAAAGTGGTTACAACGCTTTTGATGAGATTATATGGAAAACTGGATTACAGTGTCAAGCACTGGAATGACACCCTCTATTATGCAAGTTATCTGCTAATTGCAATATTCGTACAGATGTGGTTCACGCGCTGGAACAACACCCTTGGTGGTAACAGCTAAAGAAAAATATCAACTAGGTTTATAGTCTATTACTACTGTTTTTGCAATTTTGTCGTGAAGAAATTGTTTACGCTGGTCAAGGGTTGCAAATAATATGATTAAGATTGATACAATTATGAATAGACTAGAAATATTGAATAGTGTGTAGCAGATTATAAAATATAATACTCCAGAAACTGCTGTTCTGCTTATTGCTTGTATTAGAGTGATTTTTTCAAGTGTATTTTCGTCTTTTGCACGCATGCGAAGTAACAATTGTCCTGGAGTATCACCAAATTCTATTATCGTAAATACATAAAATATTAGTTCCAATATCAACCCTATTACTTGTATAGCTACTCCCTTATCTAAAATCATTTCAGTTACATTGAGTGATAGAGAATATGCCAAAGTAAATCCAATGATAAATCCGATAATAAACCCCATTACCTGTACTAAAATATAATTGATTGCAAATGCAAAAATACGTCTTGTGATCCCTGCATAACTTATTTTAGTATCCATACACTTTCCATATTTTGCAATGCTATAACAAGTATAAAAGTTCATTATTAAATAACCGTAAATATGCTATTTTAGCAACATTGACCCACTTTATTATTTGAATTAACATTAAATCATTTACAGTTAAGGAAGTTATGTCAACATCAGTCACAGTTGCGTATGGTGATGGTATCGGACCGGAAATTATGGAAGCGGTGCTGTCGATATTGCGTGAAGCGAAAGCAAAGATCTCAATAGATATTATTGAAATAGGGGAGCGTGTTTATAGTAAGGAATGGTCTCATGGAATTTCTCCTAGTGGTTGGGAATCTATCGAAAGGACAAAGATATTACTCAAATCTCCAACAACAACCCCTCAAGGTAAAGGGCACAAAAGCTTAAATGTTGCACTCAGAAAGAACTTAGGGCTGTATGCAAATATTAGACCATGCATTTCGTATCACCCTGTTATAGAAAATAAATTCGATAAATTTGATGTTGTTGTAATACGTGAAAATGAAGAGGACGTTTACACTGGAATAGAGCATAGGCTCACTGGTGACTCGTACCAATGTACTAAAATTATTACTAGATCTGGCTCAGAAAAAATATGCAGGTACGCTTTTGAATATGCGAAAAAACATAACAGAAAGAAAGTAACTTGCCTGACTAAAGACAACATAATGAAAATGACTGACGGCGCTTTTCATACAGCGTTTGATCGTATTGCAAAAGAATATCCGGATATAAAGGCGGAACATTATATAGTTGATATTGGAATGGCATGTGTTGCCACAGAACCCGAGAATTTCGATGTTATAGTAACTGAAAATCTATATGGCGACATATTATCAGATATAGTGGCACAAACCTCAGGTTCTATAGGGCTTGCAGGAAGTAGCAATATAGGTAATGAATATGCAATGTTTGAAGCGGTTCACGGTTCTGCTCCTGATATTGCAGGAAAAAACATGGCTAATCCTTCAGGGCTTTTAAATGCTGCAGTGTATATGCTAATTTACATGGGTCAAGTAGATACTGCAAAACTAATTTACGATGCGTGGCTGAAGACTTTAGAGGATGGAATACACACTGCCGATTTATATAAGAAGAAAAGGAGTAAGCAGAAAGTTGGTACCAAAGAATTTGCAAAAGCTGTTATAAATAATCTAGGGAAAAAACCCACAACGTTATCTGAGCTTATAATTAGCAGTGATTCGGATAGTAAAATAAATAAAGTACGAGACAATTACGAACAAGATTACAAAGTTAAAAAGCTAGTGGGTAGTGATATAACGCTTGCCTGGGATAAATGCAACAATTTTGATCAAATAGTAGGATTATTAGAATCGAGTAATCTGCGGATGATAGCAATATACTCAAAGGGTCTTGCAGTTTGGCCAGGAAGTTCAAAATCTTTAAGTGACCAAATAACTTGTAGGTTTATTGCGAATAGTGAAAAGAAAACTATTACAAATAGTGACGTGAATAATTTACTAATCAAACTCGAAGAAAATAACTTTAATGTAGTGAGAATGGATAAGTTGTATTTATATGATGAAAAAGAAGGTTTTTTCTCTTAATGATTTCTTAAAATATACTAAGGATATAGCTTGTTTATTTGAGATATAGTCATGGGTCAACATTTTAAGTTAACTAGTCGGGAGTTTGATAATAACGCTGACTTGTTTAAAGTATTAGAAATAAAGGCTAAGCAAGTTATAGACAAGAATTATGAAGAGCTTAGTGTAATTTTGAAGCAACAGAATAAGAAGTTGATTTTTGTAAATCATCCTGACAAGGGTGGAGATAAAAATAGATTTGATCAAATTTATAAAGCCTATTAAGAGCTAAAAATATATTGAACCTTTGGAATTAGGAAATCCTTGTATTAAAGTTAGTGTTGGTGCTGAAAGTGATGGTAGTTTAACAGCGCGTGGATTTTATTATAGGAAGAAATTATTTGAAAAGTTAAATATCACTGAAGAGGAAGTGATAGGAAAGAATTTTGTTGAGCTTACTTCCATATTGAAAAAGAAAAATAGCTCACTAGAAGACTTGGAACGCAAAGATAAATTAATTTATAATATAAATTATTGCGCAATATATGGCTCACTTTTCGATTATGAAGTCAAAAAGCTAAGAAATGAGCTTGATAAGCACTTATTGAAGCTTAACATGCAACTGTTTAGTTATATTTCTCCTTTAAAAAAGTGTAGGAATCTAATAAGGGAAGACAAACAAGCACTAATGCAAAAGTTTATAAAGCTTAGAGACGATTTGCTATCTAGTATTTTTAAGGCTAAAGTATATACCTTACTTCCTTTAGCTCTTGCTGAAGCAAGTTATTGTTATTATTTCTTGCCTATTTGGTTAATTGCCAGTAGTACCTTGATGTGTTTATGCTTGCCACTAGTAGCATTAAATTCTATTATGATGCAGTTTTTGGCTTTGTTAACAGAACATTACGAAAAAATACAAAAACTATGGGATTTCTACTGACAAGTATGTAAGTAGAATGAATTGTATTTACTTATGCTATAGTCTTTGTGTTTTTTACCCTTTGCCTATCTTTTTTACTTCTAAGAGCCTGTAAGTGATCTCTGAATATGGTAAGATGAGTTATAGTTTATATGAGGTAAAGTATGAGGGATACATATCCAAGTGACATAAGTTGTGAAAAATTTGAAAAGATTAGACTAATTTTAGAAAGCGTGCGAAAGAAAATAAAGCCAAGAAGATTAGGTTTATACGAGTTATTTTGTGGTGTGCTTTACGTACTAAAAAGTAGCTGTCAATGGCAAATGCTTCCAAAAGAGTTTCCAAGATGGCGAAATTGTTACGATTACTTCAAGAAATGGAGTAAAAAAACGAATGAAGATGGAGAAAGTGTTCTAGAAATTGTCTTAAAAATTGATTGGAGAGAACAGTGGTCGGAATACCAAAACAAGCTTCTGCATTATTGGTGCCCAAAGTGTAAAAATACCGGTAATGCTGAAGAAAAAAGTTATGATGCTGGCAAAAAAAATTTCAGTAATAAAGCTTCATATCGCAGTTGATACACAAGGTTTGACACACGTAATTCATATAACAACGTCAGAAATAACTGATCGTAGCAGTGCTTTGACAATGGTTAAAAATGCTAAAGAAAGTCTCTCTGAAGTTAAAAACATACTGGTTGATGCATGCTACACTGGAGAAAATTTTGCAACACAGATGAAAGTAACTATTGGTGCAACTGTCGAGGTGAAGCGAATTACACACCTTTGCCATATTGCCAAAAAGATGGGTTGTTGAGAGATCTTCTTTTGCCTGGTTGGAAAAATGTAGGCGACTTTGGAAAAATTGCGAGCGTAAACTTAATACTAGCCTACAAATTTGCTTTTATTTCTTTCCTCCTCAAAAGATTATGAACAGGTTCTAAGAGATAAGAAATATAAACCAAAAAGCCATTGGATGACAAAGTTAATGCTTTTTTAGTTTTAATGGTTTATACTCTATCTCTATAATAGTAAAGGAATATTAAAATGGGAGGTGTTTTTTCGATGTCGATGGAATCTTCTAAAGACAATAAAGATAGAAATGAACAATTTCTCATGCAAGTAGCTGCTTGGTTGGTTGATAACACTAGCTTAACTTTTGATCAAATAGCACAATGTTGCAAGTTATCCCTTGAAAAAGTGCAAGACATAGCTGATGAGGAAATAGAAGTTGAAAAGTATGACCCTATTATTTCTGAAATAATTACTGAAAAAGAAATCGATAATTGCGAAAAAAATCCAAATCTTGTACCAAATTTGATTATAAAAAATATAAAAAAAAGGGCAAAGCCGACTGGCTTTCTTGCCTTTGCTTCTACAGCAAGGCGTAGAGATAAACCTAATGCGATTTATTATTTGGTAAAAAATTTTCCTATCCTGAACAATAATGTGATAGCTAAGCTAGTTGGTACAACAAATTACACAGTTGAGCAGGTAAGAGATAGGTCTCATCATAACATACTCAATATCAAACCTCAAGATCCTGTACTACTTGGTTTATGTAGCCAGGAAAATTTAGAAGCGGAAGTAGAAAAAGCGAAAGTAGAAGAGGAGAAGAAACAAAGATTAAAAAATATAAATAACAGCTATTGATGATTCTCAAATTCTTGTGCTTTGTTAATATTAAATTGACTTGTTAGTTTTTATCAGTATGATGCAGGTAAAGTATCTAGTTTAATAATAATTAATTCTAAATACGCATTAAAAACTAGCTCAGCCTAATTTATTGTTTTATATTCACGTTTTAGGTTAGTAAGCATCAATTAAAATTTTTGGAGGATTATGACAACAATCAATGAAGATGTCTTAGCAAAAGGAGAGGTTGTAGGTCAACCTGAAAAGAGCGAACAAATTCATAATGCTGACGCAGTAAGACAAATGACCAGTGAAGCTGCTGAAAAGAACAAGAAAACGTTGGACCTGAGCGAATTGAAGGAGAAAACAGCAGAAGAATTGTTAGAGCTAGCTGAAGAAAGAAAAATTTCAACTAGTGGTAAAGGCAATGGCAGGATGCTAAAACAGGAAATGATATTCAGTTTAATGAAGAAAATGAGTGAAGAAGGAGGCATAACCACAGGAAGTGGAGTAGTGGAAATACTACCTGATGGTTTTGGTTTCTTACGTTCATCAAGTGCAAATTATGCTCCAAGTACCGATGATGTTTATATTTCCAATGGCCAAATAAAGAAGTTTAATTTACGTACAGGAGATATGGCATGTGGAGAAATAAGGCCACCTGGTGACAAGGAAAGATATTTTACTTTAACTAAGGTTCATAGTATAAACTCTACTGAAATCAGTGAATTAAGAAAGTACGTACATTTTGATAATTTGCTTCCACTTTATCCTGAAAAAAGCCTCATCCTTGAGAACAACAGTAGCGGAGATAATAAAAAGGATATAAACATGCGTGCTGTAGATATAGTTACACCTCTTGGAAAAGGACAAAGAGCATTGATAGTTGCTCCACCTCGTACAGGAAAAACGATATTGCTTCAGCAAATGGCTCACTCTATAGCTACAAATCATCCTGAAATAGAACTAATAGTATTACTTATAGATGAAAGACCCGAAGAGGTGACAGATATGATACGCTCTGTAAAGGGTGAAGTGGTAAGCTCTACATTTGATGAACCTGCCTACCGTCATGTCCAACTTGCTGAAATAGTAATAGAAAAAGCTAAAAGAATGGTTGAACACAAAAAAGATGTAGTGATTTTGCTTGATTCTATAACTCGCCTTGCACGTGCTTATAATGCAGTCATTCCTTCGTCTGGAAAGGTTCTAACCGGTGGTGTAGATTCAAATGCGCTGCAAAGACCAAAACGCTTTTTTGGAGCAGCTCGTAATATTGAAAATGGTGGTTCTTTGACAATCATCGCTACAGCCCTTATAGAAACTGGTTCAAAAATGGATGATGTTATTTTTGAAGAGTTTAAAGGCACAGGTAATGCTGAAATTATACTAGATAGAAAACTTGCTGATAAACGTATATTCCCTGCTATTGATATTACAAAATCCGGAACAAGGAAGGAAGAGCTATTAGTTGATAAGGCCATACTAAATAAAATATGGGTATTGCGTAGGATACTTAACCCTATGGGATCTGTTGAAGCAATGGAGTTTTTACGTGACAAATTACTTTTAACAAAGAGCAATGCTGACTTTTTTAACTCCATGAATCACTAAAAGTAAGCCAATTCTAATGGAGCAAAAAAGCAAAGCTCTCTTATAGCTAAAATAATTTGGATTTATCAAAATATATTAAGCTGGCAATCTAACTTAAGTTGCTATTCCAACTTATAGAACTGATTTTGATCAAAAATTTTGTGTAGTCAGTTTATTTACAATCGATTTTCCAGTGTCAGCCACTTAGATGACACCTTTTTGACTATTAGTATTAATATGTTTATACAATTGTGTACCAGTGTTGAAATGACACACTCAAAAGGGGATTGTATTTACTCTGAATCAGATGATAAATTAGATGCTTGGTAAGCGTAATTTGGAGCTTCCTGTGTAATGATTATATCATGAGCATGACTTTCTCTTAACCCTGATGAAGTAATAGTGACAAATTTGCAGTTTTTTTTCATCTCTTCTATATTACGGTTGCCGGTGTAACCCATTGCAGCTTGCAACCCACCAATTAACTGACAGATCACTCCTGAAGCTGGACCTTTAAAAGGAACTCTTGCTTCTACTCCTTGTGGGACTAAATCAAGTTTTGAATCTTGAAAATAACGGCTAGCTGACCCTCGTTTCATTGCACTAATAGATCCCATTCCTCGATATTCCTTATATGCTCTACCCTTATACATGATAATCTCACCTGGGCTTTCCTCAGTACCAGCAAAGATTGAACCTATCATCACAGTATCAGCACCAGCTGCAATAGCTTTTGCAACATCTCCCGAATATTTTATTCCACCATCAGCAATTAGTCTGACGTTTTTTGTTTTACAAACCTCTGCAATATTCTTGATCGCAGAGAATTGTGGCATACCAACGCCTGTAACTATTCTGGTAGTACAAATTGATCCTGGCCCTATTCCAACTTTCACTGTATCAACACCAGCATCAATCAACGCTTCAGCAGCCTCTGTTGTTGTGATATTTCCGCCGATTAATTGAGTATTAGGATACATCTTTTTTATTTCCTTAATAGTGCTGATAACGTTCTGGGAATGACCGTGAGCGGTATCTACAATAACCACATCAACCTCTTCTTCGACCAAAGCTTCACATCTTTCTATGCCGTCTTTTTTACCAGTACCAATTGCAGCGGCAACTCTGAGTCGACCTTTACTGTCTTTACATGAATTTGGATATCTATTGTATTTTTCGATGTCTTTAACTGTGATTAGACCTATGCAACAAGAATTTTCATCAACAACCAAAAGCTTCTCTATTCTATTTGCATGCAACAATTTCATTGCTGAGGCGCTGTTTACTGCCTGCTCTCGAACTGTTACTAACTTATCCTTTGTCATTACCTCGGAAACTTTTGTATTCATGTTATGGTCTTCAATAAACCTTACATCTCGATTAGTTAAAATTCCCACCAACTTGCGTTGATCAACTACAGGAATGCCGGAATAATTATACTCTCTCATTAATGAAACTGCTTCTGCAACTGTTTTATCTGGGGAAATTGTAATTGGGTTATACACGATCCAGCTTTCATATTTTTTCACCCTTCTTACTTCTAACACTTGTTCATCTATTGATAAATTCTTATGTATGCAACCTATTCCACCATGTTGGGCAATAGCTATTGCAAAGCCTGATTCAGTGACAGTGTCCATTGCAGAGGATATGAGAGGGATATTTAGTTCTATATTATTTGTTAGATAAGTTCTTGTGTCTGCATCACGAGGCAATACATCAGAATAGGAAGGTAAGAGAAGTACATCGTCAAACGAATAACAAGCTTCCATTTTTTTTCATATGCTTTATTTAAAGCTTATACGCCAATTAATGAAATTGCAATAGAGCTTTTGCAAAATTAGCCTGGCTCCAGCTATTTTTAGATCAAAATAGGATAGAATAGGTATGCAGCTCCTAATATATTTATCGCATAATTACATTATTTGCTAGCAAACAGAACTGCTCAATAGTTAAGCTTTCTGGACGTTGGTCTCCACTCAGTTTAGCATTCTCAAGAGTAGTTGAGACATCACTAGTTATACTTTGCAAGCTATTCCTCAGCATCTTTCTTCTTTGAGCGAACACAGCACGTGTTAGCTTTGTTAAGGTTTCTAAATTTACTGCAAATCTTGGAGTGGGTAAAGGTTTTACTGTAATTACTGAAGAATATACTTTTGGTCTTGGAAAAAATTCCTTAGGTTCAATATCAAATTCCTTTTTTATGTCGCATAGTAACTGGCTTAGCACTGATAGGGAACCATAATCTTTAGAATTAGGTTCTGCTGTAATACGCTCTGCTACCTCCTTTTGGAACATTAACGTCAAATTCGTAAAAAATTTTATATTATTTAACCACTTTAAAAATAATGCTACTGAGATATTGTAAGGCAAGTTAGCAATGACTTTGACTGGACATTCTACCAGCTCTTTTTCTACAACATTAAGTGCATCTGATTCTATAATTCTATATTTTCCCTGATGCTCATTTAGCAATTGTTCGTGATGTTTCACTAAACTACTATCTTTTTCTATAGAAAGTAGAAACTTTGGATTATACGCCAATATTTCTCTTGTTAACGCACCATACCCAGGACCAATTTCAATAACATTAAAATCTTTCAGGCTACCAGCTAGGGCAACTATTCTTTTTGTTATCTCATTCGATAAAATAAAATTTTGCCCTAGACTCTTTTTTGGCTTCAGTGAAAATTTTTTCATATGATCTTAGTATGCAGTATTTTAAAAATTAGTTGACGAAAATTCATCAATAATTGTATATTATCAGTGTATTTAATGCCGGCTTAGCTCAATTGGTAGAGCAACTGACTTGTAATCAGTAGGTTGTCAGTTCAAGTCCGACAGCCGGCACTCTTATCCATACAAGTAAAGTTGATGTCCTTTTTAATAGTAGCAAATTGGAAAATGAATGGAACGCGTTCTTCATTTGTTAACTTTATAGGCAGACTTAACAACAAGAGCAACGAAATTACCTCTAAATTAGTAATTTGCCCTCCTTTTACATCATTTCCAAGCAGCATAGAGTTGAACAATAATATTAAAATAGGAGGACAGAATTGCCATCATAAAGAATCCGGTTCTTACACAGGTGAAATTAGTGCAGGAATGTTGAAGGAACTAGGATGTAGTTACGTAATACTTGGACATTCTGAAAGGGCTCATGAAAAAGATAGTGAAATAAAACTTAAATCGAAAACAGCAATAGAATCAGGATTACACCCAATCATCTGTGTAGGTGAAAACTCAGAAGATTATAAAAATAAAAAAACAAAAGAAGTAATAGAATATCAATGCAAAAACCGTTTGCCAACACAAGGTGAATATACCATAGCATACGAACCGATATGGGCAATAGGAACAGGAAATGTGCCAAATAATGACGCAATTGCTGAGGTGATAGAGATAATAAAATTGTGTACTGGTAAAAAACACATTATATATGGTGGCTCAGTCAGCTCAGAAAATATAGGAAACTTGCTCAGTATTCCAAATCTATTAGGAGTTTTAATTGGTAGTGCAAGCTTAGATTTTGATCACTTTTATCAAATTACACAACAAGTCGAGAAAAAACTTTCTCTTAATTAATTCTAAAGGATAAACATTCTTATTATAATGGTAAGGGAGTTGGAGAAATGTTTCAAGGAGTTTTCTGTTGGCTAAGGTTGTGACAATAAAGTTAAGCACTGCCAAAAACTATGGAAGAAGTCATTATAATTTGTATTATATCTTTCATAAAATGGTTCGCATAAGTTATCTAGAAGTGCAACTAAACAAATACAAAAATCAAAGTGTTGCGGTTTTCGGCCTTGGTAAAACTGGTTTGTCCGTTATTAATGCTCTAACAAAAAGCAGTGCAAAAATATATGCATGGGATGATAATAAAGAGCAAATAGCAAATGCAAAAAAAATATATAAAGAGTGTAACTATACTCATCCCAATGAGTATAATTGGCATGAGATAAGCACACTAGTGTTGAGCCCTGGAGTGCCAATACCAACGCATTGGGTAGTAAAACTTGCAAGAAGCTTTGACTGCAAAATAAAATCAGACATTGAGCTATTTCTCGAAACTAAAACTACAAGCCAGAAGGTTGTAGGCATCACCGGAACAAATGGCAAATCAACCACCACGTCACTAATAGGGCACATATTAAAATCCACAGGGAAAAAAGTAGCTATTGGCGGGAATTTAGGTGTGCCTATTTTGGATTTAGAAAGAGATGCAGAAATTTATGTAATTGAATTCTCCTCTTTTCAATTGGAGCTAATAAATAAAATTAATGTAGACATTTCTGTATTGCTCAACATCACACCAGACCACATAGATAGACATGGAAGTATGAATAACTACATAGCAACTAAATTAAAACTGATAAACAGTAGCAAGATTGCCGTGATAGGATGTGATAACAAAATTACCGCTGATGTATTCAATAAATTCACTGGGAACAAAATTCCAGTTTCAGTAACATATTCCCTGGTGTCATTCCAGCGTATGACCAGAAAAGAAAAACCATTGCCAACTACTCAGATGATAGAGGGTAGTGCAAGAGATCTAATATCATTGGCAGATAACAATTTGCTTGATTATAGTGAACAGATTACTGGTATAGATCGAAATTATCTGGATCCCAGTGTCAGCTACTTGGATGACAAAAGGAGTACTGAGATTCAGGAGATCTCGCTAAAACTAGAGAATCACAACTTATCAATGAGTGATATGAAAGTAAACCTAGTATCCAATGTAGAAAATATAGTAGCTGCACACGCTGTGTGCAAGTTACTTGGAGTAGATAGCAGCACTATTGTCAATGAAATCAAATCCTTTCCAGGGCTAAGACACAGAAATGAATTTCTTGGCAAAATACATAATGTACTTTTTATCAACGATAGCAAAGCAACCAATGCAGAATCGACCGAAAAGGCAATTTTATCTTATAAAAACATATATTGGATTGTTGGCGGAAAAAGGAAAAAAGGCGGAATAGAATCATTAATCAAGCATTTCACCAAGATTAAAAAAGCTTTTCTTATTGGAGAATCAACTGAAGTTTTTGCAAACATTATGGAGAACAAAATAGATTATATGAAGTGCTATAATCTAGAAAACGCATTTAAACTGGCTTTTGAAGAGGCCATAAATAGCAAAGAAGAAGTAGCGATATTACTTTCTCCTGCATGTTCTTCTTTTGATCAGTGGAAAAATTTTGAAGAGCGCGGTGAAGCATTGTGCAGAATGTTTGAAAATCTCAGGTACAATTATATATGATGTTTAGTATAGTAATGTATGGAACAAAAGTTAATAGTAGATGAGCTGATTAAGGTTATTCCATTTGAAGGAATAAGTGACGCAACCTTATTGAAAATGTGCACGAACCTTAACCTAGCCAATAGTTTTTGTAAATTTCAAAATGGAATATATAGTGCTTTGGAGTACATAGCAGAGGACTTAAATAGCTCAATGGAAACTGAACTTTGGAATTCCAACTTAGAAGATATGAAGGTAAGAGAGAGGATAAAGTTAGCTGTCCAAATACGCCTTTCAAACTATGCTAAATTACAAAATTACAGAGAGTTTTTAAAAAATGTTTTATCATTTTCCATATTACCCCAAAATACATATTTTTCTAGTAAACTCTTGTACAGAACTGTTAGCGCGATTTGGTATGGCATTCATGATCAATCAACAGATTTTAACTACTATACAAAAAGAGCAATATTAGCTGGAGTGTACTTAAGTACGATACTCTTTTTTATCAATGATTATTCAGAAGATTTTGTAGATACCCTGTCGTTTCTTGACAAACGTATCAATAATGTCATGGCATTTCAAAAGTTTAAAACCTGTTTGAATAGAATGGTAAGAAACTTCTTATAGCCTCTTTACTTATACGGGTTACTCGTATTTATACCTAAAGCTGCCTTGATTTTTACGTTAAGATAATTGAACATCAACTAACAGTGAGCTTAACAAAGAACTTGATTGAAAGCAATACACTAGAAAGTAGTTTTCCTGGAAACTTGAAGTAGACAGAATTGATACACATAAAGCTGATCCATGTAAAAAAGTATCTGTTCAGATACACGACCAATGCTGTGTGATCCGTAGAGGTTATTACAATAAGAATGTAAGATCAAATAGAAATTTGGATTTGCAGTAGTTTATAGACCTTATTACAATTGCAAAGGATAAATTAGTTAATCTAGGTAAACTACGTCTGAGTTGGATAAAACTATACAAAATGACTACTTTTAGCAGCAAACATTAGAGCAGTTTTTCCAAGAGCAGTTTTTTTCATAGTCAAAATGAGGTAGACTAGGAGTACTAACTGCATAATTAACACCTGCGTTTGCTATTTCTACTAAGTATTTTACTACATCCAAGTGACCTGCTTGAGCAGCATCAAGTAAAAAGAGTGGAGCAACTATCTCCATGAAGCTTCTTTTGCCTTTTTTTGGTTGCTTAATATTTATAGCTAAAGCTTCAGGGTGTCATTTCAGTGCGTGACGCAGAGATGTACGTAGATTGAAGATCAGTGCTTGAAACTGGAATCCAGAAATTTTTTGAGAACACAAGTTATGCTAAGTTTTTGTTGGTAAGAAAGTCTGATGTCTGGGCACTGGGATGACAGTAGTGTGAGATGGGGCTACTTGGCGATGACAAAAAAGAATGTACTGGGATGACAAGAAATAGGGCAAATGTATAAAAATAAATATTTCTATATTCGGGAAATTGTGGACTTTAATATATCTGAATTTAGTAACTTCAATAAATTGTGATATATCTCTTACAGATTCATTCAAACTTAATTAAGTGGGAGTATTGTTAATGCGAAAAGGGTTTAATTAAAATGGTATGGCGTGTGAGGAAGACATACATCAATTGGTAGAAAATGGATTTGATATTAACTCAAAAGATGTAAGCGGAGTCACTCTCTTGCATAAGTTTACAAAAGAAGGAGATTTAGTTGGAGTAAAATCATTATTAGAGCACGAAGCTGACTTTAATGTTGTGGACAATGAAAATAGAAATCCACTGCATTATGCTATTATGCATGGACACAAAAAAATTGCTAAACTTCTTGTTAATCAACTGACAATTAATTCTAGAGATAAAAATGGATTTACTCCACTTTACCTTGCTACACTACAAGATGACACAGAATTAATGGATTTTTTAATAACAAAAGGCGCAAAAATTAATGAAAGAGATGCTGAGGAAGGCTATACTCCTCTTCACATAGCTTCACTATACGGTTCTAAAAAGAGCGTCCAGATTTTAATTGATAGCGGAGCAGATCTTGAATGTGAAGATAACAACTTTCGTACTCCTTTATTTTTGACCATTTATCAATGTACTACACATTATGAAAGTAGAGCAGGGATTATAGAATATCTGATAAAGAAAGGTGCAAACATAGAAGCAAAAGATGCAGAAAATAATACTACGCTTTTTCTAGCAGCATATAACAACAAAATGCAACTGGTAAAGCTTATTGTAAAGCAAGCAAAAGCTAGGTTAAAAGAGTTTATTTGCACAAAAAACAAACATGGTTTTGATGCACTGGATTGCGCTATTAAGCATAATAATAGGCAAATGGCAACATTTCTTGTCTCAAAGGGAATAGGAGCAGATGAACAAGATTATAGCGGTAACACCAGGTTACATGAAGCTAGCTATAATGGTGATACTAAAGCAGTTAAGTTCTTATTGGAGCTTAAGGTAAACGTTAATGCCGTCACTAGATGCAACAGAACTCCTCTGCTACTTGCAGCTAAAAAAGGCCATGTAGAAATTGTAAGAATGTTGTTAGCAGTAAAAGCCAATATGAACATTTGTGATCAACAAGGTTTTTCACCTCTACATCTTACTATTCAAAAGGATTATTTTGATATAGCTCAGCTATTAATAGAAAAAGGGGCAATTAAGTGTAGTAAAGATTATACTATAATAGGATTATTTATTGACAAGGCTCGTAGCAAAAAAAATATTGAAGAAAATGACAAAAAATTTTGTAGGTTTTTGATGCTTTACTTGAAAGAGCTACATAGTAAACACAAAGCCTTGTATGTACTTTCAATCCTAGCTCTAAGCTTAACAATTATAGGTTTACCGTTTATTTTCAAGCCTATTATTAAATATAGAGAAAGAAGTAAAATATATAAAAAAATTAGGGCTATGCTGATTTATATTTAAGTACAACAGGAGAACTAAGCTAAATAAAAATGGAATTAAATGTATCCGTTTAGCAGAGTGGCAAAATAAAATAGACAAAACCATAAAAATAAATGGTGTCATGCAATTTGAGCTTAGGCATAGATCCCACATAAATTTTTTGGTACATATTTTTTCAACACTAATTTCATATTCCATTCAAAGAATATTAATATTGGCATATAAGTATGAACATTATGCTAATATAATTACTTTTTAGGTATACATGGTAAATTTATGCCTGGAAGCAGTTTTTAGTTATTTCCTACACTTTCTTTATAAAAATTACAGGCGCCTTTTATTAGCTAAAGTAAAGGTCAAGTATCTGGAATTCTGGACATAAAATCCTCCTGTATAAAAAGATTAGAAAAAAAATGCAGCGCACATATGACAGAAGTGTGTATACGCTGAAAAAGATACGCTACGTTTTTTATTGAAAAGTTAACTGAAAGTCTGCAGACAAAGATAGATTTTGAGCTCTTAAAATATCTCTAATTGTCATTATAATCAGATTCAAAATATGAGGAAGTAATTTTTTTGACAATAGATTTCTTGCATAACCAAGTGTCATGCCAGCTGGGATCCAACTAAGTTGGTAAATACTTTACAACGTCTTTTACGCGAAAAGGCTGGATGTAAGTGTCACGCACTGGCATGACATCGTCTTGGATGAAAATCAGTACGTGATGCACCAAAAATTGTGCATTAAAAGGGTGTCATTTGAGTAACTTTTTTTGTTGTCATGCCAGTGTCAGCTACTTTCATGACACCTATTTGTTCCTATGATAGTCTTATCTGTCTATCTTATTTTGCTACTCTGCTGAACAGATACGTTTTTTTACCTTTTTTTGTTCTGTAAATTTTCTAGTATTTGTATGTTTAACATAAGAACTACACAAGACTACAAATGGTGAATCAGCATTACCTTAAAGAGAGTACCCATATTTTCAGTTAACCTTAAAAATTCACTGAAGATCTTATTCTTCTGTTCATTACTTGCATTTTTCATTAAAGCTTGTGCTCTTTCCTTTATACCAAAAAGGTGTAAAAATTCTCTTTGAGTCAAAATCTCACAATTTATGTGCCTTAATGAATCTTTTAATGATTGAAAGTTCACAAGTGCAGTGATGTCACTATTACCGACGTTTTCAAGAAAATTAGTATATTTATGCTGCCTTATCGATTGCAAAGTGCTCTTATATTCAGGATATACATAACCATAATCTATAATCAGGGCAGCTCCTCCGTTATTGACTATCTTATTCTCAAGTTTCTTTAATATTTCGATTCCTGCTAGGCATACTTCCACTACTGCACCATTGAAACCCCCTGTCATTCCAGTCTGGAATCTAGTTTTTGGTCTGGTTAAGCACTGGAGTGACAATGAAAGACTGCCATCATCTTGTTTTATTACTCTATTTTCATACCACTGCTCATCACGATAAATAAATTGGTCAATTGGAAGGGCGTCAAATAACTCATTTGCAAAAAAAACAGTTGGCTGATTTGGTAAGTTGTCGACATCTGTGTACCAATTAATATCTAATCCCTTTAATTTTTCCTTTTGTATTTTCTGTAAAATAGGGCTTATCTCAACTAGATGAATGTCCATTGAGCTAAAAAAACAGCTATATTTTTTGGTGACTCTTATTATATCATGAATGAGTGTTCCTTTACCTGGTCCAAGTTCAACTAGAGAAAATTTTGATGGCTTTCCTAATTTTTCCCATGTATTCATTATCCACACTGCAATTGTTTCACCAAATAGCTGACTAATTTCAGGTGCAGTAATGAAGTCACCATCTTTGCCAAGTGGTAATTTATTCATGTAATAGCCGTACTCTTTATGATATAGAGCAGCATTCATAAAATTACTGATGGATATTGATCCTTGGCTTTTATCAATTAATTCGTGTATATAAGTAAGCATATTATTAATGAATGTTTAACTATAGCGTGCCATACTATAAAATAGTGGAGTATTTATATATATAATATAAGTTTAAAGGCGATAGTGCTTTGGTTATGAATAGTCAAGATACGGATTATGTTACCCTTATACCTCAAGATGATGGTGTTGAATATAAATTTGAAGAAGTTGTCAATTTTATAGAAAATAAGGTTGTAGGTGCTGATGGATTAACTTTAGCGGAGGTATTTCAAGCATTAGTTAAAATGCTGAATGGTGACCTAGAGTTAGTAAAAAAAGTGTTAGCACATGCTAAGATTATGGTAAAGCATGGAATGAGGTTAGCAAAAGAGTCACAATTGAGCAGAGCTGATATTCGTAGAGCTTTAGAAGGGGAAGAAAGTGTTTTCAATAGGCAAGATTTTATCAAAAAACCACCTCTTGTACCTTCTATAAAATCGGTTAAAAAGAAAAGCAGAGGTCTTTAAATGGTTGAGTCTATAAAAAAATTTACTGTACAGTGTGATTTCAAAGGGCAAAGTTCACCTTTTGCAATATACATAGGAGATCCAAAGAGTGATACTCATCCAATTCACTATCAAGATTCCTGGCTTGCAAAGGAGCGTGGGGGAAACATACCTAATAGAGTCAAAGAAAGTCTGCAAAAACTATATAAGTTATCTAAAGAAAATGGAATCTCTTTCTCAGAATTATGTGCATATGCTATTACTGTAGTTAGTAATAATGATAAAAAAAATGACTGCAAGTAGTTAGGTTCTCAATATTTCATTTATAGAAGTTTTTGATCTCGTCTTCTCGTCCACTTTTTTTACTATAACTGCACAATAGGTTGAAATGTTATTTTTAGGTGGAGTAGATCCCGGTATAACTACAGAGTAAGGCGGTACTTCACCATAAAATACCTTACTTGTTTCTCTGTCAATAATTTTTGTTGATGCTCCAATAAACACACCCATGCCAAGGACTGATCCTTCTCTTATTATAACACCTTCGGCTACCTCACTACGCGCTCCAATGAAGCAATTATCTTCTATAATGACTGGAGAAGCTTGAATGGGCTCAAGAACTCCGCCTATTCCCACTCCACCGGAAATATGGCAGTTTTTCCCTATTTGTGCACAACTACCAACTGTTGACCAAGTGTCTACCATTGTGCCAGAATCAATGTATGCACCAACGTTGATAAAGCTCGGCATTAGAACAACATTTTTACCTATGTAAGCAGATTGGCGGACAAAACACCCAGGAACTGCTCTAATTTTTGAATGGCAAAATTTTTCTTCATTCCATTCACTAAACTTACTACCGATTTTGTCAAACCAGCAATTGGTGTTGTCTATCATTTTGATTTCCTCAGTGAGGAAATATAATAATATTGACCGCTTTATCCACTTATGTACTATCCATTCTCCACTTGATAGCTTTTCTGCTACTCTAATTTTACCACTGTCAAGTAACTCAATTACCTCTTTAATTATTAATCTTGCTTCGTGTTTTAGATTATAGTCGTTAAGTTTTTCTTTATCTTTCCAAATATTTTCTATCTTATCTTGTAATTTTTTAGTTGCAAGTTCTTCATTTATTATATACATATTGATATCAAATTTATATTATTTTACACGTAAGCACTATGAAAATACAATGTCATAATTGTACTAAAACTTACTTAGTATCTCGTAGGCAAATAGGTGAATCTGGAAGAAAAGTGAAATGTACAAACTGCAATCACATTTGGCATGAGTATCTAAAAGAAATGTCAAGTGAATTGTGTCCTGCTGGTACACAAGAAAAAAAAGCTAGCTGGAGGCAAAGTTTAACTCTAGCTTTTGCAACAGTTGCAGGGTTATGCGTTATAATTGTTGGTGGTATCTTTCCAGGGGAGGTAAGTAAGATATATAAAGCAGTTAGTTCATATAAAGATTCAATAAGCCATAAATTACGATACAAAAAAGTGCAAACGGAAAATTCACATGCAAGAGAACTTGTTGTCAATGAATTTTATCAAGATTACCTTTTTCTGTCTGATTTTAGACCTAGTTAAATAGGCATAAGTCATCAATGTCATGCAAGTAACTACACTTATTCCTTTATGGTAGTGTCATTCCAATGTCAGCTACTTTCATGACGCTCTATGATTGTTGTTACATCTTTTACTATAGATTTGTTTCAGAAGCTTACATCCAGAAAACTTGTATAGATTTTTTCTACTTCTGTGATATTATAAGCCTGTGATGATAAAATAAGTGGATATGGATAAGTCAGCGTATGAAATCATAGAGCATGAGTATGATGTGGTGATAGTGGGTGCAGGTGGAGCAGGGCTTAGAGCAACACTTGGAATGGCTGCAACTAATTTTTCAGTTGCCTGCATTTCTAAAATTTTCCCTACACGAAGTCATACAGTTGCAGCGCAAGGAGGAATTAGTGCAGCTTTGAGTAATATTGCTGAAGATGACTGGCGCTGGCATGCATATGATACAATAAAAGGTTCAGACTGGCTTGGCGATCAAGATGCAATAGAGTATATGTGTAAAAATGCTGCCAAAGCTGTGATTGAACTTGAAAATTTTGGTGTACCCTTTTCTCGTACGGAAGATGGAAAAATATATCAGCGTGCCTTCGGTGGAATGACAACTCACTTTGGTAAAGGAAAATCGGCTCAGCGTACTTGTGCAGCAGCAGATAAAACTGGGCATGCAATTCTTCATACTCTATATCAGCAATGTCTTAAATTTAATGCTGAATTTTTTGTCGAATATTTTGTAATCGATTTAATTATGGACAAAGGGACATGCTGTGGGGTGATAGCTTGGTCGCTGTGTGATGGTACATTGCATAGATTTCGTGCACATTCTGTGGTAATAGCAACAGGTGGTTATGGACGTGTTTATTTTTCTGCAACAAGTGCACATACCTGCACAGGTGATGGTAATGGCATGGTGGTAAGAGCTGGGTTGCCACTTGAAGATATGGAGTTTGTGCAATTTCATCCAACAGGAATATATGGCTCAGGGTGCTTGATGACGGAAGGATGCCGCGGTGAAGGTGGGTACCTCGTTAATTCTCAGGGTGAGAAGTTTATGGAACGTTATGCGCCAAAGGCAAAAGATTTGGCTTCTCGTGATGTGGTAAGTCGAGCAATGACAATTGAAATTAGAGAGGGAAGGGGAGTTGGGCCAAAGAAAGATCACATGTACTTGAATATAGCTCATCTTGATCCGGAGGTAATAAAGCTCAGATTGCCAGGTATTAGTGAAACAGCAAAGACCTTTGCAGGAGTTGATGTTACTAAAGATCCGATACCTGTTATTCCGACTGTTCACTATAACATGGGAGGTATTCCAACCAACTATCATGGGGAAGTGATCACGTTGCAAAAAGGTAAAGAAGAAGTGGTAGAAGGATTATTTGCAATAGGAGAGGCAGCGTGTGTTTCTGTACATGGTGCAAATCGACTAGGTTCCAACTCGCTTCTTGATCTTGTGGTTTTTGGTAGAGCTGCCGCGCTTAGGGCAAAAGAAAAATTAAAACCTGATACACCACATAAAAAATTGTATTCAGACTGCACAGACTTGATAGTAGATAGATTTAATAAAATGAGATTTGCTTCTGGAGAGTTCAAAGTAGCAAAAATACGAAGTGAAATGCAGCACACTATGCAGAAATATGCATCGGTATTCCGTGTTGCTGAAGTTTTAGAGGAAGGTAAAAAAGCTATAAAAGAAGTAGCAAAAATGATGTCTGACATTGCAGTTGAAGATCGCAGTATGATATGGAATAGTGATTTGGTTGAAGCGCTGGAGCTTGCCAATATGGTTCCACAAGCAGTTATTACCATGGAATGCGCAGCTAATCGCGAGGAAAGCAGGGGTGCTCATGCTCGTGAAGATTTCCCTGAACGTGATGATAAAAACTGGATGAAGCATACTATAGCATGGCTTAAAGAAAAGAAAAACCAAGTCAGTGTAGAGATTGACTATAAAAAAGTTGCTGAAAAAACTTTGAGCGATGAGATTGATTTTATCGCCCCGGAAAAGAGAATTTATTAGTCAATTCATCTAGTTTATTTATAAATTCTAGTATTAATATATCGCTCATTTTAGTAGCTGGTCTCTCTGTATGTTCTGACTGCTCTTGTGCTGCTGAGTTGTTAGCTAAATTTTGTTGTTCAGTAACATTTTCAGGTTGTGTTGCAGTTTGGAGATTATCTTTACTGGTTTGCTGATCATTGGTTAATTCTTTAATATGTTTCCTAATGCCGCTAAGTTCCAAAGTGAATATCAGACAGACCACTCCTGTTATAGCTATGATGGGTAACGCTGTTCCAATTGCAATTTGTCCTTGAAAGCAAGAAAGTGTTGCTATTGTAATAATAGTAGTTGCTAC
This sequence comes from Wolbachia endosymbiont of Trichogramma kaykai, assembly GCF_045765165.1. Lineage (NCBI taxonomy): Bacteria > Pseudomonadati > Pseudomonadota > Alphaproteobacteria > Rickettsiales > Anaplasmataceae > Wolbachia > Wolbachia endosymbiont of Trichogramma kaykai. The sequence continues at coordinate 188,457 of NZ_JBJJXK010000004.1, forward strand.
TGTGATTGCTAACAACACACTAGCTCTCCTGCCCGGATCAATGCATTTCCATACAGCAGATGCTCCTTTTTTTACACTAGAACCTAGCTTTTTAATGCCTGATTGACATTTTTTCGAAGCAGTTCCACAGTGGTATTTTTCCTCAAGCCTCTCTTTTAGTTCTTTAGCTTTCTCATGTGCTTTCTGTGGAGTACTTGAAAAATCTTTTAGATCTCGTAAAGTTAAATAGTACTTTTTAGTATGGAGTTCTGGATCTTCTAACCATAAAGAATCAGGGTTAGCACCGTTTTGTAACAATGCTGCACAAAACTTTGTTGTATTATCATAATTAGTGGCTAAATCAAAAATTGTTTCTTGCGATAGGTATTCGATACTTTTTTTTTCTGCTTTTTTCTTTAGTGCTAATTCTAGAGGTGTATTTCCTTGCCTGTTAGTTGCTTTTATAGCTTCATCTAATTTATCTTCAGATATTTTTCTTTCTTTTACTAAGGCTAATATTAATTTCAAGCATGTAACTTTTTGCTTCCCTGCCAGCAAGGCAATATGGTGTAAAGCATTATTGCCATTGGCATCTTTAAGGTTAATATCTGCTCCTTTTTTCAATAATTCCTTAAAAGATTTTTCATCTTTATCTTTAATTGCTAAATGTAGTTGATAATTATCATTACTATCTGGAGTATTTATGGTACGTGGCGTAATTTCTTTAATTTTTGTTCTTATTTCTGATTTTAACTCAGGTTTCTTTACTGACTTTGCTAATGTTTCTAAGAAATCACAATAGTATGTCTTTTGCTCTTCTTTTAAGTATTGTAATTCTTTTGTAGATAATCCTAAATTGTCAGAGCTGGCTCCATACTCTAGCAATTTTGTAAGAAACTTAAGTGTTTTATCGTTATCTTGGATTGTGTGAGAATCATGTTTCCCTTTTATTATCTTGTTAATTAGTGCTACCTGAAAAGGAGTCTTTCCTTCTTGATTTTCACTATCAACAAGTTGTGCTAGATCTTCCTTGGTGAACGTTTTTTTTAGGGTACCTAGAAACTTGCATTTCTGTTCCTTTTCGAGCGATGCAATAAGATGTAAAATATTATTTCCTTTTTCATCTTTTATGCTGTTAACATTCGTGCAATCTTTTAGATATTTTCTAAATTTCATGCTATTTCCATTTTTGATTGCTTTTAGTAATTGAACATTATTATCAGAATCTGATATTCCGTTTACTTCATTTTCAAAATTGCTACTGTAACCACTTTCTGACTCATTATCCTTGCGATTTTTATTAGAGTGACTTTTAGTGACTTCAGAAATTGCTTGCCTTACTTGGTTTTTTGTTTCATCTGATATTTTTTTTAATTGTTCGATTACTTCACCTAGTACTGGAAGGAAACATTGGACATAATATCTGTGATATTTTCTCTGTTCTCTAAGAGATTCTTCTAATTTAGTTAATACTTCAGGACTAGCGCCTTCCTTAAATAACCTTTTACATTCCTTGAGTGTTCCATCTTGACTTCTTGGTTTTTTATGCTTATGTTTTTCTTTTTTTACCTTTCTCTCTATAATGTTATACAATTGCTTGTCTTTTTTATCTTGCTCTTGTTTTTCATTTTTGTTTATATATTCACCTAGTTTGTTTGCATTAGTAACTAATACACTTAGATCTATAATCATATTAAAACCTCAATATTAAAAGCTATTTGGCGTTAACGAATTGGATTAAGCTTTCAAATTGAGCTAGATGTTATCGAAATCTAGATGAAAAGGCAGAAAATTAGTTTCTATTAGAAAATCTATTGTCATATTCAAATCCCCACTTTAGCACCTGTCTACTATTTTAACTATTTTATCTTAAAAAATAATAAATGTGGCTAAACTGTGAAGCATGAGTGCTACCGAAAGAGGTAAACCAATATTTTTATAGATCTTTCAAACTTGGTTTTTCTTCTAATTTTTTAAGAATTCCTTTACTTAGTATTGATTTTATCTCTTCTACGCTTTTATCAAGATCATCATTAATTATTACGTAATCATATTTATTACTTTTACTTATCTCTTTTTGCGCTTCTGCTAATCTCCGCTCTATTTCAATTTCATCATCACTATTACGCCTTTGTAGACGCAGTCTAAGCTCTTCCATTGAGGGAGGTAGTATAAAAACACTTACAACTTTTTCTCTTAAGATTTCAAATAAATGAAATGCTCCTTGCCAATCTATATTCAGTAAAACACTTATGCCACTACTCAGGTTTTGTTCTATAAAATCTTTTGGTATACCGTAAAAATTTTCAAAAACTTTAGCATATTCAAGCATTTGACCAGCCTTACATAGTTCATGAAACTTTTCTTCAGTAACGAAAAAATAGTCTTTTCCATTTACTTCACCGGGACGAGGTTTGCGTGTAGTCATAGAAACAGACATAACTAAATCGGTTGATTGCTCAAGTAATTTTTCTGATATAGTAGTTTTTCCAGCTCCAGAAGGAGAGGATAGAATCAGTAGTATGCCCTCATTTTTTACGGTCATTTTTCTTTATTTAACAAGTACATTATAGAGCTTTTTTAAGACTTTATATTTTTTGAATCAAAGTTTAAAAGACTAGAGTCCTCTAAATTAGAATTTGATAAATTGGTATCAATAAGAGAGGAATTATCAAAGACAGTATAACGTAAATCGGCTTTTTCAAGATTTGCCTTATTCAAATTAACGTTTACAAACTTTGCTCTACTTAATATTGAATTAGAAAAATTAGCATTTTCTAAATTCATGTCCTTAAACTCAAAGTAAGAATAATTTACATCAAATTTTTCACCCTGCGATATTTTCTCTTGCAGATCTTTAATTGAAGTTATAGCACTCTCTAGACCTGTAATTTTGCTCTGTCCCTGATTGTCAATCAAAATTGAATTATCAAATTTGCAATCTGTTAAATGAATATCAGCAATTGAACTTTTATATATGCTTGAAGAGAGAAAAGACATATCACTTATTGTCGAATCACTCAAATTGCTAAGAAAAAAACTAGCCTTTCTAAAGGTATTATCATAAAACACGGAGGATTTGAAATCACTTTCAATAAAATTTGAATCAGTGACTTTTAAGTTAGACCAGCTCGAATTATCAGCTAATAATTTGAAGAATATTGAATTTTTTATCTCACTGAAGTCAATACTATGGTGGGAAAGAGTACTATTATAAATTTGAGAGTCTTGAATTTTTGTCTTATACATTGAAGTTGTGCAAAGATCTGAATTTTCTATTTTTGCAGAGGTAAACAATGAATGGTCAAAGAACGAACCATTCATGTCGGAATTCACAAATTTAGTATTATGAAACTTTCCGTGACAGATGTTAGCATCATAGGCGTTAACTTTATACAATTCACTAAAACTAAAATCAATATTAGATAAGTCAGCATCCTGAAGGTCTGATTCTAAAAAATATGTATGTTCCATCTTGGAACCATTTAGTATAGATTTAGTGAAGTTTGAATTATCCCCTTTCACATAGGAAATTTGTGAATTGCTTAAATTGGCTTTTTCAAAGTTACTATCAACTATAATAGAAGCATTAAAATAGGCGTTCGAAAGATTACTACCTGTAAAGTCCAATTTTTTTATTTTAGCACCGTATACATTAGCGTTTTTTAGTGAAGAGAATTGTATCTTGAGCTTGTGTGCATCCACTCCAAAGAAACTTGCATTGTCGAAATTATTCTTCTGCATAACAGTGTCGTTTATTTCACTATCACTAAAATTTATGTAGCTAGCATTTGAGTTTGATAAATCGGATAAATTCATTTTTACATTCAAAAATTTGGTATGCAAACCAATTATATTACGCATACTTACTTTGTTGAGATTAGAATTGACAAAATCAGCATAACTGATATTAGATTGATCAAATATGATGTCTGTTAGATTTGTAGAAGCAAATTTTGAAAAACTTAAATTTGTGCCTTGTATTTTAACGCCATGTAAACTAGCATTGGAAAAATTAGCACCACGTAAATCAACATCGATAAAAGACACATCTGATAAATCGGTGTTAGAAAAATCAGCACCAATTAAACTTACTCCCTCAAAAATAGATTTATTTAAATATAATTGACTAAAATTAGCCCCATTCAAATTAGAGCCAAAACCTTTCTTAAAATCTTGTGGTATGCCTGCTTTATTACAATGTACTAAAAATTTAGCGAAATCTTTTTTATTGTAAGATACGTATTTTACATCGTGCAGAGCGCTTAAAAAATCGTTGATTGGATTTTTTTCATCATCTATTTCATTTCCATAGCATAAATGACCAACTAGAAAAGTTAATATCAAAAGTCTAATTATCTTTTGCATCGCAGGTACTTTCTTTTGTTTTTATAGCAAAGTTATACATCTCTGAGTCTTCTTCATTGTTTATTTCTTTATCCTCTAAAAGGTATGGCATCATTTCGGCAATTGCGTTTATTATGTTGATCTGCTTCCTTTCGATTGCTATTTCAATAAGGGACTTAAAATTATTATCAACTACTCTAGGATCAGCACCTTGTAATAAGAGAAAGCGAACTGTGTCTATTTTACCTTGTTTCACTGCATAAATTAGAGGAGTATCACCCAATTTATTTCTAAATCTTAGTATTTCTTGAATTGTTAATCCAATTTTTTCTAGCTTATTTATTACTCCTCTTAGACAAATTAAGTTGCCCTTTTTTATGCAGTAAAAAAATTGCTTACTGTAATCATCAGTAAATATAGTTTTAGGAAGGTGCTCATTTAGGATATCATATTGTCTTTTATATATAGACTTGCTTTTATGGTTCCATTCTTTTTTTATTTCTTTGTTTAGCTTTGTCCATTTTTCGCTTTCTTCATTTTCTTTGTCTACAGGTGTTATATTGTCAGGCTGTTCTTCTTTCTTTTTCTCTGTTGATTGGCTTGTTGAAAGTTCGGTATCTTTTATGTTATTCCCCTCTTCAGGCTGTAGGTTTGTTTGATTATTGTGACTGATTTTGTTCTCTTCAGGTTCTTTTTTTTCTTCTGATAAAGGACTTGTTAGAGCTTTGGTATCTTTTATATTGTTCCCCTCTTCTTCTTTGTCTACAGGTGTTATATTGTCAGGCTGTTCTTCTTTCTTTTTCTCTGTTGATTGGCTTGTTGAAAGTTCGGTATCTTTTATGTTATTCCCCTCTTCAGGCTGTAGGTTTGTTTGATTATTGTGACTGATTTTGTTCTCTTCAGGTTCTTTTTTTTCTTCTGATAAAGGACTTGTTAGAGCTTTGGTATCTTTTATATTGTTCCCCTCTTCAGGCTGTAGGTTTGTTTGTATATTTTCATTACTTGAATGTACTTCTTGATTGATTACATTTTGGGTTGTGCTTTCTTTTGGATCGCTGGAAGGTATTTCGACTACATTTGTTGAGTCTGTGCTTTCTTTCAGTTCGCCCAGAAGCGGAGAGGTTTTTTCAGCATCAGTATTGCTTTTCGATACGTCTTCTTGATTTATATTTTCTTCAGACTGCTCTACAGCAAACAAGTTGGATGATAAAAATATAGCAACTAATAGTATGAAATATAAAGTGTTCTTCATAGATATTGCAGTCATAGGCTTAATTAGAATGATACTATAATCAAATGATTAATCTACAGTAAAAAATGCCTTAAGGTTTTATTTATAAAAAACATTTGTATTACCTTTTCTATACGAGTAGAATTTTGCAGAGACTGAATATCAAAGTTTTTCCCATTTATTTAGGTTTTACCTCCAATTTTCATTGAAGTAGCTGACACTGTTTTTTTCTCGATTCCAGCGTCACGCGCTGGAACGACACCTTCATAATGTTATTCCATTTCTCTTGTCACCCCAGTACTTGATACTGGGATCCAGAGGACTGACCAGATAATAAGAACTGGTCACGCGTTGGAATGATAAAGGAGGAAGTGCTGGTTTGAAATTAAATTTTCTGGACTTTGGTGACACGCATTGACCCTATAGTTTTCTTTTCTCGTCTACCTGATTCTATCACTCTCCTGAACGGATATAAATTACTTGACACATTTGGTAGTTTAATTATTGTGAGTGAAGAGGAAGGTATTTTAGAGATCGAAATTCACCTTATTCAAGTCCGCAGACTTTTCAACTAATCTCTCAATAAGAAAATATAGCACAGTCTACTTCAGTACATACTTAATTTCTGTCATCAGGTGTGTTATATTTTTCTAAATCTTTTTTTATAGGAGGATCATTATGTCTAAAATTCCTTAAAATTAATTAAAGTTAAACATTAATTAAATAGTGCAGTACTGCCTTACGCGTTGCTAATCCAAACTTTACTTGCTGTAAAATAACACAATCTGCTACATCATTGCTAATCTCAATACCTCTGTTTATTGGTCCTGGGTGCATAACAATTGCATCGGGCTTTGCATACGATAGTTTTTGTTCATCAAGTCCATACAAATGAAAATATTCTTTTTCTGAAGAATTATTATTCATGCGCTCTTTCTGCAACCTCAAGAGCATAATTACATCAGCATCCTTTATACCTTCAGTTAACGAATAGTGAAGTGAATCTACTTCAGAAAAATGCTTACACATCAAAGCTGGTGGTGCAACTAAGCTTATTTTTGCTCCAAACATTTTTAGCAATCTTATATTTGATCTTGCAACTCTACTGTGCAAAATATCTCCACATATCACGATTTTGAGGTTTTTTATTTGCTTTTTATAATTGATAATTACAAGATAATCTGCAAGAGCTTGAGTTGGATGTTCACTGCTTCCATCGCCTGCATTGATTGACGAGCAGTTAACATACTTTGCCAGTGTATTAATGATACCACTACTTCTATGCCTGATTATCATATAGTCAGGATTCATTGCATTTAGTGTTCTTATCATATCTTTTAGATCTTCCCCTTTGTTAATAGAAGAAGATTTTATTGGTAAAGTTATAACATTTGCTCCAAGGTTTTTTGCTGCTATTTCAAAAGATGCGAGCGTACGTGTTGAATCTTCAAAGAATAGGTTTATGACTATTTTATTTTTCAGAACATGACTATTTTCAACTTTTTCTTCAAGGTGTTGGTTGGCTAATTTAGTTATATTTTCTACATCACCGATTGTGAGGTCTGAGATATTTAATAAATTCCTTCTCTTGTCCATAGCTCTCTTTTTGAGCTTATTCTACTTTCTTAATTTCAATTATACAATTGTAAAGTAAAGTAGAAGGAAGCTATAAAATTTTATTTCCACTTACATTCATCTGCTATCATAACAGCTTCAAAAAGGTGCTTTTCAAGCTCACTTATAGGTAGATCATTTTGTGGATAATTCCCCCAAGATTTTAACACATCAGAAGTTTCAATACCTTCAACAATAGGATATTCTTGATTTTTTTTAGCATATAGCTCTTGAGCCTGTTTGCTTACAAAAAACTCCAATAAAGCTATGGAATTTTCTCTGTGTTTTGCGTTTTTTGTTACCGCTGCACCACTAATATTCACCATTGTACCATCACTCGGGAAGAAAGCTCCTAACTTTTCTGTGATATTCTTTTTATTTTCTGATGAAAGGATTCTTGCAAAATAGTAGCTATTTACTATTGCGACATTGCCTTCACCAGCGGCTACAGCATAAATTTGATCTGTGTCACCACCGCTTGGTTTTCTTGCCATGTTGCTTACAATTCCACTCACCCATTCTTTTGTTTTTTCAAAACCATTTTTTGCAATCATAAAAGCGATCAATGATCGGTTATATGGACTTGTGGAAGAGCGTACTAATATTTTCCCCTTCCATTTTTCATTCGCTAAATCTTCATAGGTACTCAATTCCTTAGGATCTACTGATTCTTTGTTATAAACTAACATTCTAGCTCTTTTTGTTAGACCAAACCAATAATCTTCATTATCTCTAAATTTTGCAGGTATAGCATTTTTTAGAGTCTCTGAATCCACTCGAGATAAGAGCCCTCTTTTTTTCGCTAAAATCAAATTCACCGCATCTGCAGTTAAAAACAAATCAGCTTCACCGCCATTTTCCATACGTGAAAGCAATTGGGAATAATCGTCAATGATATAACGTACCTTGATGCCAGTGGTTTTTGTAAAATCATCAAACAAACTACGTACTAATTCTTCTTTACGTGATGAATAAACGTTTACTACTTGTGAATCATCAATTCCACTACTTTTATATAAAAAATTAACGGCTATCAATATAGCCGCTACTAAAGATATAAATATTAAACCTTTTTTCATAAACAAATCCCTTCATTGTCATCATCTCAAGCTATCAAAATAGCAAGGTCTTAGCAAGTGTAAATCTTCAAAACGTTGCGGTTACAGTACTGGAATAGCGATAAAAAGAAGTACGAGCCAGATTTAATTAATAATATAAGTAATATCCGGATGGCCACATCGTTCAGCAACTACTTGTAACAATTTTGAACCAATCTCTTCTTCACTCTTTTTGATAGTTCTAATAGCTGTTTCATTGGGCTTTTCACTACTAGCATCTTTTGTATCTAATAACAAGTAATCTTTAAAATCAGTTTTGCTCCAATGATGAATTGTGCAAGCTAAAGTGAAAAGCAGTAGAGTGCCTGAAATTGCAACGATTGGCCAGTAAATAGTAGGATTTGTGTATGAACTTACTATATTGCTCAAACCACCTGTTGAATAAAGTGCTAAAGGGAAGGTTATGTTTCCAGTAATAAGAACTGTTCCTAAGATAGGAAGCCATATTCTATCATTGATTAATGAATTTACTTTACTCTTGTAACAGACTGGCTGGCCTGTAAGTTCTACGATGTTCGGATCACTTTTTGCTTTTTCTGGAAGAGAGTGAAACGTAAAGTAAACACGATTACCGTTGCTATATTTTAATACCAAAGATTTGATGCATTTCTCATCTTTCTTTAATGTGCCTAATATCTCATCTAAAACTTCTTGAGTATCTCTTTTTGTGATCTTGTGCTCCTTAGTACGTACTGCTTGCATAAGTTCCCATATAATTCCAAAGACTAAACAAGACGCTAATACTCCGACAAATATAGTAACAGGATTTATGCTGCCGATGAATCCAATGAATTCTCTTTTCTTCACAGCTAAAACGATTGACGTAATACAACATGCCGCAACAAGACCTACGAAAGGCATTGTAACTTTCTTCTTTTGCATCGTATACTTTACTTTCTGTAAAAGTCTGTTTGTCTTTTTATTATCTTCAAGCAAAGATTTTTCAGAGCCATCTGTTTGATATGATGGTGGAGGAGTTGTATGTGCCTTCATTGATTTTTCTAAAGTTTTTGATATTTTTTGACTATCCCAAGGTTCGCTATATACTGCCTCTTGAGAAGATGATTTTCTTAGGTTTGTATTACCTACTTCACTATCTGAACTCTTTTTCGAAGTTTTTTTACTTCTATCTATGGATGCATAAAGAGGTTCTGAACTGTTCACATTCGATGCTTCTTGCCCTTCTTCATAAGAACTTGATTCGCTAGCCGAACTTGTACGTTGTAAAATTTCATTTTTACCATTTGTTTGTGATACTGTTCTTCTGCGTGCTGGTTCTAGTAGACTTGTTTTTTCTCTTCCATCTTTTTCAGTTATTCTGACGTTTCCTACGTTTGCTGATCCAGGCATATTCGCTCCAAAGTTAATTACAATGTTATGTTGATTACGCTATAGTTATTAAGATATAGTAAATACTAATTTAAGAATAAATATTAGTATAAGAACTGCTGATCAAAGATCCTTTCATTTAAAGGGAAATCTTTGTCAAAAAGTAGGGTGACTGTATTTTCGTGATCTTTCTGTATTTTTACCTGTGATATGTCGTGAAATTCCTTGTAATCTGATACTACAAGTGCTGGACGATTTTTCACATCATTGATATCAATTTGCACTATTGTATCATTTGAGATTAGCGCTCCATTCCAATGCCTTGGGTAGTAACTATTTATGGAAGTAAGAGCAAATAAATTTGAATTAAGTGGTAATACTGGCCCACCGGCAGAGAAGTTATATGCAGTGCTACCTGTTGGGGTAGACAATATAATTCCATCTCCTCTGAATTTTTCTACTTTTAGCTTATCATTGATGGTAATATTCATTTCCACTATTTGATTTGCATTTCTAAAGACATACACTTCATTTACTGCGATGTAATGGTGTTTTTTGCCACTTATGTCTGTGGCTTCCATTTTTAGTAAAGTTAGCTGAGTAGGGACTGCACGTTCTATATGATTAATTGGATCTTTAAAACACTTATTCATCAAAAAACCGACGTTGCCGGTATTTATTCCATACACATGTGTATCTTTATTTCCTATGACGTAGCCGTGCAGGGTGCGTAGCATAAAACCATCTCCGCCAACAACTATCAGCAGATCAACTTCATGCTTACCTACTTCCGCTATATTGATAAAATTGAATTTCTGTAGTAGTTTAGATACTTCCTGAGGCTTGGGTAGCGAAGAAGCAATATAGCCTACATTTTTATATTTATACATGTTAAACAAAGAGGGGAGGAACTAAAAAAGACTCCCGTATTTATCATTAAACTTAGCTATTTTACTATCCTTCTCCCCTGAACCGCTTGTTAAACTTCCAGTCCATGCAGGATGAGTAAGAGGATCTCTATCAAGCTTTATTTTTTGACCTTCTTTTCCATAAGTGGAATAAGTTTCAAACTCTTGACCATCTGTCATAACTATAGTAACTTTGTGATAATCGATTTCTGCCATTATTCTTACAAATTTCTTACCAGCTAAGATTTTAGTGAATCTGGTTCATTTGGTCAATCATCATTGTGAAATTTTGACAAAAATAAATAAAGTAGTATTCTTAATGAAGAACGAAAAATTTTTTATGGTTTTTGCTTTTCCTGGTCAGGGCTCTCAACTTATAGGAATGGGAAAGAGCTTATATGATGAATTTTCAGTTGCAAGGCAAGTATTTGATGAAGTAGATGACGTATTGGGTAGAAAGCTGTCTCATTTGATTTTCAATGGTCCTATTGAGAAATTAACCATCACGGAAAACGCTCAGCCAGCTATGATGGCAGTATCAATTGCAACGCTACGTGTTATGGAGTATGTGCTTGGTAAATCTCTTCACAATGTTCAGTATGTTTGTGGGCATTCAGTTGGAGAGTATACAGCGCTATGTGCTGCAGGAGCATTGACGCTTGAGTCTGCAGTCAAGTTGCTAAAAGTTCGTAGCGAAGCAATGCATGAAGCTTCACTAAAATGCAAAGGTGGAATGTTTGCTCTACTTGGAGCAGAAATAAGTGAAGTAGAAGGTATGTTAAAATCAGCTCAAATTGATTGTGAAATTGCAAACGATAATGGTGGTGGGCAGGTAGTGGTGAGTGGTACTGCAGAGGCTCTTGGGGTCTTACCTGATTTATTCAAAAACTCAAGTGTCAAGAAAATGATAAAATTACAAGTTAGTGGGCCTTTCCATTCATCTTTTATGAAACCTGCTGATGAAAAACTTCTGGAATTTTTAAAAAGCATCAACATAACTCGCCCTTCGATTCCTTTTGTATCAAACGTTACAGCTAAGGAAGAAAGTGATCCGGAGATCATAAGAGCTTTGCTCGCTAAGCAAGTTGTAAGTAGAGTAAGATGGAGAGAGATGGTTTTATATATGACAAGCCATGGCACTAATAGGTTTGTTGAAGTTGGCCCTAACAAAGTTTTATCTAATCTAGTTAAAAGAATTGACCAATCTATCAGTGTGAAAAATATAGATAGTATTGGTGATATTAATAGCTTCTTTGATGAATCATTAGTACTAACAGCGAAAAATTTAAAAGTTGGGTTAAGTTAAAGCATATCTATTTAATATCATTCAAGTAGCTAACACTAGTTCCTTTATGATGGTGTCATCCCAGCGCCAAGCACTGGGATGACACCGAATAGGCTACTTGAATAATACCGAAAGAGCTACTGGAACGACAAGGTGCTACTGAATGACACCTCTGGCCACTGCCATCATAAAGTTGCTACTTTTTAGGTGAACAAAGATGGTCAGCGCGTGACTCTGGAATCCAGGATTCAAGAAGAATGGGATCCCAGCACTGGGATGACACTGAAGGGGATACTGAAACAACACCGGGACTGCTTTGAGTGACAACCTTACGATGTTTCAAACTACAACAGCTGTGCATAGAGAGTAATGCGAAAAATTATACAATCAACGAACTACCTGTCATTTCATTTGGCTTTTTGATTCCAAGTAGCTGTAAAATAGTAGGAGCAATATCAGATAATTTTCCATCTCTTAGTTTTAAATTGTGACAAGATATAATAAATGGCACTTTATTTAAAGTGTGAGCTGTGTGAGGTGTATTATTTTCTTCATCGAACATACATTCCACATTACCATGGTCTGCTGTAATAATGAGTGCGGTGTTACCAACTTCTTCAGCAGCACTCAGAACTTTTGCAAGGCAATCGTCTACAGCAAGTACTGCTTTCTCAGCTGCTTTTATATCACCTGTGTGTCCTATCATATCAGGATTAGCATAATTTACAACTATCAGCGCAAATTCTTGAGAATGAATTGTTTTTACAAGTTCTTCTGTGAGCTTAAAGGCTGACATTTTAGGCTGCAAATCATAAGTTTTAACTTTTGGTGAAGGAATTAGTATTCTTTCTTCACCAGAAAAAGGTTCTTCTCTTCCACAATTAAAAAAGAAAGTCACATGCGCATATTTCTCAGTTTCTGCAATGCGCAGTTGCCGTAATTTATTGTCTTCTATTATCTGTCCCAAAGTGTTGGCAAAAGATTCAGGAGGAAAGAGATAAGGGATTTTTAAGTCCGCTTTATATTGCATCATACTTAGAATTGAAGAGAATTTTGCCACTTCAGTATAGCCTGCTTTACCAAGACAAATACTTGCCAATTGTATCATTCGATCAGCACGAAAGTTAGCCAATAGCAATCCATCTTCTGGTTTTATACCTTGATAATCGCCTATTACTGCGGGCCTGATAAATTCATCGGTTATATTATTTTGATAATTTTCATCAATAAGAGATACTGCATCATCATAACGAGGAGCCTTTGCAAATGCGATGGCTTCATAAGCTTCAATTGTTCTTTCCCACCTACTATCACGGTCCATAGCATAATAACGTCCAGAGACAGTGGCAATTTTTATATCATTGTCTTTTATACTCTCTGTAAATTCTTGAATGCATCTTTTCCCTGAATTTGGAAATGTGTCTCTGCCATCTAAAAATGCGTGTATTACAACTTTAATTCCGGGCTGTGATATTTTTTTTTCTAAAGATGAAATGTGCTTTTGATGCGAATGAACACCGCCATCTGATATCAATCCCATTATATGGCATATGCCATTCTTACTTTTTAGATCATTAATAAAATTCTGTAGATTTGCATTATTTTCTATCGTTTCGATTTCTTGATTAATACGCTGAAGGCTTTGCATTACCACTCTACCACTGCCAATATTCATATGGCCAACTTCTGAATTGCCTATTTGACCATCTGGTAATCCAACATCAGTGCCACAGGCAGATAGACTGCATTTTGGATAATTAGAGCTAATATATTGCCAGCAAGGGAGATTTGCATTGCTAATAGCGTTGTATTTACTATTTTCTATTCCATTACCCCAGCCATCTAATATACATAAAACGACTGATTTAAAGTTCATATAAAAATTAACATCGAAAACCTCCGATGATACCAAAAATAAACTCTTCTCACAACTTTTGTGTTAAAGTAGGAGATAAAAAAAAGCTGTTTAGAGGCAATAGTATATGAGTTTTTTCATAAAATATTTTATTATAGCTTTAATGGTGAGGTCAAACGAGTTATAGCCAATATATAAAGGATAATACTTTAGCAACATCAGGTGCTGTAATTAATGTTGATAGATCAGTAAACTTTTTAAAAAGCAATACAAAGATTACAAGACTTATTTTACGATGTTCAAAAATTAATTATGAGGTTATAAAAGAATTAGCTCAGCTTTCTCATCTTACTTCACTTGATCTAAGTTGCGGTTATGTTGGTACGGAAGGTGCAAAGATTTTAGCAAGTGGGAATCTTATAAATCTTACTTCGCTTGATTTAGGAGGAAACGAAATTGGTGATGAACGTGTAGAGGCTTTAGCAAGTGGAAATCTTACAAGTCTTACTGAGCTTAAATTATATGATAATAAATTGGCGATAGGGGAGCAAATGCTTTAGCGAGTGGGAATCTTATAAATCTTATTAAGCTTAAAGTATATGATAACAGCATTAATTACAGAGGTTCACAGACTTTGGTGAGTGGAAATTTGGTGCGTCTTACTTCAATTATTTTTAATTATTGTTATATTGATAGCACGTTCCCTAAAAATGTCCTGCCTTCACTGCAAAGTAGGTGTAATAAAAGAAAAATAGGGGAAGAATCAGGTAGCAAGCTAAGTGAGGTACAGGCATCTTTGCATTTTGAAAGTAAAGGTTTTAAAGCTATATAACTCCACAGTTTTGTCTGTTTAAGAGACAGAGAAAAGTTAGTGAATTCTGGGCTAAAAATGAAATGTACAGATTGTATAAAACAATGCTCCCCGGGCCGGATTCGAACCAGCGACCAATTGGTTAACAGCCAACTGCTCTACCACTGAGCTACCGAGGAATAAACTGCCTTCAACTTATCATATTGAACGTAGATTGTAAATGATTTTTATGTAGACTTTAAACCTAGATATCATTCCAGAGCATGGAGCTGTAATCCAGTTCTTATTACCTGATATGCTCATTTGACAGTTAAGTCTTCTCTACCCCTATTTGCATAATATCTTGACGATTCCGTTCACGGTTAAAAGATACCGAGGTAGTAGGGTGTATTAGTTTTTGCAAGCTGTTATTTTGCTATGGATTGCTGTAATGGCATCATCTATTTTATTGTTATCAAAGCCTGTTTGGGCAAGTTCGGCATTTCCACCGCAATCCCTTCTAGTTACAGTAGATACTAGCTCTTTTGCATTGATCTTATTAGTTAAATCTTTACTTACTTTGACAATCAAAACTGCTTTATCTTTTTCTGTTACCATGAAGGCTATTATAGTTTTCGTTTTTTGTTGCTGTAGAGCAAATTCCCTTATTATACTTCCTGGAACGTTATTGAAAGTGTGGCTTACGAAATTTATTCCATTTATTTCGGTACTTTTTATAGTTTCTACACTGATAAGCTTTTTATAAAGATTTTTTATTTTGACTTCAAATTCTTTGCGCTCCTGGCTTAAAATACTGAGTCGACTTATTATTTCATTTACTGGTGCTTTTACGCATTCTGCAACTTTTTTTAAGCTAATTTCATTATTGCGTACATAATTAATTGCTTCTTGACCGGTTAAAGCTTCAATTCTTCTCACTCGAGATGCAACGGAACATTCTGCTGCTATCTTAAACAAACCAATTTCTCCGGTACGCTCCACGTGTGTACCACCACATAGTTCTTTTGAATCTCCAATTTTTACAACCCTAACATTATCACCATATTTTTCACCAAATAAGGCCATTGCTCCTTCGTCTATTGCCTCATCCATACCTTGAACTTTTGTGGACGTAGAAAGATTTTCTCTGATTAGAGAGTTTACTATATCTTCTACTGAAGACAGCTGATCCTGAGTGACTGGCTTATTGTGACTAAAGTCAAATCTTAGTCTATTTGGTGCAACTAGAGAACCTTTTTGAGTAACGTGATCACCTAAGATTTTTCTGAGTGCAAAGTGTAGAAGATGTGTAGCTGAATGATTTCTTCTTAAGTCTTGTCTTCTTTTTTTGTTAATACTAGCTGTAACTGTGTTACCTTTACAAATTGAGCCTACGCACCTGTGCAAATACAAGTCATTAATCTTGTTGGTATTTTTGACTGTTACCATACTTCCATCAGACTGTATAAGATTTCCAATATCTCCCACTTGTCCACCTGACTCTCCATAAAAAGGTGTTTTATCAAGTATAATAGTTATCTTTTCTCCTTCTTTTGCAGAATCAATTACTTCATTTTTAGAGGAAATTATTGCGAGTACTGTTGCATCTTTTACTTCATCACGTTCATAACCAACAAATTCCGTTTTGCCAAACTGATCGATTAAATTAAACCATACTTGTTCAACAGACTTTTCACCAGATCCAGTCCAATTAGCACGTGCTCTTTCTTTTTGCTCCTTCATTGCATTATCAAAACCTTTTTGGTCAAAATTTATTTTCCTTTCTTTCAAAATATCAAGTGTGATATCCAAAGGAAATCCATAAGTGTCATATAGTTTGAATGCTGATTCTCCAGATAGAGTGTCACCTGATTTTAAATCTGCAGTGAATTTGTCCAAGAGATTAATGCCTTTCATTAAAGTGTCTTTAAAGTTTTCTTCCTCTGATTTTAACGTTGTTTCTATTAAGCTTTTCGCTCTGATTAGCTCTGGATAAGCATCTCCCATATAAGCCAAACTTGTGCCATCTATGAGTGCAGGAAAAACAAGGTTCAATAGAGAATCATTATATCCAAGTAGGTGGATATAACGTACTGCTCTCCTGATCAATCTGCGTAGTACATGATTTCTTCCTTCATTTCCAGGAAGCACTCCTTCTGCGATGAGAAATGCAGCTGCACGAAGGTGATCTGCGATAATCTTATGAGCTACTTTATTTTCCTTATTTCCACAGTACTCTTGTGATTTACCTACCAGAGCAGAAAATAGGTCAATATCATAGTTATCATGAACGTTCTGCATAACAGCTACTATTCTTTCAAGACCCATTCCGGTATCGATGCATTTTTTTGGTAATTTTTGTAAATTACCTTCTTCATCTTTATTAAATTCCATGAACACCAGGTTCCAAATTTCAACAATTCTGTCGTCTTCATGCAAATCCTGATTTGCATGATCGTAAAAGATTTCAGAACATGGGCCACATGGACCAGTATTGCCCATGCTCCAAAAGTTATCATCTGTTGTAATTCTTATGATTTTATCATCTGAAAAGCCACTTATCTTACGCCAAATTTCATATGCTTCATCATCAGTGTGGTAAACAGTTATGGATAGTCTATTTTTATCAAGAGACAATTCTTCAGTAATAAATTTCCACGCAAATTCTATCGCAGTTTCTTTAAAGTAATCACCAAAGCTAAAATTTCCGAGCATTTCAAAAAATGTGTGATGCCGAGATGTATAGCCAACATTTTCAAGATCATTGTGTTTACCACCTGCTCTGAGACACTTTTGACTTGAGACGGCACGTTTCATTTCAGTTTTTTGCGTGCCGGTAAAGATGTTTTTGAACTGTACCATACCAGCATTTGTAAACATGAGTGTTGGATCATGCTCTGGAATCAAAGGAGAAGAAGGAACTTGCTCATGATTATTATTTACAAAAAATTTTACAAATCTTTCTCTAATTTCGTTTAGCTTCATCGTTTTTACTGAGGTTATCTATGCATAATAAGTTGTAACAGAAGTAAAATCAATTTATCAATCTAAATATTAATATATACACTACTTAGTATAATAAAAGTAACCTTTATATAAAAATATTAATAAAAAGATATGGGTTTAAATATTTTATCCACTAACATAGAGAAATATTTATTAATTTAAATAATACTTTTGTTAATTAATTTAAGGAGTGTGAAATGCCAAAAAAAAATTCCAAAACACTAAGAATAGCATGCGAAAAAGAGAAACAACAAATAAGCAGGAGATGGATGGTCCAACAGTTAGAATTGTATCTGACTTGGAAAGTATAAAACAAAACAGAAGAGTAGAATTTTTAATTAAAGGAGAGAATTTAACAGTAGAAGACCTCTCTATATCTTCTAGAGCAGCTGAGATGGGTTTGGTTACAGGAATAGTAAATTCAATAGACATTCCTCAAGCAATTCGTGAATCGACAATAGATGGAATTATTTTAGCTCTTAAGAGTGGAGAAATAGAAAAAGGTAAAGAATATAATTATAGAGAATTTAAGAAAATATATCTAAAAAACCTTGTAGATGAATTGGGTGAGGATAGTTCAAAAAAAAAGCTAAAAGAAAGAACTGATGAAAATAGCCAATTGAGAGAATCTACTACTGAAGAAATTGATTATCAGATGCAGGAAGATGTAACTATCGAATCAGCTTATTTAACAAAACAAGAATTCGATTTTGCATCAAGCAAAGTAACTACTAAAGAGATTAATGACGTAATAAATGAAATAGAAGAATCAAATGCTAGTTATTGAATTACTCCTGAAGATATAAGTAGTCTTTCCCGTTTTGATAGTAATTCACAAGAAGTGTTAGATCATTCTATATTTAATAGCACAGATGTGGAAAGGCCTAAATTACCCGAAATAAATGGAGGACAGTATATAGGAATAGCAGGGATTGCTGGTGGTATATTGGGTGTAGTGCTAGCAGTAGCTTTTGCAGGATTAGGATACTTTTTATGGCATAGAAAAATAGGGAAGGTAGCTACGATATTGAAAAAGCGATGAAAAACCTTCCTGAACAAGCTCAACTTGAGGATTCCGGATCTACATCAGAAATAGAATCTTTGCTCAGCAATGCTACATCGGTAGTACATCTATCTTCTCAGATTAGTATCAAGTAAGATTCCAGAGTTTGATGGCACAACAGTGCCATCAACTTAGCTCTTACAGCACTTATATGATCTGGAACCAAAGGAGAAGAAATTTTCCTGTCTTACAAAAAATTTTATAACTCTTTCTCTAATTTTATATCGTTTTTACTAAGGTATAATAAACTGCAATGAGAAATTCAGATATTAATATATATCATTTAGTATAATAAAAATATAAAAATCTTAGTAAAAAGATGTGGACTTAAATAATTTATCTTTTATACATAAGGAAATATTGGTCAGCTTGGGGGTCATATACGTCAAGAAGATTTAAAAATACTATAGGAAAAAAAAGATCAATCAATAAGGAAAAAAGGAGTAAATGGATTATTATTGAATCAGAATTGCGAGATGTAGAACAAAACAGAACAATATATTTTCTATTGGGAGGAGTTGATTTAAAACTTAAGTATGTATGTATGCTTGACGATACATCTTATCGTATTCTTGTTGCTGAAGGGGAAATAGTGCATGCAGAAAATCCAAAAGTTATGATTGATTATATTGTTTCTGATCTCAAGAGTGGAAAAATACGAAGTTATAAAAGATATAATGCCAAAGAGTTTTATGAAAAGTATCTCAAAGAGTTTTTGAGTAATGAGAATTTGCAAAAGCTGGAAGCTGTTGATATTGAAAGTACAACAACAGAACTACCAAACTTAAAACAAGTAATGGAAGAAATGAAAAAATCAAACGCTAGTAATGGAATTACAATTCAAAATATAGGAAATGTTAAAAATATGACAAATATTTTGGGTAATCCTATGATTCATGATACGAACTTGAGAAGATTTAAATTATTGGAAACATCTCGATCAAATAAGGAAATATGGGAGCGTTAACAGTAGATATGTTACCAATGGGAGTAGTCTTGTTAGCAGCTATCTCAGCGGCTGTACCATTTAAAATGTTGGTTTTATAATAGAAAAAATAAAAGCCATAGTAGTTCTAAGGAAGAAACTTCATCTGGTTTTATTAAGTGCAATAACCTTGGAAAGTAGAGGTAATAGTATTATTTAGTCAAAATATTGCAAAAATAGAATTTTTTTATTGTTTTTTTACAGTTTCCTTATTTAATAATTTTTATGCTTAATTTATCACTAACTGTTGTGTAAACAGGATGAGAATTTTCAATAATCTACATCCTTTAGTAAGAAAAAATCAATACATTCACGATAAATTTACCTCATATCTGTGTTTTATATGTGGAATTTCGAATGGAAAATTATGCAGGCAAAGAAAGAAGAATAGTGAATATAGTTACTCAACATTGGAGTGATATAAAAGGATCAGATAGAGAATGGCCAGAAAGACATGAAATAGACACTGCAGAAATCATGGAGTCATGGCAGCATTGTTTTATCATTGAAGTGAAAGATCGAGGTTATATTTGTGAAAATGCAGGAGAAAAAGCCATTGAATTCTATGGTTTTAAAAAAAAGATGTACATCGATGATAAGTATGCAATTGATGCACCATTTTTGCGGCTATATAAAATAGATGCAGTTATTGATAAACTTGATACTGTAATAGAGAGTAAATGCTCAATTAACGAAGGGGAAGAAAGTGAAAGTGTTAGAATGAGGCAAGTATTGCTACCAGTTGGGAATGAAGGAGGTATAACACATATACTGGGTGTGATTACATTCAAGCTGTTTTAAAATACAATTTTAATTTGATTCTTTAATAAAATTATCTATACTCATACTTAATTACTAGTAAAGAACTCAATAGTGGTGTTTGTAAATTTGTTTAGAATATGACAAAAATAAAACTAAAAACCAAATCTTCTGTCAAAAAGCGCTTTCGCCTTACAGCTAAGGGTAAAGTCATCTCTACTCAGTCAGGTAAGAGACATGGCATGGTAAAGAGAAGTAAATCTAATATTCGTAATCAACGCGGTACAACGATTCTCAATAAATCTGACTCGCGTATAGTTAAACTTTATATGCCTTATGGCATTTAATAAAATGGAGGTAAGATAAAAATGGCTCGGATAAAGCGTGGAGTCGCTACTCATGCTCGTCATAAAAAGGTATTAAAATTAGCAAAGGGTTATAGAGGACGGGCAAAGAATTGTTATAGAATTGCATTGCAAAGGGTTGAAAAAGCACTACAGTATGCCTACAGAGACAGGAGAAATCGCAAACGTGATTTTCGTGGTTTGTGGATAATACGTATTAATGCAGCGGCAAGAGAACATGGACTTACTTATGGTAGGTTTATGCATGGTCTTAAACTTGTTGGAGTTGATTTGAATAGAAAAATTCTCGCTGAGATGGCTGTTAATTGTAAGGATGATTTTGCTAAATTAATAGAAACTGTAAATAGTAAGTTGGCAGAAAATTCCTAAAGCGAAAACACCTAAAAACATGAGAATTATTTTCATGGGGTCACCGGGGTTTGCTGTTGGTGCGTTAAACTTACTATTGAAACTACAGAGTGAAATAGTAGCAGTATATACCAAAGCTCCAAAACCTTCTGGACGTGGGCAGAGGTTAACAAAGTCCCCAGTACACATCGTTGCTGAAAAAAGTGACATAGAGGTATGTACTCCTACTTCTTTAAAATCTTCGATAGAGCAAGAAAGGTTTGGAAATTTTAAGCCAGACGTTGCAGTTGTTGCTGCGTATGGATTGATACTTCCAAAAGAAATTTTAAATATTCCCAAATATGGTTGTATTAATATTCATCCATCATTGCTGCCTAGGTGGCGCGGTGCAGCTCCGATACAGCACACAATTTTAGCCGGAGATCAAGAAACCGGAGTTAGCATTATGCAGCTAAATGAAGGATTAGATTCTGGCCCTATTTTAAAACAGAAAAAATTTCTTATTGAAAAAAGCGATAATTATAAGACGTTGTATGATAAATTGTCTGAATTAGGTAGTGATTTACTGCTGAAAGTACTAAACGAAATTGAAAAGCAAGCTCCCTTAAAACAGAGCGATAACGATGCGTGCTATGCTGACAAAGTAAAAGACTATAAAATTTACGCAAGTGACGCCTGTGAAATTGCTTATAGAAAGGTTAAAGCATTTTATCCAAAAGCATTCATTAAGGTAGAGAACAAACGTATCAAGATACTTGATTCTGAATTTGAAGCCTTCACTTCAGGACAAGGTGAGATCATTAATGATAATATGCATATAAGTTTAAAAGGTGGTACTTTAATTCCTAAAGTTGTACAAATGGAAGGAAGAAATCCTTGCGATATTAAAGATTTTGTTCGTGGCTTAAAATTAAGTTTAACAAAAAAATTTATAGAATAGACTACTTTGAAGGGAGGTTGAGGAGAGCTAAAGCAACTTCTACAATTTGGTATTCCTCTGCTTATTAGCGGAATCTACAACAAGATACCGCGTTTGGTGTACGAACTTGCAATTTGCAGGTAATTTGAGTAGTAGATGTTGTCATTCCAGTGCTTGATAATGGATCCATTTTCTATTGTACAGCCACCTGGTGTGCTCATTTAAAGTGAAGTTTTCTGGATCCCAGTGTCTGGACACTGTGATGACATCTTTCTTGGTCTCTTGTATCACAATGTTCGTACGGTTGTGGATAACGTGGCGGTATGACGTAGTAGCTATATATAGACAAATTTTCTTTTCTTAGATAGCATATAAGAAACCTTCTATATGAAAATTAAAAGAGCTTTAATATCAGTATACGATAAGACAAATATAATTGAACTTGCATCGTTTTTGATGCAGCAACAAATAGAAATTCTCTCAACCGGGAATACTTATAAAGTGCTATCAGGTGCGGGAATAAAAACGCAAGAAGTTTCAGATTACACACAATTTCCAGAAATACTAGATGGCAGAGTGAAAACTTTACATCCTAAAATTCATGGAGGAATACTCTGTGATCGAAAAAGGCACGAAAAGGAAATGCAGAATCTAGAAATTAAGCCGATAGATCTGCTTATAACTAACTTATATCCATTTTGGAAAACGGTTAATAGCAACTCAAATGAGAAGCAAATCATAGAACAAATAGATATAGGTGGAGTAGCATTAATTAGAGCTACAGCAAAAAACTTTCATTTCACTTCAGTGATTTCTAGCATTCAAGATTACGAAACACTGAAAGCTGAGATGATCAAAAATAACAATCAGACAACATTAGAATATAGAAAACATCTAGCAACTAAAGCATTTGCTCTGACTGCACAGTATGATTCTAATATTTACAATTGGTTTCTATCACAGGGTAAAAGCAATGAGTTACCAGAGTTTTTTACTTTATATGGATGTAAAGCACAAGGACTCAGATATGGTGAAAATCCTCATCAAAAAGCTGCATTTTATAGCAATCAATTTAGCAAATATCCACTGGAGAAAATACATGGAAAAGAGTTAAGCTATAATAATATAGTCGACATAGAGTCTGCACTTAACATAATTTCTGAGTTTCAAGAACCTGCAGCAGTGATAATAAAGCACAATAATCCATGTGGCGCTGCTGTTAGTGATAGTGCTTTAAAAGCATATGAAAAAGCTCTATCATGTGATGAAATAAGCAGTTTTGGTGGAATAGTTGCTTTCAATCGGGAGATAGATTTAAAGTTAGCAGAGAAATTAAACGAGATATTTTTGGAAGTGGTGATAGCACCATCGGTAAACAATGAGGCACTAAAAATTTTACAAAAAAAGAAAAATTTAAGAGTGATTATTCATCAATCTCTTCAGCAAAATGCAAAATATCAAATCAAAAATGTTGTTGGCGGGTTCTTAGTGCAAGAAAATAATAACCATACAGTAAAAGTAGAAGAAATAAACCGAGTGACAGAATGGACTACAACAAAAAAAGAGAAGGAAGATCTTATTTTTGCTTGGAAAATATGTAAACATGTAAAATCCAATTCAATAGTGATAGCAAAAGACGGTTGTGCTATTGGCATCGGTGCAGGACAAACAAGCAGAATAGATAGTGTGAATATTGCAGTAAAAAAAGCAGGTGAAAAATGTAAAGGCGCAGCGCTTGCTTCAGATGCATTTTTTCCATTTCCAGATAGTATAGTAGAGAGTGCAAAGCATGGAATTACAGCTATAATTCAGCCAGGTGGTTCATTGAAAGATCAAGACGTGATAGCAGCTGCAAATGAGAATAAAATTGCCATGTTTTTCACTGATGTTCGTAACTTTCTCCATTAAGCTTTGTATCCTGTCAGAATTATACCCACACAGGGCTTTGTTGCATAGCAGCTTATAGGTTTGAAAATTGTAGTAAATTGATGTGGTTACTTTAAACTCAACTATACCTATCTGTAATTGTAAGCTGTACTCTTGAGCTCCTGATGCGATTATAGCAAATCCTAAATGCCTTGCTGTTTTTCTTTATAGACATTCAGCTTACCTTGTATATTAGTCTATCTGGATGATATTTTACTTTTTCTAGAATATAATAATTCCCTAGAAATTACCCTACTCAATTCTATTGTACCTTGTTTAACATTGAAACATGAGTCTGGAATCTAGAATTTTTTTTTAAGAACAAAAGTTATTCTAAGTTTTTGTTGGTACGAAAGACTCGATTCCAGTGGGCTTTGTTGCATAGCTCAGATAAAAAGAATTGAAAGTTACTGACGAAATTCACTATAAAACAGGCATTTAACCTACGAAAGAAAAATATGCCAACTAAAGTGAAGGTGAGTAACTGCCATGGATATAACGGATTTCTGCAAGAAAGAGGAAATATTTTTCATTTTATTAATGAGGCAATAGAAAGTTGGTACGAAAATAGCCCCAAAATGCGAGGTGGAAATTATATTTATAGTAATAAAGTTGTGATTTTGGTGCATATGTCGCTAGTCTCTTTAGAATTTGCTTAAGATAAACGGTAGGGTTTATAAAAGGATATTTGCAGCAAGTAGTTAGTAGTCATTAGCTATTCGCAGGCTTCAAGAAGGTTTCAATATTAAGATCAATGATTGCAGAGTTGATAAAAACAATATGGAAGATATTGAAATTGCTATAGACAGTACAAGTATCAGATAATACCCCCTGGTCACAGTAAGGAAAATAGCGAAGTATCGCAGTTATAAACAGGTAAGAAAGCTACACGTAATATTGAGTATAAATAGTAAAAAAGCTATAGCTGCACGATATAGCAATGGTGCCTACTCCGACCATTATGGTGCTTGTAACTTGCTCAGCTTTCAGCATGCTATAAAAGCATTATATGCAGACAGAGCCTATCAAGCTTTATAAATTCTGCAAAAAACATGATACAAAGACAAAAATTTTACCGAAAAATCGTGCAGCGGAGCATACAAAATTGGATTATATGGCTGAAAGGAATGTTGCCATTAGATTATGTGGTAAAGACGGTGTGAAAGAGTGGAAGGAGGAAGAGGTTTATGGAAAAAGGTCATATATTGAAGGATTTTTTTCAAGATTAAAGCAAATATTTGGGTTTAGTTTTAGAAATAGATCTGAAGTAAATCGAGAAAAAGAGTTGCTAATAAAATGTTACTTACTCAATAAATTTACTGATATTGGCATGGCTAAGTTTGAGGTAGTTTCATGAATTTTTTATGCTTTACCCACTATCCGATAAGCGATGCAACAAAGCCATCCCAGTGTCAGCTACTCGGTTGACACCATCATAGAGATCAGCTACTTGGATGATAAAAGTAAAAAATATCGAAGTGTTGTGCTAGACTTTATACCTCTTGCATTGAAACTCACATAAATCATGAATTATGCATGTTTCACATAAAGGTTTTTGTGCTTTGCAAATGTATCTACCGTGTAAAACTAGCCAATGATGAGCATAAAGCAGGTATTTTTTTGGAACCACATTCAAAAGAGATTGCTCTGTTTTAAATATATCTTTTTCTTTCACAAGCCCAACTCTATTGCTTACTCTAAAAACATGAGTATCAATTGCCAATGTTGGAATACCAAGCCCTGAATTTAAGAACACATTAGCGCTCTTTCTCCCAACCCCTGGTAAAGATACCAAATCATCGAAATTAGTAGGCACTTTGCTATTGTACCGCTCAATCAATATTTTACTGAGCCCGATTATATTTTTTGCTTTGGAATTATATAAACCAATACTGCTTATGCATTTTCTCAGCTCACTTTGCCCAAGATTCAACATTTTTTCTGGCGTATCAGCGATACTAAATAGCTCCTTTGTAATTTTATTAACACTTATATCGGTCGTCCGCGCTGACAGAACTATTGCAACTAATAACGTAAAATGATTGGTATAATTTAGCTCTATTTTTGGCGCAGGATTTGACTGTTGAAATCTTTCAAATATTAATCTACTTTTTTTTGAGTCCATGCATAGAGCTAAAAGCTTATACTATACTGTTTGCTGTGTAAATTCAATTGCTCGAGGATGAGGTAGTCCTTCAGTATTAATATCAGACATATCAGTTTTTACCTCATCAAAATTCCTTTCAATAAATTCGCTTGCCACTTCTGTAAAACACTTTCTAACAAGAGGCATAATTATCGGCATTAATAGCCTTCGTGGATCATACCGTCCTAACAGATTAGTTTCCTTTTGTACTATATCTCTTGGATCTTCCTCAACTAAATCTTTCATGTGTTTTTCAGTGTATATTTCACAACCTTTTGAAAATATAGGACTAAATATCTGAGTAGCTAGCAGTGCTAACAATGACAAAGTACCAAATATTGTCACATCAACATAAAGACTATTAGAAATAAACCCTCTATCATCAAAGAACCTGTTCATAATCTTTTGAGGAGGAAAGAAATAAAAGCAAATTTGTAGGCTAGTATTAAGTTTACGCTCGCAATTTTTCCAAAGTCGCCTACATTTTTCCAACCAGGCAAAAGAAGATCTCTCAACAACCCATCTTTTTGGCAATATAGCAAAGGTGTGTAATTCGCTTCACCTCGACAGTTGCACCAATAGTTACTTTCATCTGTGTTGCAAAATTTTCTCCAGTGTAGCATGCATCAACCAGTATGTTTTTAACTTCAGAGAGACTTTCTTTAGCATTTTTAACCATTGTCAAAGCACTGCTACGATCAGTTATTTCTGACGTTGTTATATGAATTACGTGTGTCAAACCTTGTGTATCAACTGCGATATGAAGCTTTATTACTGAAATTTTTTTTGCCAGCATCATAACTTTTTTCTTCAGCATTACCGGTATTTTTACACTTTGGGCACCAATAATGCAGAAGCTTGTTTTGGTATTCCGACCACTGTTCTCTCCAATCAATTTTTAAGACAATTTCTAGAACACTTTCTCCATCTTCATTCGTTTTTTTACTCCATTTCTTGAAGTAATCGTAACAATTTCGCCATCTTGGAAACTCTTTTGGAAGCATTTGCCATTGACAGCTACTTTTTAGTACGTAAAGCACACCACAAAATAACTCGTATAAACCTAATCTTCTTGGCTTTATTTTCTTTCGCACGCTTTCTAAAATTAGTCTAATCTTTTCAAATTTTTCACAACTTATGTCACTTGGATATGTATCCCTCATACTTTACCTCATATAAACTATAACTCATCTTACCATATTCAGAGATCACTTACAGGCTCTTAGGTTAATATAAGCTTCCATTCAATTTAGTTTGCTTGTTAATCTTTATGGGGATTGGCAATCTTTTATCAAATGATGATGAAAGGAAAAAATTAGCTCAACAATATTACATATATTAGCTAATATGTTAATAGATTTACAAAGATTAAATTATTGCTATTCTAAATTTAAGTGTTAGTTAACTGAGTTTACAATGAGTATTAGAAATTTTTTTACCAAGGCAATCGTTCTCCTTTTAGTTTGCTTGTTAGTCTTTATGGGGATTGGCAATCTTTTATCAAATGATGATGGAAGGAAAGAATTAGCTCAAGTAGGAAAGGAAGTTATAACATCAGATGAATATAAATTACTATATCAAAATTATGAAAAGCAAATTTCTGGATCTGATGTAAGTAAAGAACAAGTAAAAAAGATGAAATATGATCTACTTAACGCACTTATAGAGCAAAAACTATTGTTTAACCTAATTAGCGAACTTGGATTAAAAGTTGGAGAAGAATCTATCAAAAGCCATATAAAAAATACCAAGTACTTTCAGGACGATAAAGGAGAATTTGACCATAATAAATTCCATCAAACTCTAAATAGCCTACATATAACAGAAAAGGAATATATAGAAAAACTAGAGAAAATCCTGCCTGCAATGATGTTCATGACTTCGTTGTTTAAAGATAATTATCCGGTAACTTTTGGTGAGAGTGTTGATGAGCAGATATACAAAAATCGCTACCAAACTAGAGTAGTTGATATTGTTAAAATAACTGAGGATGCAATTACAGACGTTCCTGAACCAGATGATCAAGCCTTACTTGATTTCTATGAAAGAAATAAGTCTAATTTTTATTACCCTGAGTATCGAACTGCGCAATACATTTCTCTGGATCAAAAATATTTTGAAGATCAAATCAGAATTTCAGATGAAGAGGTTGATAGTATAGTAGAACGTCAGGAACTTAAAAATCAAAGAGACATATTCAATGTGATATTTCCTACCAAAGAAAAAGCTGAAATGGCAAGAAGAGCACTTGAAGAAAGTAAAGCAAGCTTTGAACAAATAATAGAAGAGTTTAATAAAGTGAAACTCGATGAAACCAGAGTAAATAATATAACTAAGGATTTCTTACCTAAAAATATGAGAGAAAAGGTATTTGCTCTCAAAACAGGTGAAGTAAGTGAAGTTTTAACAAGCAATTTTGGATGGCACGTAATAAAGGTAGAAAGCATACATCAAATCTCTGATGAAGACTTGGTTGATTTAAAAAAAGACATAAGGTCAGTTTTAACCAATCAAAAGTCTTTTGAAAAAGTCAATGATTTCATAAATCAAGTGAATTATAAGATATACAATGGTGCAACGATTGAAGAAATCTCCAATAATTACAATTTACCTATACAAACCATTGGTCCAGTAGATGCTAGTGGAAAAGACCAGAGTGGTAATGAAGTAGGAAATTCCAGTGATTTCATTTCTTTCATTTTTTCACGCGAGAAAGATCAGAAGAGTTATTTTAAGGGTGTTGGAGATGCTGTTGTTGGTGTAAAAATCAGTGATATCGTTCCTCCTAAATTACAAAATTTTGAAGAAAGTAGGGAATCAGCCATAAAGCTTTGGCGTAGTGAATTTATAAAAGAAAGAATGTTTAAAATGGGACAAGAAGTAGCAGTTCAACTAAGAGAAAAGACAGATTTGGAAGAAATGCAAGGTATAAAATTGGTTAAAGGCCAGCAAATACAACGCAATGAACAAAACTACCCTTTTTCTTTCATAGAAGAGATTTTCAATATGAAAACAACTAATTCGGTAACAGATCCTATTCAATACAATAATGAAATTATAATAGGCGTTCTAAAACAAATGCATTCATCAAATGGTAAATTAAACATGCTTGACACCGGAAAACGTGTGATGATATCGCTAAAGGAACAGTTAATTAGCTATCTAAAATCAAAGTATAGAGTAGAAGTTAATCATGCTATGATTGATGATATATAAAAAAGTTTATTATCTTCCTTTTATGAGTGATTGGAGGGGATATGTTGTGTTTTTAGGTAAAAGAGGTACAATTAGTTTGACTTGAGCTGTTTATTGTATTTAAATTGTAATTAATATATGAATAAAGGTTGACATGGCAGTTAAAATAAGGTTAGCAAGGTTTGGGGCAAAGAAACGTCCTTTTTATAGGATAGTTGTAGCCGACTCGCGAGCACCAAGAGATGGGCGCTTTATTGAGAGAATAGGACAATATGATCCAATGTTGCCAAAAGACAATAAAAATCGTGTTGTGGTAAAAGCTGATAGATTAAAACATTGGCTAAGTTTAGGAGCGCAAGCAACTGAAAGGGTAATGTGGTTCATTAAAAAAGGCATAATAGATTTAGAAACAGAATCGAAAAAAATAGAAAAGAAAAAAGTTAAGAAAGTACAAGGGCAAGAAGCATAAGTCCTCTTAAATGCTAAACACTTATTTAACAAAAAGTAGTAAATTAGATGATGTTGTATCTTCTGATTTATTGGCTATGAATGAATTTATCTTTAAAAGTGTCAATGGTGAAGGTACTAAGCTTGCTACCGATATTACATCTCATCTTATTGATTCAGGAGGAAAAAAGATAAGGCCTAAGCTCATTTTTATTATATGTAAAATGCTGAATTACTCTGGAGAAAGTAGGGTCAACATTGCTGCATCGGTAGAATTTATACACAACGCTACTTTACTTCATGATGATGTGCTTGATGAAAGTAAGGCACGCCATGGAGTTGCAACAGCAAATAAAATTTGGGGGAATAAATCAAGCATTTTAGTTGGTGATCTATTATTGACCTTAGCATTTAGATGGCTTATAGAATGTGGGAATTTAAGTGTTCTCTCTATTTTATCTAAGGCATCTAATTTGCTTGTCAAGGGTGAGATAAAGCAGATGACAACGCGTTTTGACCCTAACACAATTAGGAAAAATTATTTTAATATCATTGGAGAAAAGACAGCATCTTTATTTTCTGCATGCTGCGAGGCTGCATCAGTAGTATCTGGAGCCACAAGTGATGAAACAGAGAGGCTAAGGAATTTCGGGTTTAATTTTGGTATGGCATTCCAAATAATTGATGACGTGCTAGATTATACTGCTAATCAAGGCACTTTAGGAAAGCAACTTGGAAAAGATTTCTTTGAAGGTAAAGTTACTTTACCTTCTATTATAGCGTATGAAAAAGGTAGCCCATCAGAACAAAAATTCTGGGAGAAATCTTTTTCTTCAGCTAGACACAATTTTGACCAAGCATTACAATATATTAATCATCATAATGCCATTCATGTTTCTATGGAAGAAGCTAAACACTATATTAATATGGCGCAAAGTAATATTGATACTTTTTCTGATTCTCTTTATAAAACTACTTTGATTGACTTTTTAAATGCAAGCATAGAAAGACAAGGATAGCTAACGCTTGATATTTTTAGATTGATTGTTATATATCTATTAAGTTTGTAAGGGTGAATGATATGTCAGATAGTAGTAAAGGGAAAAAAAAGAAATTTGCAGATCTGGTCAGTAAACGAAAAGGGGATGATCAAGAAGATCAGCAAACAGGTGATTTAAGTGAAGAGCTTAATATATTAAAAGAGCGTGCAGCTCAGCTTGAAGATCATTTACGTCGCGCTGTTGCGGATAATGAAAACGTTAAACGTATAATGCAAAAGCAAGTTAGCGATGCAAGTGATTATGCAGTCACAAAATTTGCACGTGATATGATCGACTCTTGTGACAATTTAAAAAAAGCAATGGAAAACTTGAAAGATGATGATCCTATTCATAAAGGAATAAAAGTGGCGCACCAAAAGATTGTGAGTGATCTAAAAAAACATGGAATAGAAGAAATAGATCCAATAGGTAACTCTTTTGACAGCAATTTACATCAAGCTATTGTGGAAAGAGAAGATAATGAAAAAGAGCCTGGCACTATTGTAGAAGTACTACAAACTGGTTATACAATTAAAAATAGGTTGCTTCGTCCTGCAATGGTTATTCTTTCTAAAAAATCTGCTGATTGCGAAAGTAACTAATAAAACACTCGAGGTATGGAAGAAGTTGTCTTCTCAGGTATTCAGCCAAGTGGAGTATTACACTTGGGCAATTATCTTGGTGCAATTAAGCAGTGGATAGGCTTGCAGGATAAATACAGATCTCTTTTTTGTGTTGTTGATCTGCATGCAGTCACAGCAAATAAGCTTCCCGCAAATGAATTAAAAAATAATATTTTTAAAGCAGCAGCAACTTATATTGCATGTGGAATAGATCCGGAAAAGTCGATTATTTTCAATCAATCCGCAGTTAGTGGTCATGCAGAATTGGGCTGGCTGCTAGGGTGCTATACACCAATTGGTTGGCTTAATCGTATGACTCAATTTAAAGATAAGGCTGGAAGCGATAGACAAAAAGCTTCTCTTGGGTTATATAGCTACCCACTACTTATGGCTGCGGATATATTGCTGTATCAAACTAGATATGTTCCTGTTGGCGATGATCAAAAACAGCATTTAGAACTTGCACGTGATATTGCATCAGCTTTTAACAATCATTATAAATGTAGTCATTTTATCATACCTGAAATCTTAACTTTGGATTGTACATCAAGGATAATGAGCTTACGAGATGGAGGAAGCAAGATGAGCAAATCTGATTCTTCAGAATACTCATGCATTAACCTTGACGATACAGATGACTTGATTGTCAAGAAAATAGAAAAAGCAAAAACAGATTCAATTCTAGGATTTGATTTTGCTACTTTAAAGTGCCGTCCAGAAGTAAACAATTTGGTAAACATTTATTCAGCGCTTAGTGATTTGAATGTGGAAAAAGTGTGTGAAGGAGTGAGTAAACATGATATGAAACACTTTAAAAAAGAGTTAGCTGGCTTAATCATCAGTATTATATCACCCATACGTGAGAAGTTGAAAGGTCTTTTGAAGGATCAGCTCCATTTACATAAAATACTAAAAGAAGGTACAGAAAAAGCAGCAGAGGTTGCAAATAACAATATAAAAAAGATCAAGGATATTATAGGGTTTGTTCAATAGGTTACGACTATTTCTTCCCATGGCTTTCAAATCGTGCAGCTATTTTCTTTACACTAACATGAGTGAGAAGAGGTTTTTTACTAACTGGAAGTTTAGAATCGGAACTTGCTGTTATGGGGTTCATTTTAGATCTTTTATTTCCTACCGGAAATGAGTGAGATTGGGAAGCAGTTTTTTGCGATGGTGCAGGATCTTTCTTCATACCGATATCTGCTTGTGTTGCAGGGGTGGCTTTGCTCTTAGCAGCTTGGTTTTGCTCAAATTTTCCTACTGTTAACTTTACTCTACCGTCCTTCTTGCTATTTACTTTTTCTTTTATAATAACCGCTTTTACTTCTGATGCTGCTTTATCAGCAGATTTTTTCAGGATTGGTTTACTTTTAGCTGATTTTTGCGAAGTCACTTCTACTATTATTGGTTTCGTGCTCACTTGTTGATCAACAATATCTAGCCTTTTAGGATTTGACAGTATTTCAGATTTATCTTCTTTAGTTTCTTGCCTAATTTCTTGATTGGTAGCATTTAGCGCTGGTGGATCTGGAGCCTGTCTCTTTTTATATCCTCTTCTTGCTCCTGCATTTTTCTTAGGTTTCGTTTTGTGAGTTGGCTCCTTTTTAGCTAACTTTGAGTCTTCCGAACCTTTTGTTGAAGATTTACTACTTTTCTCTTGATAATTTGATATTTCCTCACGTCCAGACTCTTCACTTAATGAACTTTCATAGCCCGAATCTTCAGGAGATACATTCTCTATTTCTGGTTTAAAGTGTACCTTTTTTGAGGCAGTAGGAGGTGGCGGAGGTGCTGTTGTTGGCCGTTTTATTCTCTTCATAACTAATTTTCCTACCGGCTGTTTTCCTTCTTGCAGCTTAGGAGTATCTTCCTTCTGCTTTGATGTCGTTTTATTTTCCGTGCTTACTTCGTATGATTTATGTTCTTTATTGCTTTTTCCACTCTGCTTTGAATCTAAAATTTCTTTAAGTCCTTTCTTGAATAGATTAATTGTACTTAAAATATTTGTGTATTCGGCTGCTTTTTCTATAGTGAAACCTGATAATTCATCACCAATAAAATTTTTTATGTCATTATCATTAGTTGGAATATCTTTTCCCAAGACTCTATCTAATATCCCTTTTAATGTTCCAATAAAACCGGGTGGCTTTGTGCTCAAAGGTTCTACATAATTATTCAAGTCGCTATATATAACAAATTTGGCTACATCTTTTGCTTTGTTTGTAAAATTCTTCAGAGCTTGAGATAAATCTTTCAGTGTTTCATCATATTGTTCATTAATTTTTTTTGTATCCTTCACCTTTATGACTCTTATCAAAGAATTGAGATTTTTATCATAATTGTCACTTTTAAGTAGATCACTCATACCAATTACTGTTTATTGTTTACTTAAATATCAATTCAAAGTATTAAGAACGAGTAAATGTTATATGACTTATCCTCTGACTCATAAACGCTTGCGTTCCTTAATGTGCAAAAAAAAATTCAATAATCTTCAATCAGCAATAGTATAGAAATCCAAAAAACAAGTAGTTAACACTGGAATCTAGGAATTATGATTGGGCACAAGTTGATGAGTATAGTTGTTTTATGTTGAAATACAGCATTTATGGAAAGATTAGATGTCAGTCTATAATGACACCCTTTCTGGAAAACTGGGATTACAGTGTTTGTATAACTTAATAGTTAGAAACTAAAGGAGTTCTTTTTTAAAAAACTTAAGTTATACTCATAAGTGTTTGATACTTTTGTAGTGATTATGTCCAGTTTTAAAAATAACTCCTGTTTTTATGGCGATAATGTCGAATTTGTGGAAGAAATTTATAGCCGTTACTTGCAAGGCGATAAATCAATTGGAGAAGATTGGTACAGAATTTTTTCGAGCAATTTAGAAGTTAATAAAGCAGAACCCTGCAGAGCACAGAATGAAGCTAAGGCAGATGCTGATGATTTAGCAAATTTTTTCAGATTTTATGGTCACTTTTTTGCAGACTTAAATCCATTATCACCGAATTTAAATAAGGAAATAGATTATCAAACATACTTGAATCTTTCTCCTACAAGTGACACTAGAATCTACAGAGATATTTACTGCAAGAATATCGGTTTTGAATTTATGCATATTTCCTCTTATGAGGAAAGAGTTTGGCTGCAGGAGAAAATTGAAAATCAGGTCTATACGCTAAGCCCTCAGGATAAAAAAGAAATACTAAGGCACTTGATTGAATCTGAGATGTTCGAGCAATTTCTCCATATGAAATTTCCTGGATATAAGCGTTTTTCTATCGAAGGTGGGGAGTCAGCCATTGTTGCAATTGAAAGAGTTATTAGTGATTCTGCAGCTTTTGGTATTGAAGAAATAGTTCTTGGTATGGCCCACCGAGGACGGCTCAATGTTCTAACCAAAGTGATGGGAAAAGATTATGCGGCAATGCTGTCTGAATTTCAAGGTAACCTTGCATATCCAAGTGTTCTTGAGGTGTCTGGTGATGTAAAATATCACCTTGGTTACTCTTCTGATCGAGCACTTGCGGGTGGTAAAAAAATACACTTAAGTTTATGTCCTAACCCATCTCACCTTGAGGCGGTAAATCCGGTTCTAGCTGGTAGAGTAAGGGCAAAACAAAATACGAGATCTGTGCTTGGAATATCAATTCATGGTGATGCAGCTTTTATCGGGCAGGGAGTGGTTGCTGAAACCCTGACTTTGAGCAACATTGAAGGTTATAAAGTTGGTGGTATCGTGCATATTGTCATCAATAATCAAATTGGTTTTACTGCGAATCCTCGTTGTGGACGCTCTTCTTTTTATTGTACTGATGTAGCAAAATCGATAGAAGCTCCAATATTTCATGTTAATGGAGATAATCCAGAAGCCGTGAGTTTTGCCGCGAGTTTGGCAATGGAGTATGTGCAGAGATTTAAAAAGGATGTGGTGGTTGACATAATATGCTACCGCAAATATGGCCATAATGAAGGTGATGAACCAAATTTTACTCAGCCACTTATGTATAAAGCAATATCAAGGCATAAAACTCCGGGAACAATTTACGAAGAGAAGCTGGCTGCAGAGAAAGTCCTAATTAGTGATGAAGTAAGTAAATTGCGCAGCGAATTTAGGGTAAGGTTGGATAAAAGTCTTGCTGAGTCAGTGACTTACACTCCAAAAAAAGCTGATTGCTTTGATGGAGTGTGGTCGAAATTGAGAAGAGCAAAGTTGAACGATTTGAGTGAATATTATACGGAATCTGGTGTTTCACCAGATGAGCTAAAAAAATTAGGTGTACACATAAATAGCAATATTCCAAGTAGTTTTAATCTCAATAATAAAGTGAGGAAAATACTTGATGGCAGAATAGAAAGTATAAGTTCCGGTAGCAACATAGACTGGGCCACTGGTGAAAGTCTTGCATTTGCGTCATTGCTTGAAGAAGAAATAGGAGTGCGCTTGTCAGGACAAGATTCTGGTCGTGGTACCTTCTCGCACCGTCATTCAAGGCTTGTTGATCAAGTAACGGAAGAAGACTTTATTCCACTAAACAACATAAGTGAGAAGCAAGCTCGCTTTGAAGTTATAGATAGTGCACTATCTGAGTATGCTGTGATGGGTTTTGAATATGGATATAGCCTTGACTCTCCATATTCACTGGTGCTCTGGGAAGGGCAATTTGGTGATTTTGCAAATGGTGCGCAAATCATGATCGACCAGTTTATTGCATCAGCAGAAACAAAGTGGTTGCGATCAAGTGGTCTAGTTTTACTTTTGCCTCATGGTTATGAAGGACAGGGGCCTGAGCATAGTTCTGCTCGTATAGAGAGGTTTTTGCAACTCTGTGCAGAGGATAATATGCAGGTGGTTAATTGCTCTACTCCTGCGAATTATTTTCATGTTTTACGCCGACAAATTAATCGAGATTTTCGTAAGCCTTTAGTGGTGTTTACACCTAAATCACTATTGCGTCATAAAAGCGCAGTTTCTAACCTTTCTGACTTTGAAGGAAAATTTCTTACGGTAATTCGAGAGTGTAGAACAGGTTTAGTTGCAAGTGATAAAATACGTAAAGTTGTAATATGTAGTGGTAAAGTTTATTACGACATAATTGAAATGCTTGAAGCACAAAAAATAAACGATATAGCAATAGTGCGTTTAGAACAATTTTATCCATTCCCGGCCGATAAACTAAACAATGAACTCGAAAAATATAAGAACGCTGAAATTATATGGTGTCAAGAGGAACCAAAAAATATGGGAGGATGGTTTTTTGTTAATCCGTTAATAGAAGAGGTTCTATCTAATCTAGACACTCAAGCAAAAAGGCCTAAGTGTGTTGCAAGACCCGCTGCTGCATCTCCTGCATGCGGTTATGCTAATGTCCATGCTCAACAACAAGCAGAAATTTTGAAGCAAGTTGTGCAGGGTATCTAGCACAATCTTGCAGATATTGAAGCGAAACCTAGCAAGCGAACATTGTTCTTAATACTTGGCACTGCAGCCGGGTGCGATAGAAAATATATCACAACAATCAAACTGCTTGTATACTCATGCAAATATAAAAAGACTTTATTTTTTTAATCAAAGCTTAATATTTGTTAACTTTTTCATTTATTTTTCTTAATATAGTTAATATTAACTATATTAAGATATATATGAATACAGAAGTATTTGAGAGGTTAATAGGGCAAACTAGTCTACGCAGCAATAGTAAGGCTGAAATCATACAATTAAATAGAAGCGAGAAAGCTTTTATAGATGAGGATAAAAAGTCTATCGAATTGGCTAAGGCTATTTTTGCAGAAAATAATATGTTTCGTTTTTGTAAACCAGGTTCTACTACAGATTACATTTTGCACAAACTAATAAATGATAAAAAGCTTCTAGAGGAAATGAAAGATAGAGGTACAAGTATAATACGTCTTTTTTCTTTGCTATCAATGTATCGTAATCTTCCTGATTGCTATGTTGTGAGAAAAGAAGGGTGTATTACTGAGTTTGAAATACTTACTGATGTTAACGAATGTTTAGAATCAGTACGTTTAGAAGACTTTATACTTATTGAGTCTGCTTTGTACCTAGAGTATATTTTGTTTGACAATGATGATATCATAAATAGGTTAGCTGAAGACTTGACTGAAGATAAAACAAAATTAGATATTTTCCTAAATGGAATTTTAGCAATGAAGAATTCGGATTTAGTATTGTCTTGTATTAACAAAATACAAGGGCTGAATGAGGAAGCTAGAAATTATGTTAATCGCTTACAGGAAAAAAACATGCTAGATAAAATCTTAAATCAAGATGATACAACGCTTGAAAAATTAGCTCTAAAGGAGTTATTAAAACTTTCTGTTTTACAGGAAAAAGAAACCACTAAATTAGAATCTCCTCAAATTTCAGGTGTAGAACATTGTAATGGGCGACAGATTTTAAAATATGCTGAGGCTCATTCAAATATGAGCCTTAGTATTGCTTAACTTTTATGGAGCATACTTTAACTTATTTCACTTCTACCAAGGGAATATTGTTCCAGCTATTGCTGCCATAGTTATCAATAGAAGCGTTTAGGTAATCTTTATCAAATCGTACTGGTACATCAAATTCGAAGCTTGCGGTGATTATTGTACCTTTTGCTGGTGGTTTCATAAATGCTATTTCTCCAGTTGAATAATTCACTGAATATTTTTCTGTCTTTTCACCATCTAGGTAAATTTTATTGTATCATGCACTGGCTTTTTAATAGTTCGTGTATGCTTGTCTTTTCCACTTATGTAAGTTTTCATCAGTTGAAAGATTGTTTTTTTATCGTCTCCTATGCCAATTCTTGATTGATAACTGTAAAGTCTGACCAATCCTTAAAGCGAAACCCTATAGCTTTACCTTTTCGTGCCTGAAAAATGTTATGAGTTCTGTTAGCTGCTCGTTTAACCTAACTCCATAAGCTATGTTATACCTGGCACGTGCACGAGACCGATTAATATTGCGCTGCTCACAGCCATTATGAGTTGTTACAATGTCAGTGGAAAATTCCGTCCTCCAGTGGAACCATAAGATATATTTTCTGGAAATCTAATTTCTGTGAATGACATATTTCCTCCTGTAAAAATAAAATTGAGATGTTTTAGCTAAAAAAAAGTGTGATTTATGCAAGTTACAACAAACATGTAATAGTATCTAGAAATCTAGATACTATTAAAAGATGAAGTAAATGTAGGGTTAGTGAAAAAAGAAATCAGTAATATTATTACTACGCAGAAGGTTGTAATAATGGTGTCTTTTCAGACATTTCAAATTCTTGCAGAAGTGTTGATATCGCTCCAGCTTGTTTACGATCATGATCTAAGAAATATATAATTAGTCCAGCAGCTATGCTAACAAGAGGAGATGCTATGATTGCACCTAATATAGCACTAGGAAAACTTACTACATCACACTCTGCTGCAATGCATGCACACAATCCAAATGCAATAAAAGCAAGAAGACTGACAGCAAATGTACGCCCTAAAGCATCATATATAGATCTTCCTTCTTTCAATTGAGCTTGGTCTTTCATACTTTCAATTAGTTTTGTTTTTGTATCTCCTTGAGCCAAATCTAATGGAGTCTTACCATCTGTATTTTTGATTAGACAGTTTGCACCACACTGCATAAGAGTCGGTATATCGTTAGGTTTATTATGGAAAGCTGCGTAGTGCAACAACGTATTTCCTTCATTGTCTTGAAAATTTAGTAGTGTATCAAGTTCTTCATATTGATCTATCGACCCTTTATTCCATATTGTCTCATTTAAATGCTCTATTACATCTTTTAGTGATTGCTTATTAGAATTTTTTACAAAATGAAGCAGAATTTCATGTATTGCCACCTTTTTTATAGCCTGTGAGCATTGTAAAGCATATCTAAATATTTCTGTATTAACAATCACTTCATTTTCTTTAAGAGCGGTCTTTAAATCCTCGATCGTCTTTCGACCATCTCTTATTTCAAGAGTTACTAAATATAAATCTGTGTTACTAGTCATATGACTCTCATAAATAATGTTAACTTATTGAAAATATAATAAATTATACTAAAAACTAAATAAATTAATATACTAATTATTTCAAAAAGCCTTTACTTTTGACTCAACGTCCATCTTTATCTCCTGTAAAAATAAAGTTGAGCTGATGTAGGAAAGAGCTTAAGCTTTTGAAGCTACTTTATCAATCAGGCTATAAATTTTAAATCCCGTTTCTTCTAGAAAAGTATGAGAAATATTTTCCTTTCTCTCACTTTTGAGTTCATGAATGTCGTTATGACTTTGCATTAACTGATATACACAAACACATGCAACAACTAAAGTCACTCCAGCAAGACATGCTAAAGGAATTGGTTGAGTAAAAACAGCAGCTATAGCAGATGCTGTGAATACTATAGCTGTTATTACAGCAGCTATGCTATAAATAGCCTCTTTCATGTAACTATTGATTAATTTCTTTTGTATTTCCTCTTGTTGATGAGTAAAAGTAATTACTGTATCTGTATGAATTGGCTCACCAGCGCTGGTATTAATTCTCTCTTTTTGTGTTTCATGATCTTGCACAATTGCTGATTTGCTAGTTCTGATATTATATTGTTCTTCTTGCTCTGATTGATCAGAAGCAGGAACTTCTATCACCTCACCAAAGATTTCTTCATTAGAAATTGGTTGACTTTCTGTTATATCTTCAGAAATTTCACTTAGGAGTGGCACAAAATTCCTCATGTAATTCACTACTCCTACAGTTTTTTTTTGCTACTATCTATCTCTAGTTGATTGAGATTTATATCTTGTATAAAAACTTCTGGATCATCATCATGTGCTGTAATTTTAGTTACCGTAACTTTTTGACTATCTTTCTCTATTGAATAAATATAAAGTTACACTTTGTACTTGTCGCATATCATTCTACCTTCAATGTTTGGACGACCCCATATAGGTGCGTCGGCTGTATGTGTATTAGTAATACGCTCTAAATATATTTGTAGAAAGACTTTGCGTCGTCTTGCTTATTAAGTCCATTTTCACTTATTACTTCTCCATCCGGATCTTTTTTAGGTACAAAATACTCTCCATTATCTTTTATTACTGCTTTATAGACCCAAAAACTTGGCCTTCTATTTTTGCTAGCATAATCTGCACAATCTTTTCTTAATGATTTTGCAGTAAAATGATGGCTGAGTATTAACTCGTTCAATCCTTGAGCCACACAGTTAAAAAAGCAATCTCCTGTCTTTATAGCAGCTCCTATTTTTAGCTTTTCAGGATGAGCGCTCTTTAGATCATGCAACAAATCACTTGATTTTTTTTATTTTCTTTGATTTGTTGAAAAAGAGCAATTGGCTCTCTTACATAGTTAGAATCTCTCATATTGTAACTCCAAAATAATTATTGTGTTTTAGTAGATTAATCAGCCTAGGAAGGCTAATTACTTAAGGTCGTGCTATGTTGCAAGCAAACACCAGCTATTCTTCTTGAACTAATATGTAGCACATACATATTGTTACTTAGTATATCTTAACTATACTCAAACTCTCTTATGCTACCAAGTAGGGAATTTATTAATCTTTTAACTCATCCACTTTTTTGCGTAGCACATTTAAATCAGTTGCTCCTACAAAAAGACTATCTCCAATTATCAAAAAAGGTGTACCGCCTACTCCTAAATTCCTTACTAAAAGTTTGCTGTTGTTTATCATTTGCTCAATTTTGTCTGCATTATTTTTCATAGAGTTATTAAAATCGTTCTCGTTAATCCCTATATTTTTCACTATACCTAATATAGTTTTATCTGAAAATTCTCCTCTGTGATCTAGTGCAGCATAGTGAAAGTCTAAGTACTTTTCTTTATCGATAAAATAAGTCGCTAAAGCACCTTTTGCTACCTTTAAGGAGTTGTTACCAAGTATTGGAGCATCCCTAAAGATATATTTAATTTTGCCATCATTGATCAACTGTTTTATGTCATTCTTTATTGCCTTACAATAGCCACAAGAATAGTCAAAGAACCCTACAGCTATGACATTGCTATTTTCGTTTCCTGAGTAAGGATAAGTGGAGTCGAATATTTCATTTTTATGCTGAGAAATTTTATTTTTGGTTGCATTAGCATAACTATTTTTAGCTGACTCTTCCTGGAGAGTTTTTATGATCTTATCAAAATTTTTACTGATGTAGTTATCTAATCTCTCACTTATATGGTCATCGTTTAAGATTGGATCGTTTAAGATTGGACTGGGGTGTGAAAGCCAATTGTTTATTACTGGTAAACTTGCTACTGCAAATATAAAAATCAATAAAAATAATATTTTAGACATACACTTACTTAAAGAATACAAATACTAAAGAAATTCTCAATGTTAAAACATTTTTATCAAGAAATGCAAACTTTATATATGTTATATCAGAGAATCTGGTGATATTAAGTAACGAAAACTTGTGTATAATAAGGCATTTGAAATTTAAGCAATCCTTACCTCCACGTATAACAATTGTAACCGCGGCAGTAAAAAGTTGATTATTTTATAACCGCCGCATGTAATGCTGACAAACACGGCGGTAAATTATATGAGAGAACCAATAATTGGTAGAGAGAAAGAAATAGCCACTCTAGAAATAAGCTTCTTTCTCAATCTGCTGAGTTTATTGCAATTTACGGTCGGCGTCGTGTGGGTAAGACATACCTAATAAAACAATTTTTCAGTAAGCATGCCGATATTGTATTTGAACAGACCGGGCTTAATGATGGTACTCTGCAGGAGGAGCTTACAATTTTTACATAGTCGTTATCACATACTTTTTATAAAAGTGCAAGGATGGCTTTGCCTAAAAACTGGATGGATGCCCTACAACA
This sequence comes from Wolbachia endosymbiont of Trichogramma kaykai, assembly GCF_045765165.1. Classification (NCBI taxonomy): domain Bacteria; kingdom Pseudomonadati; phylum Pseudomonadota; class Alphaproteobacteria; order Rickettsiales; family Anaplasmataceae; genus Wolbachia; species Wolbachia endosymbiont of Trichogramma kaykai. Next base: position 230,604 of record NZ_JBJJXK010000004.1, read on the forward strand.
ACTCACACTTGCTGTTGATCACAATACGCATGAAGATGAGCAAGTTGTTTTATTTTTTGATGAGTTGTCATGGCTCGCGGCAAGAAAATCTAGTTTTCTCAAAGCATTGGAATATTTTTGGAATACACATTGGACATATCGAAAGAAACTTATCTTGGTTGTACGTGGTTCAGCAGCTTCTTGGATGTTGGAAAACTTAATCTATAGTAAGGGGGGGATTATATAATCGTATTACTGCAAGGATACCTTGGCAGCCTTTTAACTTACGTGAAGCTAAAGAGTATCTGAGATATTTAGGGGTTAATCTTAACCACCAACAAATACTACAGATCTATATGGTTATGGGAGGAATACCACATTATCTCAAAGAAGTAAGTAAGGGGCTATCAGCAACACAAAACATTAATATGATCTGCTTTCAGAAGGATGTTTTATTATTTGATGAGTTTGATATGCTATTTCATTCTTTATATAAAGAACAAGAAGCGTATCTAAGCATTATTCGTGTAATTGCAAAAAAAAGCCAAAAGGAATCAGTAGAAAAGAATTGATAAAAGCAACTAAAACAACGGAAGGTGGCCGCTTAACTGCTAAATTAAGGAGTTTAGAAGAAGCAGGATTTATTGATGGTTTTTTGCCACTGAATAAGGGAAAAAGAGGAGTATATTATAGGGTAGTTGATGAATATATATTATTTTATCTAATATGGATTGAGCCGTTTAAAGAAGTAACAAAAAGAGCGATAATAAGTGATGTTCATTACTGGAAATTCGCGATAAACAAACCAGTTTGGCTAACATGGATAGGGCAAACATTTGAAGCGGTGTGTTTTAAACATGCCAATAAGATTAGAAGAAAATTAGATATAGAACATATAGGAGTCATATGTGGAGATTGGCAACATCATCCAGAGAAGAACAGTAAAGAAAGTGGTGCTCAGATTGACTTAGTTTTTGATCGAGAAGATGGGTGTACAATGCTCTGTGAAATAAAATATAGCGATAAACCTTACCCAATAACAAAGGAATTTATTGAACAATTAAAAGGAAAGGAGGCGGTTTATAGAGAAAGAACAAAGTCAAGGAAACAGAATTGGGTACTAATTGTTGCAAATGGAGCTCTTGAAAATCAATATCTAAAAGATACGATACATCATGTGATTACACTAGAAGATTTGTTTTAAGTAATTTTAGATTGCGTCTACAATATTTGTGCAATTGCAAATTTTAAGTTAAAATTAGTAGTAATGTCGTATGAACGGTATATAGGTATTTTATTTAGTTATAATAATGAGGTTTTTAAAAACTGTCCTTGCATTGTTAGTATTTTTCATGTCTACTATAGCTGAAGCAAGGTGGAGCAAGTACGAAGATGCTTCTGTCGAGGTTAAGTTTTCTAATGTTAACATTAATGTTAATAGAGATGGTACCTACGAAACGGAAGTTGAGCTTCAAGCAAAAATACTCAAGGAGTCTGGGCGTGATAGATTTTCTCTGTATAGTTTAATCTACAATGATGATAGTGCAGATTTGACTGTTTTAGAAGCTAAAACAGCTTATAACGGAGAGGAATATATAGTCACTGAAGACGTGATAGAGGATAAACCGCTAGCTAGTCCTAGTAAAGGCTTCGATCAGCTAAGGCAAGTAACCATACCATTTCCCAAAATAGAAATTGGCACAGAAGTATATTTAAGGTATAAAAAAGTTAACAAAAAGGTTCCTGTCGATAATTTTTATGGCTTGAGCCTTTCTTATTATGGGGATTATTTACAAGCAGATAATACTAAAATCAATTCTGAATTGCCCCTGAAGATTAAAGTTAATGATCCAAGAGAAGTATTAGAAATCGCTGAGGAAAAAAATGATGATATACACTCTATAAGCATTGCTTTGAAGAAAGCAGTTTATGAAAACACAATGAATGAACCACATAATGGAATATTGAATATTAAACACAACACTTGGGTATCACTGTCGAGTCTATCTAAATGGGAGGATTTGGCTAAAGAATTAGCTCCTGGGTATCATAGCGTCATTAATCAGCCACTTCCTGCAGTTTTTGAAGTCATAGCAAAATCTGCTGCTGATAAGAATAGTGATGAAGATAAGATCAATGCTGTTACTTCTTTATTGAATGAAAAAGTTCAATACATGGGAGATTGGCGCACAGTCTCAGGAAAATATTTTCCACGAGATTTAGAGAAAATTGCTGATTCTCAAGTCGGGGATTGCAAAGACTTTTCTGCGAGCACGGCTGCTGTTTTACAAGAACTTGGTTATAAAGTTCAACCTATTTTAGTTATGAGAGGAACTACTAGCACTTCTAATCCTGAAGCATTACCTAATATTGGTAATTTTAATCATGTGATGCTCAAAGTAACAAATAAAGATGGAAAAATATATTGGATTGATCCAACTAATACCGTAAGTATGGCACAGGGTATTTTTCCAGACATTGCTGATAGGAACGCTCTAGTACTCAATTCTGAGGAAGCAGATTACATAAAAATTCCTGCTGTACAAGCTGAAAATTCAAAAGTGATATCTCATAGTGAATTAACTATAGAAGATAATGTCGTAAATGAATATGGCCGGCTTACCGTACAAGGGGAAGCAGCCCTAGGTTTAACAGGGGTTGGATTGTATTATTCAAATGAGCAACTAAGGGATTCTGTTTTTCATATGATTAGTGGGGTATATCTTGATGAAGAAGAAAAGAAGTTCTTAGAATTGCCTGACCTTACTTTACGTAATGTAGAAGATCTTACAATCAAATATGAGTTTCAGCAAAAAAATAAGATTTTTAAGACAAATCTAGGACCTGCTTTGAATTTAGGAGATAATTGGCTTAATGATGTTGTCAATACAGCTTCTGACCAAGTGTCAGACCTTTTTATTGGTGTTCCTCAAACTAAGGAAAGCCATATGATAATAAAAGATATCAAAATTAAAAACTGTGAAAATTTGAATTTTGAAATAGATTCTCCCTGGTTATATGTAAATAGGTTCTGTAAATATAAAAATGGTGGAACCGAATTTAGCAATTTAATAACCATAAAGAAAAGCTTTATTACCAATGAAGAATTAAAGACTGCTGAATATAAAAACTTAAAAAGCGAATTGGAGAATGATTTTTCTAGAGCCTCTATAATAATAAGTGAATGAGTTGTGCTGGAAAAAGCACTTCTTAAAAGGCTTAAAATTTTTAAAATATGTACAATAACTTACGCGACTTCATCAGAGCATTAGAAGAAAAAAAAGATCTAATTAGAATTAAAAAAGAAGTTTCAACTATTCTTGAAATGACAGAAATTCATCGTAGAGTTTTGTCAAACAAGGGACCAGCTATCATTTTTGAAAATGTTATCACAGAAAATGGCAAAAATTCAATTCCCGTTTTAGTGAATTTATTTGGTACTATTGAGAGAATTGCATTCGGACTTGGTATAAATTCTGATGAATTAAGGGATCTGGGTAAACTTCTGGCGTTTTTGCGATCACCTGAGCCGCCAAAAACCTTGAAAGATGCTGTGAAAATGTTTCCTCTACTAAAAGTTGTATTGTCGATGCGGAGCAAAGTTGTGAGTAAAGCCCCATGTCAAGAGGTGGTGCTAACTGGGGATAAGGTGGATCTTAGTTTGCTACCTATTCAGACATGCTGGCCAAACGAGCCTGCACCGCTTATCACTTGGCCACTTGTGGTAACAAAAGGACCAACAGCAGACAAGCAAGATAATTTCAATCTTGGAATATATCGTATGCAGCTTGTGAATAAAAAAACGACTCTCATGCGCTGGCTTGCACATCGTGGTGGTGCAGGTCACCATAAACGGTGGAAGGAGAGGGGGCAAAATATGAAGTTTCCTGCGGCTGCTGTGATTGGTAGCGATCCTGCAACGATTATTGCTGCGGTAACTCCGGTGCCGGAGACTTTATCAGAATACCAATTTGCCGGACTGCTGCGAAAAAAACCACTTGAGCTTGTAAATTGTAAAACTATTCCTCTTCAGGTTCCAGCTCATGGAGAAATTGTTTTGGAAGGATATGTAAGTTTGGATAATTACCAAGATGAAGGGCCATATGGAGATCATACCGGTTACTATAATGCTGTTGAACAGTTTCCTGAGTTTAACATCACTGCAATTACAATGCGCAAAGATCCAATTTATCTCAGCACTTTTACTGGCAAACCACCTGATGAACCATCAATTCTTGGTGAAGCACTCAACGAAATCTTTGTGCCGATTCTCATCAATCAGTTTCCGGAAATAGTAGATTTTTATCTGCCCCCAGAAGGTTGTTCATATAGAATAGCGGTAGTGTCGATAAAAAAGGCTTATCCAGGGCACGCAAAAAGAATTGTTATGGGCACACTATCTTTTCTCAAACAGTTCTTATACACGAAATTTATTATAGTTGTCGATTATGATATAAATATACGTGATTGGAAAGAGGTGATGTGGGCAATGTCAACAAGAATGGACCCTGTGCGTGATACAATTACGATAGAGAATGCCCCAATTGATTATTTAGATTTTGCTTCCCCTGAAAGTGGTCTCGGAGGTAAAATAGGGTTTGATGCAACAAACAAACTTCCACCTGAAACCAAACGAGAATGGGGAAGAAAAATTGAAATGAGCGAGGAAATAATAAAGAAAGTTACAGAGAAGTGGAAGGAATATGGGTTGACAGATGATTAAACTATGATGTAGACTACCGCCGTGTATTTAGGTGTGGTTTGTGAGGCTTTTATATCTTTTATTTTTGTCAGCGTGTTTTTCTCTGTATTACTATGTGGATCCTACATTCTCGCCTTGCCCAAAAGCAATAGTTTGCTTCTCACCTGAAGAAGACTGTGCTGTACCGATAATCAGCGAGATAGACCAATCTAAAGAATCTATCTTAGTTCAAGAATATACATTTACTCTTGGAACAGTTGCAAAATCTTTGATTAACGCCAAAGAGCGTGGTGTTGATGTTAAAGTCGTCTTAGATAAATCACAACTCCATTCAAAACATAGTGTCATAAGCGAATTGTTTTCAAATGGAATACCGATTTGGATCGATAACAAGCCAAAAATTGCTCATAACAAGGTAATAATTGTTGATAATCAAAAAGTCATCACAGGATCGTTTAACCTCAGTAAGACAGCTGAAAAGGGAAACGCTGAAAATTTATTAATTATTGAAAATTATCCTGAATTAGTCCAGCAGTATGTGAAGAACTGGGAAATACGAATGTCACAATCCTCTCAATATGCTCCCTAGATACTTGATATCAAAAAAGTCTTTTTATTAATAGATGTAATTTCTTGTGATATAATAAATTAAAAGGTTTTAAGGGGTAGGTAATGGATTACATAAATGATGCTGCTGATAGTTGCTGCCATTCATGATTTTTTTCAAAATAATGGTGTTGGAGATTACAAAGTTCAATGCAATTATGGTGGTGTACCGTATGCTACTGACGAATATGTACATTCTGGAGACAAATTTTGGAGCAATAATTTTATATACTCACATTTTGGAAGGGAAATAAAAATTTATCCTCAAAGTGAGCTTTTAGCTAAAGAGTATGCTGGGAATACACTACCGGTTTCAATATCACTAAACGAGGATCTAATAAAAATAAAAGAATGTCAGAAAAAAAACTAAATTTGTAGAACTAGAAGGGGAATCAGGTGATATAGTATATAATAAGCAAAAACATATAAAGTGCTATACGACAAAGTTATCATATGACGATGTTTCTGTTCATAATAAAAACAAATTTTCAATACTGAATATTAGATATGATATGCCAAATGATCCGAGGTACAGTTTAAACATAGCCTTCACGAAGGTTAATGATAATCAACCAGGGTTTTGGAAAAAATTTAAAAATATATTTTAATAAGGTAGCTTCTCAATCAGGAATATTCTGGTGGAAAATGAATATCTACTTAGTAATGAATTTGGTCAGTAGCTACTAAGTTTTTCCTATAGCTATATAACGAAGGTTTGCTGGTCTTACATTTGTTCTCTGCAAGACAAAAAATTCACATAATTGTACATAGTATGGAATAAATAAACTTTCACTATATTTTTCGATTAAACTTACCTTTTCTCTATTGAACAGATTTCGTATTAAATCTTAAGTTCAACGCACCTAAATATATAAGCATTCCCAGCAAAATCATAGGTATAGAAAGAAATTGTCCCATAGTTAAATTGAACCATAAATAGCCAATTTGATAGTCTGGCTCGCGGAAAAATTCAACCACAAAACGTGCTATTCCATACCACATAACTGCAATACCAGTTGTTGCACCGTAATATAGTTTCACTCTACTCAAGAAAAACAGTGAATTTGCAACTACAAAAAGTAGCGCTCCTTCAAAAAATGCCTCATAAAGTTGGCTTGGATGGCGCAATAAATTATCACCATTTTCTGGAAATACCATACCCCACGGCATATTTGTAACCCTGCCAAATAACTCTCCATTTATAAAATTACCTATGCGGCCTAGAAGTAAACCTATCGGAACTCCACAAGAAATTAGATCCAGTGTGTAAAATATAGGAATGTTATGTCTTCTACAGGAGATTATTACTGCAAGCAAAACTCCTATAGCACCGCCATGAAATGACATACCTCCTTCCCAGGTCTTTAGTATTTCGATAGGATTGCTTATATAGAGAACTGGATCATATATCAATACGTACCCAAGCCTACCTCCAAGGATAATGCCTACAATAACGGCTGTTAATAACGAATCGTAAAAATTCTCAGTAAATATTTTTTGATTGTCTAGCTTATGTAAATACCAATAAGCAAAAACTATACCCAAAACATATGCTAAAGAGTACCAATATATAGAAACAGGACCGATGCTAAAAATAACTGGACTTAAAGACATATTTTACTACAAATTATTCTTATACAATCTACTTTTCTCACGTTCCCACTCTCTCTGCTTTATGGTTGCTCTTTTATCATAGAGTTTTTTTCCTTTCACAATGGCAATTTTAGTCTTTGCCAACCCTTTATCGTTAAAATAGATAGAAAGTGGCACAACAGTTATTCCAGAGGTTTTAATTTGACCAATGAGCTTATTTATCTCTTTTTTATGCAAAAGGAGTTTTCGTTCTCTTTTTGGCTTGTGATTCTTTTGGTTTGCAGCTTTATACTCTGCGATATGCATATTGTTTAGCCATATTTCACCTTTTTTTTCAGTAACGTAAGCATCAGAAATGTTTGCTTTTCTTTCCCTGAGTGACTTCACTTCACTACTTAAGAGGATCATACCTGCTTCAAATTCTTCTAAGATAAAGTATTCAAACCTTGCTTTTCTATTTTCTGCAATAACTTCCATATCTAAAGATATCTTTAAGCTTCAATATATTACAGAACTTTTGGTTTAATTCATAACAAAACAATTATCTCAGTAAATGCAAATTTGGTTAAAAAAGCTCCAATCTTCCTGCAAGTGTAATTTGTCCCACTCTTCCTACTGCCATTTCAGTCCTAGGACTAGCATTGCCTGACAAAGAACTTATCACATCTTTGCAGCCCCATTCAATAGCAAAGTGTAAAGGAGCATATCTATTATTGTTCTGTTTACTAACATATGCCCCACTTTCAATTAAAATATCTCTTATACTTTCATGATCGCTAGCAAAATGCAACAATGTAGTTTCTACGGGATCTAGATCACTATGTGTAGTGAATATATAATTGATATTAAATCCACTATCTTTCCGCCTCCGTAAATCAATTCTTTCTAATTTTATTTTTATTCGTTCAACTATGTTGTTCTTGCTTAAACCTGAAGTATCATTTATTTCTTCAAGCATTTTTAGAAAATCATCAAGCGTCATAATCTCCACTACTTATTAAAATAACTTGGTTACTATGTTCTTTGACACAAAAATCAAGAACTTTTTATTTTCCTAAAAAATCATTTAAGTTATACTCCAAATCATGAAAGTCAGACAAAATATTAAGTTTTTTTTTCTATCATTTGTGATTTTGTTTTCTCTATGGATTACATTGTCTGGTTATTTTGAGCCTTTTTTTATTCTCTGTGGAGTATTTTCTTCTGTGTTCACATTGATTATATTTAAAAGGTTAATTGATGCTGAAAGTGACCTTAGTCAAATTCTAAATGATAGTGGTAGGCTGTCACTTTATCAGCTTATAAGTTATATGCCTTGGCTAATTTACCAAATTATTTTTTCAAGTATTTATGTAACAAAAAAGGTGCTACGATTCAAATCTACAGTTGAGCCAATTGTTATTGTAAGAGAATGCATAGGACATAATGATAAGACTATTGCATTATTTGCTAACTCGGTTACGATTACTCCTGGAACTTTAACTATCAATGTTGAAAAGAAGCAGAAAAAATATTTATCTACCATATGTTTGATAGATAAAGATCTTGAAAATGGCATTTCTGAAATAGAAGGTAAAGTCTTAAAAATGCTATACCTAGTTAAGTAATTGCTTTAAATAAGTTAACAGCATCTCTGTATTCTCTTCTTAAGCTCTCAAGCATTTCTTTTGGAAGGCTATCAATAACAGTAGAACATAAATAATTGTACAAATCTTCTAGCCTTGATATGTTATTTTTCTTCTTGCTGTTGAATTTGTACGGAAAAATGCCCTGCATAATTTCAATATCAACAACCTTATTTAAAAATGCATTTTCACTTGTTATGCTTATTCTTGTAAGTATAGTATTAATTTCAGGTTCATTACTCGTATAAATATCTGATAATTCTGCCATTTTAATGACGTATAAAGTTACTACTTTTGATAAACAATTATCAGAATATTCACAATTTTTTACTACCTCCCACTGAGTAACCTGAGACTTGCTTGTTTTTGCATTGCTTGGTAATTTATTCATTGAATTTTCTCCATCTAATTCAGTGTAGTAAATTATACTAATACTTTGTTAAATAAATAATAACGCAGCCATAAAAATATGCATTTATTTACCATAAATTGTATAATATTCCTAAAATTAAATGTTAAAGTTACTTCAAACTGAATGATTTCTTTAATTCCATATTATCCAGCAGTGTAAAATATTGCTACACAATAGTATTTATTCTAAAATAAAGTTGCCTTTTGAGATATTTTATTAATATCCGTTCTTACGGCTGTACTAAAATGAAAAAGATAAAACTCGGAATACTAATTTCAGGTAGAGGATCAAACATGCAGGCTTTAATAGAAGCATGTCAAGATCAGAATTTCCCTGCTGAAACTGTGTGTGTTATCACAAATAATAGTGAAGCTGGAGGCCTTAAAATAGCAAAGCAAGCAGGAGTTTCAGCATTTGTTGTTGAAGATAAGCCACTTGATACTGATAAAATTCATGAAATACTTATTCAAGATAAGGTTGATTTAATTTGCCTTGCAGGGTTTATGAGAATTATAAAGGCCAATTTCCTGAATAAATGGCATAACAAAGTTATAAATATTCATCCCTCTTTACTTCCGTCATTTAAGGGCCTAAATGCTCAGGAGCAAGCTCTGAAAGCGGGTGTAAAAATTACAGGATGTACTGTTCATTATGTTACTCCTGAAATTGATGCTGGAGCCATAATCGCTCAAGCTACTGTTCCAGTGTTACCAAACGATGATGTTCACAGTCTCTCAGAGCGCATTCTAGCTGAAGAGCATAAGTGCTATGTAAAAGCAGTAAGATCAATAGCAGAAGGTATTAACTACTTACCTTGAGCGTTTTTTCCAACTTCAACAAAAAATAAATTTTCAGGATTCAGTAAAGAACTTGCCAGCTTGTTTACTTTTTCCAATTGAACATCATTAATCATATTTTCATAATTATTTATATGGTTAATATCAAGATCATCTATCTGCATACTATCCAGTAACGTTGCTGTATTCGCATTATTGGATAGAAAAGAGAAGATAAGGTTATTTACTAAACTGGTTTTTGCATCCTTGAATAATTGTTCGTCAATTCCTTCCTCTTTTATTCTGCTAAATGTATCTTTTACTGCTGATATAGCTTTGCTAGCAGTGGAACTATCAGTACTCATAAATCCAGATATAATATTTCCATGCTTATTAGGAACATTACGTACACTAACACCATAAGTAATACCTAGATTTTGTCTCAACTCTTTCATCAGTATTGAGTTTAGACTCATACCACCAAGTGCATTAATCAAAACACTAGCATTATAGTAATTAGGGTCTTCATATCCTATGCCTTTTTGAGCAAAAAGTATTACACTCTGTGGTATATCCATAAAAACGCTCTTACTTTCTGCAGGCCCAAATTCATTTTTTATAGATACCTTCCTAACTTTAGATCTTTTTGATGGTAACTTAGATAAATATTTATCGAGCAGCGTACTAACCTCTTCTTTTGTTGCACAACCAACAATACTAATAACGATATTATCCTTAGTAAAACTACGCTTTATGTATGTTAAAACATCGTCTCTAGTAATGCTCATTATAGTGTCTAGAGTTCCATATGGATTTCTTGAGTAAGGATGTTTTTTGAATAACAACGTATCCAACTCTTTTGCAGCAATAAAATAAGGATCTTTTTTAAAATTATTAAAGTTTACTTTGGCTTTTTCAAAAACTCTATTCAATCCTTCAGGATCAACTTTAGGACGCATTATAGCATCACTTAGTAGTGAAATTGCATCCTCTAGATTCTCAGATAAAGTGTTTAATGAAACCCTAAATGCTTCTAAACCAGCAGTAAAATTTAAACTAATTCCTTTATCCTCAAGCTTTTTTACAAAAGCTTTGGCATCATTTTTTCCTGCTCCTTCTTGAATTACAAGAGAAGTAAACCAAGCAAGCCCCTGCTTTTCTGCACTTTCATACACGTAACCTGCATCTTTGAATGATATATTGAGTGAAACTTTTGGTAGATCACGTTTTTCAACAAACAAAAACTTAAGCCCTTTATTAGTAGTAACCTCATCTATATTTAGGTAGCTGCTCGCCTGCAAATTAAAGACTGGACAGAAAAAAAGTAGAAATACAAGTTTACTTATTCTTATCATAATTACCTCCTTTTGGTAACAAACGGCCGACTAATTTATTAGTAGAAAAAATAGTACGAATTTTGTGATTTACATCTTTCAGATTGACATCATTAATTTTGCTATATGAAATGTCTATTTCATCAAGTGGGATACCTAGTGCTAGACGTGGTATATAAAACATTGCTACACTAGTTAAATCAGATAGATTATCAAACTGTGCTGCTTTGTATTTAGACTTTGTGCTTTGCAACTCTTCGCTTGTTATTTCTTCAGAGGTAAAGTGATTAATAGAATTTTCTAACTCTCTTGCAACAGCATCCAAATTCACCCCGCTTTTTGGAGTTACCCGAATCTCAATATAACCATTACTAAAAGCTAAGCTATTATAATAAGCAAACACTTCTACTGCTACATTTTTATCTAGGACTAAATCTTTATATAGCTTGCTAGACTTGCCATTACCCAAAATATCGACTGCCAAATCAACAGGAAAAGTTTCACTTATTTGCTCAAATAAAGGAACACTATAGCGAAAGTATAAAACTGGCTCTTTTACTTCAGTGCTTTCTAAAATTACCGATATATCTGCATTATGTATTGAATCTTGGTTCGGATAATGCTTAACTACAGGCTCAGCTTTAATTGCACCATATTTTTCCTTTGCTAATCCCACTACTTCTTCAAATTCTACACCACCAACAACGAGGAGTATAGCATTACCTGGATGATAATAGTTATCATGAAACCTTGTTATATCATCTTGATTGTAAGTTTTAATATCGCTCTCCCAACCAATAACAGACCTACCATAGCCATTACGATAAAATGCACTGTTCATTTCTTCCCAGAGTAAAGCTTCAGGATTATTATCAAATCTCATCTTTCTTTCTTCTAGTACGATATTTTTTTCTCTATCTATTTTGTCTTGAGTAACATCAAAATTGCCCATTCTATCTGCTTCAATTTCCATTGCTATTGGTAAATCTTTTTTGAGAACTAATTCGTAGTAGCAGGTGTATTCTTTAGTGGTAAAAGCATTAAATTGGGCCCCAATGCTGCCCAAAGTGGATTCTATGTCTTTAAATTTTCCTGTAGTTTCAAACATTAAGTGTTCAAAGTAGTGAGCCAATCCTGCTTTGCCAATCGGGTCATCGATTCCCCCAACTTTATATATTATTGCATGAAAAACAGCTGGAATTCGGTGATTGGGTACTACATAAACATCCAATCCGTTACTGAGCTTAGCATGCTTTATGATTTCAGCTTCCAAAGAAATCGGACAAACGAAAAAAAACACAGATAGTATAAAAAAACTAAAGAATTTGCACAGCATTATTTCATTCCTCATTTTTCTTAGAGATAGACCTATCATATATATACCACTTATATAACAATGTACACATTCCACAAACTATAAATAGATCAGCTAAATTAAAGGCTGGCCAATACCAATCATTGATATGAAAATATATGAAATCATATACAGCGCCCCAATAGATTCTATCAATTACATTTCCGATCGCTCCACCAATTATCAGAGAAAAACTAAGGTAAATTGACTTATCATTAGATTTATATATCAAGTATGCAAGTATAGCAATTATTAATATTGAACATGCCGAAAAAAAGAAGCTGCCATGCGGCAGAGTACTACACATTCCAAAGCTAATTCCTGAATTCCAAACTTCAACTAATTTCATAAAACTAGTAATCTCGATTGACTCCCCCTCATCAATCAATGAGTTTATATACAATTTACTTATTTGATCGAATGATACTATAATCAATATAATAACTAAACATATCCTCTTCATAAGTTTATCTTTGACTGGTAAGCCTTCATTATATCACGATCTATCTGTTTTGTTAACTCGTTAATACTACGGAATTTTTTTTCTGCCCTAATAAATTTTAAAAGTTGTATGTCAACCTTAAAATTGTATACATTTTCGTTGAAGTCAAATATATGCATTTCTACTATAGGTTTTTTTAAGTCCTTAAATGTAGGTCTCATACCAATGTTGACTACTCCATATAGCCAACTTGAACTATTTTCAGAAAATGCAACTTTGGCGTAATATGTACCAAGCTTAGGTTTTATCATGTAATCTTCTATCGGAATATTTATGGTTGGAAACCCTATTTCTCTACCTCTACATGCACCTTTTGTTACAATACCAGAAACTTGATAAGACCTACCAAGCAATTTATTAGCAATTTCTATTTCGCCTTTTTGTAAACACTCCCTGATTGAGGAAGAAGAGCAAATTTTTCTATCGATTATCAATGGCTCTAATTTAGTTAAAGTATATTCATACATCTGAGAATATTTTTCTAGAGTCAATATGTTACCCAATCGTTTGTGACCAAAAGTACAACTTTCTCCAACAGTTATATGTTTAGCACCATACTTCTTTATCAAAATCTTACCAATAAAGTCATCGCAGCTAACCTCAGAAAAACCTCTACTAAAATTAATAATATACAAGTAATCTATACCATAGCTGCTGATTAGTTCCTTTTTTTGTTCTTGGTCTATCAACCTAAAATTGTTCCTACTAAATAAAACAGTTGATGGGTGAGGCTCAAAAGTTAAAACTGCAGAGGGTAATCCCCTTTCTTGTGCTACCTTCTTTAGATTGGAAATTGCAAACTTATGTCCTAAATGAACGCCATCGAAATTTCCGAAAGTTAGTGCCACATTATCTTTTATCCCTTGCTCACAGTTGTAAATAATTTTCATACAATTTGATATTTTATATATAATAGTTGTATTTTATAAACTATGGAGATAAATCGTGAAAAACACTAAAGGAAAAGTTGTAATATATGTGAAGAAGTATTGCCTATTCTGCAAGAAAGCAAAAGAGTTATTGGATGAAAAAGGTGTGAAATACGAAGAGGTTGATGTACTTAGAAACTCGGATCTGTTTGACAGTATAAAATCAAAATATAACGTCAGGACAGTTCCACAAATTTTTATTACTGATGAAAATGGTGATTATGTACATCACATTGCTGGATGTGACAAATTGATGGATCTTGAAAAAGAAGGAAAGTTGGATAATATGTTGAATAACAATGAAGATGGCATTAATGCAACAGCTTACACAAGCGGCAGTAATGCAACAGCTTACACAAGCGGCAGTGATGAACACGAGGGATGTAATGTAATACATAATGAAGATTTTGTGTGATTTTTGTCTTACTGTTGCTGACATACCCACTTTAAACAATTTTTAATGAATTAAAAATACAATTCATCTGGTGAGTTTTTTTAGTGGGAAAAAATGATAAAAAATATTATAATTGTTAGCAACAACTTAATTAGTATTGAATTAACTAATAAAGAAGATTTAGAGAGTTTCATCAAGATTTTCACAGTGCTTGATAAGCATGTAGCAGCTACAACTCTTTTTACAGAAGAAGTGAAAATAGAGTATAAACAACACAATCGCATAGAAGTTGTTGAATTGATAAGAGATACAGGTTTTACATATCATGATGTTGAGAATGTGTTAAATCACCTAAGTAATCATGGAATGAAAGTACCAAGTAGCGTTATAGCAAGCACCCTTTCTTCTTCATACAATCACGCACTTGAGTCTAAGGATGTGGCATTTGCCTGTTCTAAAGGGTTGCCACAATTTTACATCAGGGTAAATAAGAATACCTTTATAATGACTCCTATAAGTGAAGAGAATCTGGAATTGAATTCGCAAAATAGCAAAATGCTTATAGAGTCATTAAAGAGTGAAAAAAGCACTTATGAATGCATGGTGGAAGAAAATATCATCAAAGTTATAGTTCATTCTGAAATACATCAGGCTATAAACTCGATTATAAAATCACTGATAAAGTCTTGCCTTTTAGCAAGAGATGAAGAAGAAAAATTCAAAGAGAAATTGAGACAACTTGCTTTTAAAGATCAAGCTTTCCTTGAGTATTCTAGCATCAAAACCATTCATAGATATCCGAATAACCATCCTCTGAGAAAGCATGAAAGTGTTATTAAAGATATAGAAAATATTTTATGTGATTTCATAATAAATGAGAACAGCGGGTTTGCTATAGAGCGGTTAAATAGACTGGGCTCAGAAGTCTCTCCAAATACTCCAAGAATCATCACTAAAACTATAGATAAGCTTGTTAAGTTTCACTAAAATGTTGTTGGAATGGTTTTAGCTAATGTCTACATATATCTGATTTTACTGATTGAGTCGAGCAGTTGAGCTGCTCTCTTTCATCCCAGTGTTTGACACTGGGATGATTTCTTTGTATGGTATCTTATATAGTGTTTTACAAATTCACGTAGCTATCTCAAATTTACCCGTATCAATGTCAGTAAATTTATTGAGAAATATCACTTAGTTCCTTAAATTTATGTTTTTGGATATATACTAATCATTTATTTTCAAAGCCTCAATAAAAGCATTTTGTGGGATGTTTATGTTTCCCACAGAATGCAATCTTTTCTTACCTTTCTTCTGCTTTTCAAGCAGCTTCATCCTTCGTGTGACGTCTCCACCATAGAGCTTGGCTGTTACATCTTTTCTATACGGGTTAATCGTTTCTCTAGCAATAATTTTTCCTCCTACTGCCGCTTGAATCGCGATTTTATATTGCTGGCGTGGTATCAAGTCTTTCAAACGTGCACATATTTCACGGCCTCTTTTTTCTGCCCTGCTTTTATGAACAATGCAGGCTAACGCATCCACAGGTTCTCCATTAACTAAAAAACTTAATTTATCTATCTGACTTTCCTGATAATCGGATATTTCCCAATCTAAACTTGCATATCCCTTGGAAATTGATTTTAGTCTATCGTAAAAATCAAAAACAACCTCAGATAGCGGTAATTTATACTTCAGTAGTGCTGTTGTCGTATTACCAACATAAGATAAATCCTGCTGTTCTCCTCTCCTCTCTTCACACAGAGATAGAATCTCTCCTAAATATTGATCAGGTACCATTATAGTTGCAGTGATCCACGGTTCTTCCACTATTTCAATTTTTGTAGCGTCTGGCATATCGCTTGGGTTATGGATATTTAAAACTTTACCATTTTGTGTTGCAACTTTATATATAACACTCGGTGCAGTTGCTGTTAGATCTAAATCAAATTCTCTTTCGAGTCTTTCTTGAATGACTTCAAGATGTAGTATTCCTAAGAAACCGCAACGAAATCCATAACCTAGCGCATTTGACGTTTCAGCATCAAATGTAAAACTAGCATCATTTAAATGTAATTTTTCTAGTGCTTCCCTTAAATATTTAAAATCATCTGTGTTATTGGGAAAAATACTGCAAAATACTACAGGATGCACTTCTTTAAAGCCAGGTAATGCCTTGCTGCACGGCCTTTTCTCTTCAGTAATAGTGTCTCCTACTTTGCAGTCTGCTACTTCTTTCATTGAAGCAGTTATAAAACCAACTTCACCTGCTGAAAGTTCACCAGTCATAACTTTTTTAGGAGTGAAAATACCGATATTATCGAGCTGATATGTAGCATTATTAGACATCATAACGATTCTCATGCCTTTTTTTAGTACTCCATTTTTAACTCGCACTAAAATTACTACTCCTAGGTAAGGATCATACCAACTATCAACTAAAATTGCTTGCAGTGGAGCATTTGTATCACCTTGAGGAGCGGGAAATTTTGTCACTATAGCTTCAAGTACATCCTTTACCCCAAGACCAGTTTTTGCCGATATCAAAATTGATTCAGTTGCATCAATTCCGATTACCTCTTCAATCTGAAGCTTTATCCTTTCTGGATCTGCAGCAGGAAGATCGACTTTATTAAGCACAACTATTATCTCATGATTATTGTCAATTGCCTTGTAGACATTTGCCAGAGTCTGAGCTTCAACTCCTTGGCTGCTATCTACTACCAAAAGTGAGCCTTCACATGCAGCTAAGCTTCGGCTGACTTCATATGAAAAGTCAACATGACCTGGTGTGTCCATGAGGTTGAGGCAATATTTATTACCATTATTTGCAGTGTAATTGAGTCTTACCGTTTGTGCTTTGATTGTGATTCCTCGTTCACGCTCTATATCCATTGAATCAAGTACCTGATTGGTCATTTCCCTTGTCTCAAGACCGTTACATTCTTCTATCAAACGATCAGCAAGAGTTGACTTCCCATGATCTATATGTGCTATTATTGCAAAATTTCTTATATTGTTCATAGATCTACTTATTTAAGTAGATCTATTTTACATTTTAAGTATTACAAGAGCAATTATTTATATCTCTTTTTGCTAAAAACATTAAGCTGAAGTCCTTGCCAATGGCCGGCAATGCTCATTAGCTGATGCTTGCTTCACTGTGCTACTTGGATCTCCTTGCTGTCTACACGTTTTTACTGCATCAGCAAGGCTTAGGTAACCAAGGACAGGAACTTTAATCTTTACATCTTTATTTTTTTTCTAAATCTTTATCATCTGGTTTATTACTTACTATTTTGGTGTACTTGGCAGAAAAAAAATAATTACTTTGGCCACGGAACTTTTACGACAGAGTTTGGAAAGTGGAGTAGTGATATAACAAAACTGACTATATGTTACAACTACTAGCAGGTAGCCATACATACGATAAAGATTACGTTAGTTTTTATCGGCTAAGACAACTAAGTTTTATAGAGGGAAGTAAAGGAACATTTATTTACGGAGAGTTATGCACAAAAAGTTTTTCTGGTAGTTATGATGAGATATACTATTACCCGTATGCTGCACTTGGAGTAGTATTTATAAAAAATACAACCAATGTGAACATAAATAAAACAATAGAATTTGTTGGATCATCATACTCTAGTACGGAGTATGGGGGAGCAGGATTATTTGTGGGAACTCCTGAGAATACTAATTCTAATAAATCAGGTATTTTAAAAATAGTATGGAAAAATGTTTACCAATACACGAGTTCTGATAGCAAGTTAGCCGGATCTGGGAATGTATAAATTCCAGCAAGAAAAACAATTGTAATATTACTTCACACATCATTCTAGAACACAAGTTAGTCAAGATATTCTTGCATCAAATTATGTACACAACTATGGTCAATTTATTCAGTGGGGGATTTATAACATAAGTAGCAATGTTCTCACCACAGGACTTGAGGTAGATGTAGAAAGTACGCTCAGGGCTTGGCAATGTCCAGGATTAGAACGAACTGATCAAATATGGCAATGAGGAGGAATTTGTGACTATTTATATACGTTTTGAAAACTACAAGCAGATTGAAACAACAACACTTGAAAACAAGCCAACAGGAAATGATTGGTATGAAGCGCCAAAGAATTTTGATTGGCAAAAAAGCTATTGTTTAACAGAAGGAGGAAAAATTGCTCAGCGTACTAAAGAAGATATACAAAAGGAGTTACTGGATAATGCGAAGCTTTGTGCATTTGATAGTATGCGTTTCCATTATGATAATCATACTCACCAATATGAAGGTCATTCTCACCAAAAAGCTAAATCTTATGAGATTCAAGCGGAAGCCACAAAAAGCGTTATAGCAGCACCAGAATCTATAGATGAAAAGGATAAAGAAATTGTAGAACCTTTAAAAAGTCCGTGGTATTATGGTTATTGAAATGGCAAGAATAATTGAAGAAAAAGTGAAAAAGCAGTAAGAGAAATAATGAAATGTGAAGAGCTTGAAGATCTAGCCAAGAGAAAGATTGAAGAAGCCAAGAGTGAAAATGAGCTAAAGACTTTGCTCGATGATTTTAGGAAAAAAATACAAAGAAATGGCTGAAGAATTTTTACACGGAGTAAATGTTATTGAGGTAACCTCAGGAGCAAAGACAGTACGTACAGCTAAATCATCAGTGATAGGTGTAATTGGTACTGCACCTGAAGATGATGAGAAAAAATTTCCGCTAAATAAACCAGTGTTAATTTCAGGAAGCGTAAAGGAAGCAGCAAAGCTTGGAAAGAGTGGAACACTACCTTCTGTAGCAAAGGGAATATTTTCCCAGATTGGTGCAACAGTAGTAGTTATTCGAGTTAAAGAAAGTGAAAACAGCGATTCAAATCTCAAAGAAATTGAAGTGCTAAAAGGTAAGTATGGTAAGCTTGGGTATGCAATACGTAGTCACCAAAGTTTTTTAGCAAGCAAAGCACATTTTAAGTCACAAATTATAGAGACTATTGGGCTAGGGCTAACGCTTGCAGCTCCAGTTAAAGTTGCGATTGACCTTGAAAGTGCTTTGGCTGATATTAAAAAAGTAGTAAAGTTTGACGATGAAACAAGAGAAGTTGACAAATTTGCGCAGAAAATAAAGGAGATGTCACGTACTATACCATTATCGTCAGCAGAGTTAGCACAAATAGCTGCAAGTGGTGATCAACTTGGTATTGACAAAAATGATCTTATGAAGTTTACAATAGTAGTTGCCAGAATGACCACAGCGTTTGATATGTCAGCAGAAGAAGCTGGTAATGCTATTGCAAAAATATCCAATGTCTATGGAATTAAAGTTGATGGCATGGAAAATGTAGGTAACATAATAAACCATCTTTCAGATAATACTGCTGCCAAAGCTAAGGAAAATGGTTTTTACACTGAATAGAATTGGTGGTAATAATAAACAGTTTGGTTTAGAAATTGATCAAGCAAGTAGCTTAGCAAGTGCATTCATAAGTTTAGGTAAACAACCTGAAAAAGCAGCAACTGCTATAAATAATTTTCTTAGTAAATTACATACCGCAAGAGAGCAAAGTCCTGAATTTCACGATGTATTAGATGAGATGGGAACAAGTATAGAAGAGCTCGGACAAACTATTAAAAAAATCCTCAAGAGGCAATATTGCAATTTCTTGAAACTTTAAAAAAAATAGATGATCAAGAGCGTGCCGGTATTCTTATGAATCTATTTGGTGCTAGGTTTCAAGATGACATTGCTCTTTTAGTAGGAAGCTTAGACATTTACAAGAAAGCTATTGAACATTTAGCTGATAAAGAAAAATATAACCCTTCAATGCAGGACGAATTTAACAATCGGGCAAATACTACAGCTAATAAATTACAATTACTTAAAAATGCAGTATTTGAAGCTGTCATGAATCTAGGGTCAGTAATGTTGCCTACTTTAAATTATGTAGCTGGAAGTTTGAAAGCAATAACAGAGCGTATAGCTTCTTTTGCAGAAAAATATCCAACTTTAACTACGGCAATCATGAGTACTTTAGCAGCTTTGATAAGTTTGAAAGTCTTAGTAGTGGGAGTAGGCTACGGAATTACTTTATTAGGAAGTACAATTTTTGGTCTTAAAGCAACGATATTTGCAACATTTTCATTTTTATCAGCTATATTTTCCTTCAGTAGTGACAGGACTAAGAGCAATAACACTCGCTGTAATGACTAACCCAATTGGACTTTTAATAGCGAGTCTTGTTGCTGGTGCAGCTTATGTTCTAACTGACTGGCAAAAAGTGAAAGACTTTTTCTCTAGCTTTTGGAAATCACTCATTGAACCTATGGGAAAAGCTTTTTCATGGATGGGAAATACAGTTAGTAGCATATTTGCTGAGAATATCCCGATTAGAAAATTTGAAAATAATGGAAATTTTGTTAATAAGCTTTCTAAAAATAGCATTTTCAGTAACGGAAACCCATTGACAAGTAATAGTGCTACTAAACAATTTTCAGAAAATAGTAAAGGCAATTTTGAGAGTTTTAAAGTTAAAGGTATTATAGAAGAAAAAAAAGAGCTATAGAACAAGAAGAAGTTGAGAAAGGATTCAAGAAAAGTAGATATGAAAATAGGGAATCTAAAGTATATAACCAAGCATTCTATCAAACGTTTAATATCAACATTAAGTCTGAAGATGTCCGCAGCGTTACTGATGCAGTAATAGAAAGATTTAGAGAACAAGCACGTGGGGCACTTTTTGATATAGTTGAAGAGTTACATTGATGTTGCTTGGGAAATGTAAGATTGAACCAACAAGCCTAAGATACAGTAAAGAAAAAAAAGGTGGTATACAATTGAATGTATTGAAAAAAAATGTTGCTACAAAACATTAGCTCAGGAATTGAATGTATTGATCTGACAGGAGTAATGTTATCCACGTTATCAGAGTAATGGCTTAGAACAGCTAAAAAATATACGTGATACTCAAGTTCTGGCTGATAATTCAGGAAATGTACTTGGGAATTTTGTCATTTATTTCATGTTGGAAAGAGTATAGTAGGAGTTGAAAATGTAGGAGGAAAAAGAAATTATACAGACGTTTTAGAAGGTGGCATTGAAATGTCTTTTACTATTGAAGTAGGAAAGATTAGTATTCATCTACGTTCTAGTGATAAAGACAACAATAAAATTGAAGTAAAGATAAGTGATGATGACGAGAAGAAACTTGATCAATTAAAAGATAAGGAAGAGATAGGAGAAAATTGCTTACTTGGTGGATATTCAGTACATGATGCGATTAAACGAGGATATTTTGAAAAATATGAACACTACGTCAATCTTCTAAAAAAAATTACCTTATATAATGAAAAGAAAAAAAATAGTTGGTGTGAGATGGTAACAAATTCAAAACAGACA
Source organism: Wolbachia endosymbiont of Trichogramma kaykai (assembly GCF_045765165.1). Taxonomy (NCBI): domain Bacteria; kingdom Pseudomonadati; phylum Pseudomonadota; class Alphaproteobacteria; order Rickettsiales; family Anaplasmataceae; genus Wolbachia; species Wolbachia endosymbiont of Trichogramma kaykai. The sequence continues at coordinate 252,198 of NZ_JBJJXK010000004.1, forward strand.
ACAAGCCGTACTGTAGGGTAAATGCTACACTGCTTGATTGTCTAAAGATCTTATATTACTCACCATAAAAACTTAACGAAGTGAGTAGTAAAAAGATTATGGTTATTGACTTAATGTTACATACCTTATACATTATGTTATGTATCTTAGCTTAAGGGGGGTAAGTATGGGTGAGTCTACTGGGATAGCAAAATCTATCATCAATCTACTAAAACTAAAATCCAAACCAGAACCGTATGATTTTGAATATGAATCCATTATAGAACATTTATTATCTAAAGAGCATTTGTTAAATGAACTGATGAATGATATGTGGTACTTAGGAGCTTTACCATCAGTTAGAAACTATAATGAACCACTATCTTTGATAGATAGCAAACTTGGATTAAGTGAACAGATTTGTGTTTGGCTTGCTCTAGATCACGATCTTACACCAAGTCAAAAAATTTTAAACAAAAAGTTACTTAGTGCTCTAAGATGTTTATCTTCTAACTGTGGTTCATTTGATAATACTGAGCCCCTTGAAGGATTTTTACATGATAATAAAAACAATAAAGATTTAAAAGTAATTCTTAACCTAAGAAGAGGAGAATCTCAATCAACAGTATTGCATGCGATTGCAGGAGAAAATATTGGTGGATTTCGTCGCACAGGAAATCAGGCTATAGATTTTCTCCTAGAAGCAGGTGCAGATCCTAACATACAAGATAATAAAGGAAAAACACCACTATACCTTGCTTCTGCTAAAGGTCATTACGATAATGCAAAGTCTCTTCTCTTGAAAGGAGCTAACCCTAATATAACAAGTAGAAAGGGAAGAACTCCACAACAAATAGCAACTAATAAACTCCGCTATGATATTGAAGAATTATTTTTAACTGATAAACAGAAAAAGATGAATAAGGAATTATATGACTTACTTGTACTCGATTCGGACTGCACTAAAAATTTAAAGGAGTTTTTAAGTAAGCATAAAGGAGATTCAGACCTAAAAGTGGTGCTAAATATTCGGCGAGGAATGGGTGAATCAAAAGTATTTTCTTATGTTGATCGTTTTTCTTGGGACAATGAAGGCCTTATTCAAGAGTTAAGAAAGATATTTTTAGAAGCAGGAGCATTAGATTATGCTATGAATATTTATCGTCAGAAAAAGGAAGGACAGGCCAGTAAATTACTCGTTAATTTAACTTCAAATCAAAAGGAGAAGTTAAATAAGTTTTCTGATAAGGTATTTCGAGCTCAAAACATGGCTGAACTTGAAAGGATTGTAAACGATGCTATAAAGTCTGGTGTACGATTAAACTATTCTCTTCCACAAGATTTCTTTTTAGGTAATGAGTACACTTTTACTGATTATGTGATGAAAAAAATCAGTGAGTTGGAAAAAAATCCTAAAGTTTCTAGTAGTATAATATGTCAATTAGTATCAAAAGGGGCAGTGTTTGGTAATACAGTTGATGCTAACACACTGATATCAGAATTTAAAGAGCATAAAACTAATCTAAAAAAAGCTTATATAGATTATGTTAGCAATTCTCGTAAGTTTATTGAAATCGCAAAAAGTGCAACCAATAGCGAGCTAAAAGATGTAAGAATAGACAACTCCGTTTTTTACTTAGAATATTCTCAAGATAGTAAAATAGACATTATAAAGATAACAGATGGGGTAAGGGATTTAGGTATAACCGATGGAGATGTAAAATGTGGAAGAAATATAGTAAAGATCGGTAAAAGTGAAGTAGAAATTAGAACTGAAGATGGCATAAGGAATTACACAGATCTTACAGAAGGCAGCAGTATAGCATTAACTTTCTATACTAGTTTGGGAAATGTAGACGTTAGGCTATATCCTGACGTACAGGATAAAAGCAAAATTATAGTAGAAGTGAGTAATAGAGAAGAAATATTAGAAAAATTCAAAGGTCGCGAAGGAGAGTTAGGCAATGATTGCGAGCTTGGTGGCTACTGGGTCTACGATGCTATTGAACAGGGATATTTTGAAAGATCTAGTGGATTGATGCATCCTGAAGTAATAGAGGAGTCTAACAACAAATGGACAGAACGTGAAGAATTAAGAAGGACTTCTGATCCTAGGAGAGAAGTTTCTAGGTAGATTAATTTGCCATAAAGGTTAAAGATTATTATTTAAATATAAACTACTATAATTTATAGATTTTGGATCATTTTCTACTACTGTTGTATCCAGCATGATTTATAACCCTTTCCCCCTAAATGATTGTTGCACACGTAATAAGTTAATTAAATAATCGATACCTTTTATCTCTTTTTTTTGAGTATGTCAGAGTCATGTTTACATCATAGCTCCTGCACTTAATTATTCCCCTAAGTGGCGCTTCATCATATTTTGCTTTTCTCTATATAGGTTGATTCTTTATCAATTCCTGCGCTTTTTGCCATTTTTCCTCTTTTATTATTGCTTCATGCTTTCCCTCATACTCTTTCTCATAATGTCTGATTTTTCCCACATATATTGGATTTGTTATTATTCTTCTCACCGTTGCTTTTTTAAAGATATCCGATTTTGTTCTGTAACCTTGACTATTTAATTCCCTTGCTAGTTCTGCCATTGACTTCAGCTCCAAATATCTTTCAAATATATGCCCTTATTATTAATTCTTTATCTTTTACATCATACCCAAGTGGCAAAGTTCCACCCATCCATAAACCTTGTTCTTTTGATGTTGCTATTTTGTTTTTTTATTCTCTCGACTATCATCTCTCTTTCTAGTTGTGCTGCACCTGATAATACCGTTTGTACGAATTTTCCCATTGGCGTATTATTGTCAAATATCTGCGTGACTGCTACAAAGTTTACTCGGTGCCTTCTAAAAAATGACGTTACTTCAATGTTGTCTTTTGTTTCTCTTGATAATCTATCTAACGTATATACTACTACACAATCTACTTCTCCTCCCTTTACATCTTCAAATAATTCCTTTATTGCTGTTCTTTCTAAATTTTTCCCTGAATATCTACCATCATCGTATCTTTTGGCCAATACCACCCATCCTTCTCGCCTTTTTATATATTTTTCATATGCTACACGTTGTGTATCAAGACTGTTAAACTTTTGTTCTAGACCGTCTTTATTTGACTTTCTCGTATATATTGTGCATCTCACCTCTTTTAGCATTTTCTCCTCTTCAGCTCCCATTTTTATCACGCATGCCAAATAATAAAGGTCCGTTGTAACTCATTCCCATTATTCTCCCTGCTACTGCTGACAATGACATGTAAAACTCTTCTCTGTACTCTAATAATTTAGACTTGATCTGACAGAAGAATTGACGAGTTCAAAACTGATATCAGAATCTGTTTTAATGTTATCAATATTTTTTTTTTGGTAAGCAATACTCATACTATCAAAAAAGGTCTGCATAGGCATAGCAATACTTACTGGAATGAGTTCTATCTCTGTTATAAGAATGCAACCAATGACGACATCTAACTGAAGCTCCTCCAAAGTACTATAAATCTTTTTCCTAAAGATAATATTGTAACATTCATCTTGCATAGTTCTATGAAACCTTTGACATATACCATTAGTTTGTGGAGAATAAGCTTTGGTTCTAGAATGATCAATATTTTCTACTCCCAAATATAACAGGTACGCATGACTACCTGGTTTACCACAATACTCTGTACCACGATCAGTTAAAATGCGTAGCAATGGAACTTTCTGTTCATCAAAAAATGGTATAACTCTATCATTGAGAAGATCTGCAGCTGTGATAGCAGTTTTCTCCGTATAAAGCTTAGCGAAGGCCACTCTAGAGTAGGTGTCAATAAAAGTTTGTTGATAAATTCTTCGAATACCTTTGATATTGCCTACATAATAGGTATCTTGACTACCTAAGTATCCAGGGTGTTGTGTCTCAATTTCGCCATTGGCTTCTTTTTGTTCCCTAGTTTTTTTCTAAAGCAGCAACTTGCTCCTCCGTTAAAATTATACCGTCTTGGACCACCTTTGCTTCCAGGGCTTTCAATCTCTTTTTAAAATTTTCGAGATCGTTTCTTTGCCATATTGACCTTATACCACTAGCAGATATTAGAATTCCTTTTTTCTTTAATTCATTAGCTGCTCTTTCTTGTCCATATGCTGGAAACTCTACTGCTATTTTAACTACTGCTTCTTTTGTATCCTTTGGTACTCTATTGGTAAGTAATGGTTTGCTTTTGTTTATCTCATATAATGCTTTTCCCCTCCTGTTTCATATAGCTCTTTGAAGCGGTAAAATGTATCCCTTGAATATCCCATTACTTTACACGCTTGGGATACATTTCCTAATTGCTTTGCAAGTTCTAGCAACCCCAACTTTGGTTCTAGTATTTTTTCTTGTGTTGTACTCATGTCTGACACTCCTTTAAAATTTATTTATATTTTTATCTTACTTTATTAATCTGTCAGATCAAATCTAAACTATTACATATTAAAACCTTTATATAATGCTGTCAGCGAATAGATGTTCGCTTGGCATTTCTATGCTTTCATCATCAGTAGGATTAAAGGGGAAATTACACTGAACAAGATTTGGAAGCTTATTGTTGTTCAATGATTCGTGTAATGCTACTATACCTTTATCGCAGACACTGTAAGAAAGTAAATTGAACTCGGTAATATTTGAAAAACTGCCATTCTTTAGTGCATTTATAAATTCCACTCCACCATTAGGGCTTATATTATTGGAAATTAAATCAAGCTTAACAAGATTTGGAAAGTTACCATTCTCTAATAATTTAGTGATTGCTATTGAACCTTGATTACCTATGATACTAGAAGTTACTTTACACTCAGTAAGATTAAGAGCATTAACATTCTTTAGTGTCTCATCTAAAACTTCTGCACCCTCAGCATCAATACAACAGTCGTGTAAGATAAGGCTTGTAATACTTCGATTCTCTTGTAAAAAGTTTATTAACTTCTCCATTTGTATATGCAGACTATTTAAGTCTAAGGTATTACCATTAACATATTTATTAAGTTCTACATGTTTATAACTCCTCTGTTAATATAATTCTCATTATAGCATAGACTTCAGTCATTGTCAAGTGTATTAACAAGCTGACACAAGATAACCCTTCAACTTCCCCCATTTATCCACTATACTGCTACAGGTCCTATAGCTTTTTAGTTAATGAATATTTTCAAGCAGGTTTCCTCTCTCATTTCCAGCAAGTTAAATGAGTTGAGGCAAAGGGGTGTTATAAGCACGAATGCAACAAACTTTATCATAGAGCCTCCAAGAAATAGAGCACATGGTGATATCTATACAAATGTTGCTATGGTGCTTGCAAAACATGAAAAGAAGAATCAAATTGAAATCGCAGAAGTTTTAGCTAAAGAGTTTGAACTTTTTGGTGAAGTTGCAAAAGTCGAAATAGCGGGCCCTGGTTTCATCAATATGCACTTGAAAATGGAAGTATGGCATGGGATTTTAAAGCAAATAAATGAACTAAAAACGGAGTTTGGCACTCTCAACATTGGAAACAATCAGGCAATCAATGTTGAGTTTGTATCCGCAAATCCAACTGGGCCACTACATATTGGTCATGCAAGAGGGGCAGTGTTTGGTGATGTTTTAGCAAATTTACTAAAGAAAGTTGGCCATAATGTCACTAAGGAGTACTATATCAATGATGCTGGAGCACAGATAGATAAGCTAATTCGGTCAGTATATTTGCGGTATAAGGAAGCTCTGGGAGAGAAAGTTAGCATTGAAAAAGGTTTATACCCAGGTGAATATTTAAAGCCAATAGGGAAGGGGCTAGCTAAAAAATATGGCAAGGAGCTTAGAGAAGAGGAAGATAATCGAGTAATTAGAGAATATACTTTAAGTTCTATCTTAGAACTTATAAAGGAGGACATGAGCTTGCTTGGAGTCAATCATGATATTTTTACTTCAGAGTATGAGCTACAAAAAAATGGCAAAATCGAAGAGAGTATAAAGATATTATCTGATAAGGGCCTTGTGTATGAAGGATACTTGGAGAAACCAAAAGGCAAAGAAAGTGAAAGTTGGACTTCCAGAAAAGAAATGTTATTTCGCTCTACAACATTTGGTGATGATGTTGACCGCGCACTAAAAAAAGAGGATGGTAGCTGGACTTATTTTGCATCGGATATTGCTTACCATTTTGATAAGATATCACGTGGTTTTAACAATATGATCATAGAGCTCGGCAGTGACCACGGCGGTTATATTAAGAGGCTTAGAGCAGTTGTCTCTGCGCTCAGTGATGATCAAGCAAAGATAGAGGTAAAACTGCATAATATTGTGAATTTCTTCGAAAATGGCAAACCTGTTAAGATGTCGAAAAGATCAGGAAATTTTCTTACAGCTAGGGATGTAGTGGAAGAGGTTGGCAGGGATATAACTCGTTTTATAATGTTAACACGCAAGAATGATATGGTCTTGGACTTTGATTTTGCTAAAGTTAAAGAACAGTCAAAAGACAACCCTATTTTTTATGTGCAATATGCTCACGCCCGTGCTCATTCGTTAATGCGTAATGCTCCAAAAGAGCTCCCAACAGCAGACCCTTCACTTTTAAAGACAGATGGGGAGCTATGCCTCATAAAAACCTTAGCAAAGTGGCCAGATGTGGTAGAAATATCTGCAAGGCTTTGTGAGCCACATAGAATTACTTTCTACTTACTTGAAGTTGCAGAAGCGTTTCACGTTTTATGGGGGTATGGTAAAAGTGATTTAAACATGCGTTTCATACTAGAAGATAACTTGAAACTCACCGCTGCAAGGATGTTTCTCGTCCAAGCCTTAGCGCACGTAATCTCTTCTGGGCTTTCTGTTTTTAATATAGATCCTTTGCAAGAGATGAGTTAATTTTAAGGCGAAAAATTATACAAGAGGTCTATTAAAATCACGTATATCGATTGTCTTGAAGTCACACAGTTGTTCTTTAGAGCTATGTCCTGTGATAATTACTATACCGTTCTGCTCGGAGCGTATTGAGATTAGGTTCAATACTAATTCACATGTTGTGCTATCAAGATTACAGAATGGTTCATCTATCAGCCAAATGTTTGCATTAGAAATTAACAGGCGAGCAAGCGCAACTCTTCTTTTCCAGCCTGCAGAAAGTTCACTATATTTGATATTAAGTACAGGTTGCAACTGTAAGCAACAAACGGCTGCCATAATTAGTTCTCTAGTATTCCGTATTCTTGCCCAGAATTGTATGTTTTCACCAACTGTTGAGCTATCTTTACAGGCATTTTTATGGCCTATATAGACCATGGAAGGTATATAGGATTTTAGGTCATCGTATATATCTTTTCCACAGTACATTATATTACCTGACACTGGCAGCAAAAGTCCAGATAAACTCCTGATTAAGCTGGTTTTGCCGCTACCATTTGGACCAGTGATCAAGATTTTTGATTTTGGTTCAGCTTTAAAATTGAGGTTTTTAAATAATACTTTGTTATTACGAGCACAGGATAGATTTTTACATTCAAGCATCTATTGGACCTTTAAAGAGAACTTGGAGCCTAAACACTTCAGTGTAAGAACATTGGATAGCTTGCACAACAAACAGTCAGTGTTCGACATACAACTGTACGAACATTGGGTTTGTAGGTAGAAGATGGTGTCATCCCAGTGCTTGACTGACTATAACACTGAAGAAGTTTAATGCCAGAAAGCAGGTTATACAACGGATACGTCATCTGCCTTTTCCTTTATACTTACCCTTAGTTGCAGACTGAGCTTTTATAAACAGCTCCCAAAATCCTTTTTTATCACCTTCTCCGTGTATCAATTGTGCAAAATGCTTAATTAAAACGCTACCCATCATAACCATCTTTGTCCATTTACCTAGCGGTTTTGCTATATCAACTATTTCTAGATCTTCTTTGTAAACTTGCATATTCTTTTGTCTCTCCCTTAGCATTTCCTGTTGTTTCATCAACTCTTTTTGCTTATTTTTTTGATATAATTCATTAAATCTTCTATTTTCTTCCCACTCTTCTTTGAGAACTTTTAGAGGAAATATAATTTTTCTAATATGATTTTTGTATATTTTTCTCAAAAAGAGAAATACTGCAATTACAGCAAGTAGTTCCGCACTATATATAATGATTTGTCCGAACGGCATTTTTATACTCAGCTTATTGGCAAGCAGTATTCACGATTATACCATAACTATAGAAATTTTACAATTTTTTTTCTGGATAAAGATAGTAGACTAAAAATTTCTAAAGAACAAAAGCAACGTATTTACGTACAGGCTATCAACTACTACACTCAAAACTGACAAGTGATTAATCATTAGAGAGTAGAGGAATCACGGCTCTCTAATGATTAAAGATGGACTGTGGTGGAAATTGAAGAAAATCTAATTGTCGGTTATCATGCTAGATCTACAATATAAGTTATAAAATTTTTAATCATTTTGGCTTATAATAATTTCTGAGTTAACCTTAGATTTCCTGAGCTGTGGTTTCTTTTACCCATGTTGAACTCTTAGCTTCTATACTCTAATTTAATTCCAGTTTTGACTATATAGGAGTTCAGAATGTCAAACAATATCTATAGCGATCAAGTTGATAATAGTAATTTATATACCTCTAATAATTTAGACTTGATCTGACAGAAGAATTGACGAGTTCAAAACTGATATCAGAATCTGTTTTAATGTTATCAATATTTTTTTTTTGGTAAGCAATACTCATACTATCAAAAAAGGTCTGCATAGGCATAGCAATACTTACTGGAATGAGTTCTATCTCTGTTATAAGAATGCAACCAATGACGACATCTAACTGAAGCTCCTCCAAAGTACTATAAATCTTTTTCCTAAAGATAATATTGTAACATTCATCTTGCATAGTTCTATGAAACCTTTGACATATACCATTAGTTTGTGGAGAATAAGCTTTGGTTCTAGAATGATCAATATTTTCTACTCCCAAATATAACAGGTACGCATGACTACCTGGTTTACCACAATACTCTGTACCACGATCAGTTAAAATGCGTAGCAATGGAACTTTCTGTTCATCAAAAAATGGTATAACTCTATCATTGAGAAGATCTGCAGCTGTGATAGCAGTTTTCTCCGTATAAAGCTTAGCGAAGGCCACTCTAGAGTAGGTGTCAATAAAAGTTTGTTGATAAATTCTTCGAATACCTTTGATATTGCCTACATAATAGGTATCTTGACTACCTAAGTATCCAGGGTGTTGTGTCTCAATTTCGCCATTGGCTTCTTTTTGTTCCCTAGTTTTTTTCTAAAGCAGCAACTTGCTCCTCCGTTAAAATTATACCGTCTTGGACCACCTTTGCTTCCAGGGCTTTCAATCTCTTTTTAAAATTTTCGAGATCGTTTCTTTGCCATATTGACCTTATACCACTAGCAGATATTAGAATTCCTTTTTTCTTTAATTCATTAGCTGCTCTTTCTTGTCCATATGCTGGAAACTCTACTGCTATTTTAACTACTGCTTCTTTTGTATCCTTTGGTACTCTATTGGTAAGTAATGGTTTGCTTTTGTTTATCTCATATAATGCTTTTCCCCTCCTGTTTCATATAGCTCTTTGAAGCGGTAAAATGTATCCCTTGAATATCCCATTACTTTACACGCTTGGGATACATTTCCTAATTGCTTTGCAAGTTCTAGCAACCCCAACTTTGGTTCTAGTATTTTTTCTTGTGTTGTACTCATGTCTGACACTCCTTTAAAATTTATTTATATTTTTATCTTACTTTATTAATCTGTCAGATCAAATCTAAACTATTACATTAAAAAATACAAATCTACTCAATGTTTGTTTGCCGAGTTTCGGATTGACACTTAAAGTTTTTGTATTTGAAGCGCATCCACAAACTGCATCAATGCCCTTCTATACCATATATACTGGATTTCTTACTACTTTTTCCGTGATTTTCTAAAAAAAAGTTTAAATAATTTTAATGCAGCTCAGAAATTACATGAGTTTTTAGTAAAAGCATACAAAACAAATTATCTAAATCAGAGATAACGCTATAATAACCTTCTAAAACGTTTTAAATCATAAAATTCAGAGATTTCTCATAGTGAGGAACTTTAATCTTTAATCCTCTTTAAAAAGTTATCTAATGCAGATTAGAAGCACCTGAAAACAGTTATGTAAAAGAAAGTTGCCAAAAAACTATTGACTTTTTTTTAACAGTCAGATAGAGGAGCTCAACGATTCCATACAAAAGATTATCGATGAAAATCCAGAGTTACAGAAGTGCCAAAAAATCCTTAGAACAGTGCCAGGAATAGGTCCAAAATTGTCTCAAGATTTTGTATGTCTAATGCCAGAACTTGTCTACTTAAACAAAAAAGAAGTCGCAAGTCTTGCTGGAGTTGCTCCACATCCAAAGGAAAGTGGAAAAACTATTGGCTATCGAAGAATAACAGGTGGTAGAAGCAATGTTCGTACAAAGCTTTTTATAGCTGTGATGGCTGCTACAAGATCTAAATCTGTACTTGGTACTTTTTACTCTGATCTGATTGGTAGAGGTAAAAAGAAGATGGTGGCTATAACAGCTCTAATGCGAAAGATCATAGTAATTGCCAATGTACGACTTAAAGAAGCAATTAATATGAAATAAAAAAAGCTGCATAGAAATAGGTTAATGAATATGTGCGCCCACACAAACTGAAAGCACATATTCATTAATTATAAGATCTAAGCAGTAACAGCTGTTTGATATAAAATTCTTTTTCTGCAATAAATTAGATTTTTTATTGCCGAAAGTACATTTTCTAGTTGAGTAGAAACACAAAATTATAAACAAGAGTTGTAATAAAACTAAACTCAAAAAATCATAGTTGATCATTGAATGACTTTATTTCTTAAGGATCTATAAAGAGACTGTGCAGTTCCTTACGCTCTACTCTATCTTGTATTTTGTTTTATTGCTTTTAATATCTTACTACTCATATATTTTACCTCATAGAGCTACTCGATATTATATACATAAAGATTAGGAAATGTTAAAACTTTCTACATTCTTGCATACTTCTTATTATTCTTTTAACATAGAAGATACTTTTTTTGAATGAGAAATCGCTTTATTAATCATATAATTCTCATGATTGTCATCTATTTTAGGCAGCTCATACAGATAATTCACCATTATTCCGGCTGACTGACTAATGCCTTTTTCAGAAGTATCAGCCATCCAGTTGATTTGTTTAATTGATGCACCATTGCTTAAATGAAAGTGTGCTACTGGATCATAAGCACCACCACCACTGCTTTTAACCTTTAGCAAATAATGTGCACAAAGTTTCAGTAGGGAATGTTTTTCGCATTCAATGTTAGTTTTTATGCTTTCTAAAATTTCTGTACCTGATTGTTTTATATTAAGCTTACCTAATAAAGCTACGTCTTGATTTTTTAGCCATTTTGTAAATCCAGGAACTGGAGAAAGAGTTGCATACACTTTTACGCTTTTAAATTCTTGCGATAGTTTTTCTACGACTCTCTTTATTAAAAAGTTACCTAGGCTAATTCCAGATAAACCAGTTTGAGTGTTTGATATTGAATAGAATATAGCAGTACTTGCACTGCTTGGGTCACTTGAAGGAACTGACTCGTCCAAAACGTGTTGAATACTATCTGCAATCTCATTCATCAGTGCAACCTCTACAAAAATTAAAGGTTCATTTGGTATTTTGTAATGAAAGAAAGAAAAACAGAGACGATCAGAATCTAGTCTGTTTTTTAAGTCATCCCAAGAGGAAATTTTATGTACAGCTTCATATTTTATAAGTTTTTCCAACAATGATGCAGGTGAATCCCAAGTGATTTGATGAAGATCAAGTAGATCAACATCAACCAAAGTACAAAGTATACTTTTTAATTCATTTTCTAGTGGACTTAGACTTTTATATTGATTCTTCAACTTGAGTACATCAGAACGCATATCAACAATAAACTTAAGGCCCTCCGGTAAGGAGATAAACTGCTTCAATATTTTAGAGCGTGGTGATTCAAGGACTTTTATTAAGTCTTGTTCAAACTTATAGCTCGACTCAGAATCTTGATTTTTCTTATATACTTTTATTTCTTCATCTATTTTCTTTTTATCCGGATTGAACTTTTCTGCCAGGGTTTGTAAAAATTTCATTTGACCTGCCTCGGATAAACTCAAGTACAAATTACCAAGAGATACGGTGTTCTTACGTGCTGAGACTTCATCCCCCTTTGGGTTTAAGCATTCGTTCATCTTCAAGACTAAACTATCGACATCGCGACTACTACTTAAATCAGGGCTAATATTGCCAACCCATGACCTTACAGCATCTGCTACTTCACCTAATATTTTAAAAAAGCCCTTTTGTGCTTTCTTATCTTCAACTTTTACTATATCAGTTTTTGCTAATGACTCTTTTATCATATTTTCTTTTATCGTGTATCTATCTTAATTTAAAGAAAAATCTTAGTCTACAAAGAAGGCATATATTTTCATGGTACAACTATTTTACAATCTATTTAAAATTTTCGTAAAGAGAGTTATATTTTTAATTTCATTATTTCTCTTACAAAAGTACTTTTATTATAAAAATGCTCTTTTTTCTCTCCCCCTTTTCCGGGTAAGGCTGATTTTTAATTACCTAGTCGAAGTTACTTAATTTTTACACATCTATTGTAAAGTACAAAGGCTGACTTTGGAATGAAAATGCTAGCTGATGCTTGGACTTTATTGATACTTACGCTACTTGAAACTATACTTGGTATAGACAATTTAATCTTTATTTCTCTAGCAATAGATAAGGTGCCAAATCTGCTGAGAGAAAGAGCCCGCCTGATAGGTTTTGGCTTGGCGCTATTGATGCGTTTTGTAATACTATTTTTTATATCACGTATATTATCAATGGAAAAGCCTATATTTTACTCTGTATCACTAGATATTTCAGTAAAAGATTTGCTTATGATTGCAGGAGGGTTATTTCTTATTGTTAAAAGTTCTATGGAGTTATGGAGCGAAATTTTTGTGCATGAGGAGAACAAAACAAAGGCAAACGTTAAATCACAATTTTTTTTAGTTGTGCTACAAATTATATTAATAGATTTAGTTTTTTCTGTTGATTCAATATTAACTGCTATAGCATTAACTCATAATATGATAATCATTGCTATGGCATTTACATTTTCCATATTAGCAATGCTATTTTCATCGAGTTATACCGCTAAGTTAATAAAATCCAGCCCAAACTTAAAAGTAATTGCCATTCTATTTATGTTACTCATCGGTATATATTTAATACTTGAAGGACTTCACATAGAGCTACCAAAAGCATATTTGTATTCTTCATTTATGTTTGCACTGCTTGTGGAAGCCATAAGCAAAATAAGGAAAATGCGGCCTTGAAATTATTTTGTACAAAGCAGAAATCTAATTTTATTCCGGTGTGTGACGAATGTCTGTACGAACATTTCGATGTCATCCGAGTAGCTGACACTGGGATCCATTATTCTTTTTTCTGGATTCCAGCATCACGCGCTGGAATGACATTAAATAGTTTTCCTTAAATTTTGAGTTATGCAAGCAGCCTCTTTGGTGTGATTCAAGTAGCTGAAACTGGAATGAAATTATTGCTACTCCCACTCAATAGTTGCTGGTGGCTTGGAAGTTAAATCATACACAACTCGATTTACTCCGGAAACTTTGTTAACAATTATACTACTGATGTCTTGCAAAAACCTCCAAAATACTAACGAATGTTGATCTTTATTTTCAAATGGAAATGCATCAGCTGTCATGCCATCAGATGAAGTCACAGCCCTTAAAGCGCAAACATATCCGTATGTACGATTATCTCCCATAACTCCCACAGTTTTTACTGGTAACAGTACAGCAAAAGCCTGCCATATTTTATCATACAGATCATAATTTTTCATTGTGTTGATATATATTTCATCTACTTCTTGCAATATTCGTACCTTTTCTTCATCAACCTCACCTATGATCCTCACTGCAAGTCCAGGTCCAGGAAATGGATGTTGCAATATTATCTCATCTGAAAGCCCAATTTCTTTGCCAAGCAGCCTTACTTCATCTTTAAAGAGATAGCGTAAAGGTTCTACTAGTTTTAGATTCATTTTTTCTGGCAAACCACCAACATTGTGATGAGATTTAATTGTACTAGTGTTTCCTGAAGCGTGCCCTGATTCAACTACATCAGAGTAAATGGTGCCTTGCATTAAAAAATCCACATCACCTATTTTTTTTGCCTCTTCTTCAAATACTTCGATAAAAGTATTACCGATAATTTTTCGCTTTTCTTCCGGATCAGTTATTCTCCTTAACCTACTTAAAAACAAGTTTGATTTATCAACGTAATTTATTGGAATTTCTTTTAACATAGCAGTGGTCTGGCTCTTACGCAATAACCCAGTATCGATAAAAATACAGTTTAATTGTTTTCCTATAGCTTTGTGTGTAAGAACTGCTGCAACACTTGAATCAACTCCCCCACTTACTGCAGCAATTACTTTTCTCTTCCCTACTAAGTTTTGAATTTTTTCCTTCTGTTTTTCAATGAATGACTTCATTGTCCAATCTCTCTCACAATTTGCAATATCTAAGAAATTAGATAGAAGTTTACTACCATTTGTCGTAGGCTTAACTTCAGGATGGAACTGAGTACAGTAAATCTTCCGCTGTTCGTTGGCAATTATTGCGATTGTTTGATTTATTATACCTGAGGCAATAGCAGTAAATCCTTGCGGTATAGTTTCGACACTGTCTGCATGGTTCATTAGCACATCGACTTCGGAATTAACGTCCCAAGTATCCTTTATAATTGGGGATTCTTTTAGTATCTTGATTTTAGTTTTGCCAAATTCCTGATTGAATTCTTTTCTTACCTTTGCCCCGAAGTAATGACAAATGAGTTGCTGTCCATAACATATTCCGAGTATAGGAGTGTTTATTATTTCGTTAAGTTTTATAATTTTATGTGCTACTTCACTTACTTCAGAGCAATTGTCATTTACAGATTGCGGTCCTCCAGAAAAAATAAATCCATTGAATTTTGATACTGTTTCGAAATCGATATTTCTTGGAAATATTTCACAGTAAACGCCCATTTCCCTGATTTGTCTTGCAATAAGCTGTGTAAACTGTGAACCAAAATCAATAACGGCAATTGCTGACAATGTGCTCCTCCATATTCTTTAAAGCGATATTTGATAATAAAGAAAACAATAAAGTAAGTAAACTAAGACCTGTTTAAAAACTTTAATACATGACTAAAGTAACTTAAATTTACCGCAACAGATTTATGATTAAGCTGTCTTAATTATCATTCCGATACTCTCTTCTTATCATAATAGCAACCCCAACATCTTTCCTTAAGTTGATGCCATTGCCTGAACGGATACGTTTAATATACATATAAATTCCTATCTTTTGTATCTAATAAACCAAGTGTTGGTACGATTGTTGCTTTCAGGAAGATAACGGTTTCTACTGTCTTAGCCAGTTTTTTTGACTTTTTATGCAATAAGTTTTGGTTATCTTTTCTATGCTCTATAAGCCCACCAATTACCATAACTTCGCCGCTCTTAATTTTTAACGTAGAGTGCATTTCTCTGGTTTCAATAATTGGAATGTCACTATTTAATTTCATTTTATTCTGTTGTGCGACATATTCTATATTTGGGTCTTTAGTGTAATCGTTAATTCTTGATAAGGTTGGGTGTATATCCATGAATATTTCATTAGTATCAATGTTAATGCTTGGGTGGATTATTAACACCACACCTATTGGAGTGCTATTCATCTTGGTAATTAATGCATGATTAGAATTTTTGGTATTTTTCTGTATATCGGAAGTAAAATAGATATGGTTTTTAGTAAATGAAATCATTGCTCGCTGATTATTTATAGCATGTACTCTAGGGCTTGAAATTACGGTTGAAGTGCCAAATTTGCCTAAATTTTTTACTAAATCTCCTAAATCACTAACACTAGAGTTAATTGCTAGGTCAATAATAGAGTTACCTTGATTTGTTATAGATTTGGTTTCATTATGCAAATCATTTAAGTTGAGACCAGAAAGGTATTTATCGTCTAATAAAACTTCAACTATTTTGGCCTCGATCATTACTTGAGAAGACGCCAATTTCTTAACTTTATTAATATATTCTTCAACAGCTTTGTGAGTATCTTTTCTAGCATTTAGTATAATGATACCAGCTTCTCTGTTGGATGAAAGAAACTCACCATCATCTACTCCGTTAACATCCATTATTGCATTTAAGCCTTTTTCTAATGAATTCCATAAATCACTACTATATTGAGATTTCATATAGTTTCTATCACCATCACTGTCGGTAATATTGCTACCAATGATAAAACTCCTTTGCGCAGAGTGTTGAATATTGATGAAGTCTACGTAATAATTTTGTGCATATGGCAAATCTTGTTCAATTCTAATTACACCATTATTCATTGAGTAACGCAATTTGGCGCTGTTGGCTATATTCTGAATTACTTCGTTTACGTTCTTATCTTTTAGTTTTAAAGTGATATTACCTGATATTTTGGGGTCTATGTCTAAGTTAATGTCAGAAAGTTTTCCTATCTCAATCAGTAAATCCTTTACTGGTACTTTTTCATCAACATTAATCGAAAGAAACTGATTACTGGTTGTAAGATAGGGAAACTCTACCGGTAAAGGTATCATTTCTGGTATTGCTGGTTCGTTATTCTTCAAAGGATTATTATATTGTTGCAACGAATAATCGTGCTTATAATTGTCTATATTAACAGAATGTTGCTTATTAGGTAGATGCGCACAAGAAATAATGAAAAGGAGTATTAAACATTTTAAAATAGCCATGAGGGCAGCATACAAATCTATACTAATAGTTTTCTATAAAAATGTTAAAAATGTATTTAATTATATCCGTTCAGGGGAGTGGTTTAAGAAATGATAGATAGGAGATTATGAAAAGGGTTTAGCCGCATGGAAGTGGGATGAAAAGAAGCACTGGTTTCACATGCGTCTGAACAGACACCATTTTACAGCATTTTAAATTTGTCCTGTGCAATGTTTGTACAGTTGCGATAAAATTACTTGACAAATTTTGACAGCTTTGTCATTTCGACAGTGAAGATGTTCTAGAGCTCGAAATCTATCTTCGTCTGCGGACTTTTCAACTTCATTAATTTGTAATCTCTAGTTAAAGTATATTGTACTTATGTATAGATAACCTCTATCATAGCTATATACATTTTTCTGAGTTTTTTTGTATTACTTAGGAGGATCATCATCTTTAAAATCATGGATTACGCATATCATTGACATAAATGCCTTAAGAGGACAGATGGTACCTACGTCCTCATATAGATTATGTATTTGTTCAGATACGGCTAAATTGTGTCTAGTGTAGAAAAATTAGACAAACTCAGCCTTATATGGAGCCAAATTCAACGGAAGTAGAATTATCCTCATTTCCATAATAGTAAGAATTTGCCTCTTGCGTATTATTAATAGAAGTTTTTAATAGTATTTCCTTATCACTATTCCATGCAACTTTCTCCATAATTAGAATATAATTCCTTACACTCTTGATTATCTCCACAATCCTTGATTTTACCATCATCATTTAGATAACTCTTCAATGCATCATAGTATACTTTAGTGTTATTACACTCTTTATCTACCATTTGTCCTAAGGTATTAACAAGTATCAATGGTGCAACTTGTTTTGCTTTTACAACACTTGTTTCACTGGACTCTCTAAAGAGATTAGGGCATGATCTCCTAGAAAAAAAAGCTCTTGTTGAATTCTGGATTACTACGGTAAACGTTCGGGTAACAGAAACTCTTAATCTCTTCTTCTCGATACGCTAACTCTATTTGATCATCCACACATTTTTCACATTCTATATTACCAAGCCAGGATATTGAATTAAGATCCTCTGTAAAGGCAAATTTAAAATTTACTGAACCATAATTACCATTTGCTCCCTCTTCTATATATTTTGCAATCTTAGGATTACTGTACATCTCAGGATATAATTCCTTTAGTAAATCAGATGCACTAAAACCTTGACAACCTATCTTATTATCAACTTTATAAAAATGAGAATACGGCCCACAATTTTCATACTTGGGACAATCTGAGGTTACTTTTCGAGATGTAATTTCTCCATTTTCATTCTCTCCTTCATCGTTAACAGGTTCGCCCGTACCACTTCCTTTTTTACATTCTTCAGCTATTTTTTATACCACTCAGTCTCTGCTTTTGCTCGCTTAACCTCCTCTTCACATTTCGTAAGCTTCTTTTCTACTAGTTCAAAATCCTCTTTTACTACGGAACTATTTGTAAATTCCTTCTCAGTCGTAGTTTCACCCTCAGTGATCTCATCTATATCCTCTTCACCATAAAAAAAGTTTGTTGTTATATAAATAACTATTATTAATTTGGTCAATATAGGTGTTTTTTGACATAGGAACCTCCTCTACAGTCAAAATTGAAATTGTATTAAAATAAAAAAAACTACAAATTTAATGTGAGTAAAAGAAACCACATTTCAAGAAACTTCGTGGTAACTTAGTAGCTATTATAAGCTATAATAATTAAAAATTTAATAACTTGCATTATAAATATAGCATATCTATCAATAAAAATTTTCTTTCAATTTCTAACGTATCTTTGCTAATTTTGCATACAGTTCACCTTAGAGAGTCATGATTCTTCTACTTTCATGTGATTAATCACTATAATCTTGAAGTGTGGTTTGTACGTAATTAGTTCTGGAACTTGCTAATGGATAATTGCTCTACATTTTAATCTCTATCGCTGTTCACAACATTACACTCTGGAACTGCATACCTAATACCGCATACTGATTTCTCTCTTTATCTTCTGCAAATTAATTAAATGAAGGGCATTAAGTATCCACACTACTAAAAAGAATGTTGCACAAAATATAAACATTGCAATGAGTGGCAGCAGTAAAGAACCTTCTATTGCTACTCCACCTTTTCTAAAAATACTTGCTGGCTGATGAAGAGTAGACCATAAATTCACAGAAAATTTTACTATGGGAATATTTATAGCACTAAAAATGGCAAATACTGCTGATGATTTCTCTGCTCTTGCTTGATTATCAAAAGCGCTCCAAAATGAAAGATAACCAACATACAGAAAAAACAAAATCAGCATTGAAGTAAGCCTTGCATCCCATACCCACCAAGTACCCCATGTTCCTTTTCCCCAGACGCTACCTGTGATTAAGCATATTGCCGAAAAGACTGTCCCTGCAGGAGCAGCGGCATGTGCTAAGACACTAGCAACGCTATTGTTCCATACCAACGAAATGAAACTGAGTGATGCAATGAGTCCGTATATTCCAAGAGCAAGCCATGCAGAAGGCACATGAAGATACATAATTCGTACGATTTCTCCTTGTTTATAATCTCCTGGGGAGAAGAATAATGCCAAGAACATTCCAATTAAAAAACATGCGAAACAAATAACCCCAAACCAAGGTAGAGCTTTTTTAGTAAAAGAAGTGAAATTTGTAGGCTTTAATAAAAACATTTGTTTTGAGAATAATTGTGTTAAGAATTTATCAATTAGTTTGAGTTTTATCAATAAGATAGTTTTTCTATATTTACGTAGTATAATAAATTAGCACAATTTCAGTAGCAGATTGCTTGCCATTATTTTTAGTATAACGTTGATGATCCTTAAAAAGCTTAACCTACACTTAGTGTCAGATTCAAGTGGTGAAACTGTTATATCAGTTGCAAAATCAGCTCTGAAACACTTTCGTTCTGTAGAAACGATCGAATATGTTTGGTCTTTCGTAAAAGGAGAAGAGCAGATTGACAAAATTTTAGAGGAAATTAATAGAAAAAGTGATGAGCATAATTTTGTTATATGCACTATTACTAATGATGAGTTAAGAAAATATCTAAAAAATAATTGTATAAAGCTAAAAATTCCCTACAGAGCGATATTATCACACATTATTAGGGAAATCTCATCCTATCTTGAAATTGAAAAAGACGAAAAACTTGACTTACATGCTGAGATAAATAACGAATATTTTCAGCGCATTGAGGCAATAAACTATACCATTAATCATGATGATGGACAAAATATTCAAGATATTGATAAAGCCGATATAATTTTGGTTGGAGTTTCACGCACATCAAAATCTCCCACCAGTATGTATTTAGCTTACCGAGGCTATAAAGTTGCAAATGTTCCTTTTGTTAGCGAGATACCCTTTTACGTCGACTTAGCAAAATTAAAAAATAAACTGACTATAGGAGTAACAATAGACGTAAGAAGGCTAATAGAAATACGCAAAAATAGACTGACTTCAATTAATAATGAAGGTAATAATATATATGCTGACCCTAGAAAAGTAGAAAAGGAAATTAAAGAAGCAGAGGAATTCTTTAAGCAAAATAACTGGCCAATTATTGATGTCACGCAAAGGTCAATCGAAGAAGCGTCAGCAACAATTATACAGTATTTTAATAAAATGTGAAAAATTTACCAATTGACTAACTCTCTGTCAGTGATCATAATGTAAGGTAATTCTATTATTACTGTAGATATGAAAGTTAAAGGGTCGCTAAAATCTCATCGTAACAGAGATAAAAATTGTAAAGTTGTGAAAAGGGGTGGTAAGGTTTATATTATAAATAAGGTAAAGCCAAGATGTAAAGCGCGTCAAGGTTCTTAGCTTTTTGTTTCCCTTTTTATGTCATATGTTTTTCATATGGAAGCATGGTTAGAAAGAAACAAGAATTGTTCTGTTTAACCATAGCACTGCCGATTTCTTCTCTTGCGTTATATTTTGGTATTAGCCTGATTACAGGCAGACGTGGCTTGTTAACATTAATTAACTTTTAAAAAAAAGAAATTAGTTACGTGCGTCAACAAGTCCATGAATTTTAGTTCCACCCTAAGCCCTCTTGAGCTTGAGAATTTTTCCTATGTATAGGCTGAGCATGAGTAACATCTGATCATCAATTATGCAAATCTGGATCTTGTTGTGCATACTTAAGTCATTTTGCCAAAATTCCCTTTTTGCATCATCTTTTAAACCTTTTGTGTATACTTCTGTAATTGTGGTAAATTTTTGATCATTGGCAGCCACTTCTCCACAATGCTTCCATACATATTCTCAACTTCTTCTCGCTTTTACTTTGTATTCCTTTTGTGCTCTTTAAAACGGTACCTTCTATATATATTTAATGTCATTAGGCTAAGTTACCGCTTTTTCTATTTTTACACTTCCTGCCCTTGATTAATTTGACCTGCTAACATTTTGTTTACAGGGCCTGCTATTAACTCTGGACAATTTATTCTTATGGTAAAAACTTCTTCTTCACTCTTATTTTTCCTTAACTCGATGCGTATAGTTTGTTAAATACTTCCGTCTGTCAAGTAATTTCTACTCATGAAAGTTATTGCTTGGAAGATTACTGAAATTTTGAAAAATGTAGTCTACTTCTATATTCAAATATATCAAGCAGTAATTCAAAATTAGCTATTGTACCTTTTGCACTATTATATGCAAGGTTGAGCAATTCTCTGTCCTCATATAAATCAGCAAATTTAAACTCCATGCACCCTGATTGTTTTGTGCCTAGAATATCTCCGCTACCCCTCAGCATCATATCCTTTTCAGCAATATAAAATCCATCCTGTGACTCACACATAATCTTTAACTTTGAATACGAACTTTTACTGAGATTGTCATATAACAGTACACAAAAAGACGGTTTATTTCCTCGTCCTACTCTACCTCTTAACTGATGTAATTGCGATAACCCGAACTGCTCTGCATTCTCTATAATCATAATAGTTGCATCTGGTACATCTATGCCAACTTCTATCACAGTAGTTGCAACAAGCAGAGAAAATTCATTCCTCTTGAAGGAAAACATCACTTGATCTTTCTGCTCTTGAGTTAGTTTTCCGTGTATTATTCCAACTCTACCAAAAAATGTCTTTTGTAGTTCCTGAAAGCGCATTTCTGCTGCGGCAATATTGAGTTCTTCGTTTTCTTCTATATATGGACAAATCCAATATGCTTTTTCGCCTCTATTTATAGCATCTTTCAGTCTTTGAATAATATCTGATACTTTTTTAACGTTCATAATAACGGTTTTTATTGGCAATCTAGATTTTGGTTTTTCCCTTAAAATAGAACATTCAACATCACCATACATAGCTTGCTGCAAGGTTCTTGGAATGGGAGTTGCAGTAACAAAAAGTATATCGGTATTTTCTCCTTTTCCTACCAACTGATTCCTCTGTATCACTCCAAATCGCTGTTGTTCGTCTATGACTGCGAGTCCTAAATTTTTAAATGTAACGTTGGCTTGAAATAATGCATGAGTACCAATTACTATATTTAAAATACCACTTGCAAGTTCGTTCATAATAATCTTTCTTTCCTTGCGCGCAGTTTTACCGGTAAGCAAAGCAACTTTTATATCAGTACAAGATAGAGCTTCTTCGATCCAATTATAATGTTGCTCAGCCAAGATAGTAGTTGGTGCCATTAGAGCTGCTTGCATGTTATTTTCTACCACATTCAGCATCGCAAAGAGTGCAATTACAGTTTTGCCACTCCCAACGTCACCTTGCAACAGACTTACCATGCGGTATCTGGATTTTTGTCTTTCTGAGATTTCATCTATCGCTCGAATTTGATCATTTGTTAATTGGAACGTTAATCCATTTAAGACCTGCTCTTTGTATTTATTCAATATTATAATTTTTTTTCCCTCTTTTTTTACATGATTTTCCCTTGCAAGCTTTAGTGCCAACTGATACGCAAATAGCTCATCATAAGCAAGTCTTTCTCTGCAAACTTCTGCTTCTACGAGTGAGCTCGGTCTGTGCAATCTTATGGTGCTTTCTTTCCAATTCAGCCATTTCTTTTGCTTGATTAATGTTTCATCTATCCACTCTGGCAAATCAGGCAAATCTTTTAGATTAGAACTTATTATGTTTCTAATGCTCTTGTTAGTAATACCGCGACATAATTGATAAATTGGCTCTATGCAGGCTATTTCTTTAAATTGATTGATATCAGATAACATGTAATCTGGGTGAGTAATTTGCCAATGTTCGGCAAACTTTTCAAGTTTACCACTGATTACTATATCTGTTCCAACTGGAAATAATTTATACAAATATTTAACTGAGTAATTAAAAAAAACTATAAATAAATACTGACTTTCACTTTCAACGATTATTTTATATGGCCTACCTCTAACAGTGGGGCGCTGGTGCTCATACACTTTTGCCATAAAAGTTGTAAATTCTCCCACTTGAGCATCAGGTAGTGATTTACTTCTATCAACATAACTGAGCGGCCTATAAAACAGCAAGTCCATTACTCTGTCTCCACCGCAAAGTTTAGGCAACATTGCGGAATGAAACCTTGGTATATTCTCAATTTTACTATTTAGAAAAGTCAGCACACTTGACTGCTCATCAACATTCATACTGTGTAAAACCTTTTATTCATAATAGAGCCTTACTAAAATCCTGTCATCCCATTATGACTGTCTATGTTAAGTATATTATTGATATATTAACTATTTTATGTATTATTATACTATCAGCAATTCATATCAAAGTATTAACAATGAACAACTCTATACAGGAAAAAAGGGAAATCCAGTAGTTACGCTAAAGGCTCAAGCGGAAAAGTTTGATTTTAGCAGGTTAAGGGCTGATAAAACCAATGAGTCAGCAAACACTGGTGAGCAGATGTATGAAGATTTTCGAAGAATGAGATTTGTTATTAACAGCAAAAATCTAGACCAAAGTTTAATTGGTGCATTGATAGACGGAGCTAAGCAATACAATTTTGATGAAGTTTGGGATAGGTATTATAAAAATCAAGGGATACCTGGCAATAAAAAAATGACCAATATAAAAAGGAGTTTGAAAGGTTTTATAATCTAGGTAAAGGGTACGCTCATCTATTACCAAAAGAAGGGGATGAAAATAAAAGTTATCGTGCGTTTGGAAAAGAAGTTTTCAAGGAAATGTTCAAATATTCTGAAGCTCAAGTTCCAAGCGATTCTATCTTAAAAGAACTAGTTACTAACTGTAACCAAGCTGCTTATGTAGGTACATTATATAATGAGGATAGTCCTATTTTCATGTAACTAAAATACATGAATTAACTTTCAGCTCGAGTCATATAACATATATTAATTGCAGTAATTCAGAACGTGTAGAAGTCACAGTTAAAGAGCTAATCTCTGCCACCGTATTTGTAAAGCCAAATGAAGAATTATGTAAATTGAACAGCTCACTAGAATTAGCACTTAAATCTCAAGATGGGAAAGATGATGTGATATACAAAAATGGCAAATTGTCACTTACTGTGCCCCGAAAATTGAGAGACTACAAAATTGATGGCAGAAGTTCATTTGATACCATTAAAGAATATTTCTACAAATTCTGCGAGAAGTTAGGGTTCAAGTTTGAAGTAGAAATAGAGCATGATTTAGGTGATACGATGAGCTACCTCGAAGAGGTAGCTCTGCCTATTCATAGCAATGAACACGAAAATACACCCTAAAACTAACAATTAAAATATCTCAAGTTCTGTTAGCTTATTTGCATAGTCAGTTGTACTAGACGCAACTTAATCTGACAGAAAAACTAATATCATTCTCTATAAGCAAAATATACTTAGCCAGGATAGAATAAAGACAAAATTTGAAGAAAAGCTAGGAAAAGAGAGAATTGAAGAGATACTCCAAGCTAAGCCTGAAAAAGACATAATGTGTGCAATACCTTATTCTAAACCTGAACGTATTTTTTTGAGCAAAACATTGCTCAGCTTGCTTTTATCCGTGAATTAAGAGATATGGCTCAATCATATGATGTTAACTTTATTGAAAATGGTGGTGAGTATCTTGCCCGGGGAGAAAAGATCGATAATCAAAGGGTTGGCCACAATGATGTTTCTTGGTGTAAAGATCTTTATATTTAAAAAGAAGAAAGTGAGATTGATGGTATCTTTGCACTAGTTATACATTTATCCACCAAAAAATAGTCATTTTGCTTGGATATTTGATATAATTTAGATCTATTAAAGCAAAAGCATGAATGAAGTGATAACGTTTGGTTGTCGTCTAAACTTTTACGAGAGCGAGTTAATCAAAGAAGCATTAAAAAAAGCAAAGAGAGAAAATGTTGTTGTAGTGCATAGCTGTGCAGTGACAAATGAAGCAGAACGCCAAGTGAAGCAAAAAATACGTAAGATCTATAAAAACGACCCAAGTAAAGAAATTATCGTAGTTGGCTGCGCTGTTCAATTAGATCCTAAATCATATAGTGATATTCCTGGTGTAAGTAAAGTCCTAGGTAATCAAGAAAAGCTAAGAGCTGAAAACTATCTACTAAATAATGATGAAATCTTAGTCAGTGATAACCAAGTAGAACCTATTCTCATTAATGGATTTGAAGATAAATCAAGGGCATTTATTGAAATTCAAAATGGTTGTAATCATAGTTGTACATTTTGCTCAATTACTGAGGCAAGAGGAAATAATCGATCTGTGCCAGTAAACAATATTATAGGGCAAATTAAGATTTTCATAGAGAATGGGTATCAAGAAGTGGTGTTTACAGGTGTTGATATTACTGACTTTGGTACAGATTTGTTTGGTAAGCAATCACTCAGTTCAATGATTAGAAGAGTTTTAAAGGATATACCACAATTAAAGAGACTAAGACTTTCCTCTATTGATGTTGCTGAAGTTGATGATGAACTAATGGATTTAATAGCTAATGAGTCAAGACTTATGCCTCACTTACACTTGAGTCTACAGTCTGGTAATAATTTAATACTAAAGAGAATGAAACGTCGTCACAACAGAGAACAAGTGATAGAATTTTGTCATAAAATGAAGAGCGTAAGACCTAATATAGCATTTGGCGCTGATATTATTGCTGGATTTCCAACAGAAACTGATGAAATGTTTCAGGATACAGTTGATTTACTGAAAAAAATAAATGTAGTTTATCTACATGCTTTTCCATATTCAGAGCGGAAAAACACACCTGCTGCACGGATGCCACAAATACCAGAGAATGTACGTAAAGAACGAGTAAAGCATCTAAGAGAAATAAATAAAGAAATGATGAGCAGTTTTTATCAATCTTTGCTCGGCACTGAGCAAAGCGTTTTGGTTGAGCAGAATAATATTGGTAGAACAGAAAATTTTGCATTAACAAAACTTACATCAAGAGTTCAAGCTAAAAGTATTGTGAAAGCTCATGTTAAAGGAATAGAAAATAATTGTTTAATTGGAAATATTATTTCTTAATTTTTGTACATTAAAGGAATATATGATATAGTAATTGTACTATAAGTGATAACTCCTTTATGATAATTAGAGTATCTGTTGCTTTATTTTTCATCTTCATTCCGTATGTCTATTTTTTTCTTACTTATATCAGTAACAATACACACATTGAGCAAGTACAATCGTTAAAGTTAGAAACAGATAATAATGAAAGTGTGATACATTCTGAAGAGGTTACTGAAAAAGAAGTGCCAATAAAATGTCAAGAACTTGAAAGTAGTTCACCTTCTGTTTTCCAAGTAGCTAATCAGAAAAATATGTGGCCAAGTATTGCAGATCAAGCTGAGCCTACAGAGAAAAAATCAAAAAAACTTGGTTTCTATGTTAGTGCTAGCGGTGGTAAGATATATTCTGATAGCTCAGAAGTATTTGTGGAGGGTATGCGTGCAATAGGAAAAAGAATTATTGCTTTAGCTGAGGGCCATTATGGTGGTTTTCTTTTAGACCTATTCTTAGGAGATGAAATTAAAAACATAAAAAAATTTAACGGTAAAATTGATTTTCAGTTCTTTGGCAGCGTATCTGTAGGTTACTCTGCTGGAGAAAATGGCCGAGTTGATTTTGAGACCATACATTCTAAAGTTAATATCGAAGATAGTAACTCTCCTCCGTTATTTGATAAATCAGCGAGTGTATCTGCATTCTTATTAAATTTTTACTATAACCCTAGTGTTCAAAATACTCAATTTGCTCCTTATATTAGTCTTGGTATAGGATCAACAGTTTTTAGATTAAAAAGGATTGATAAATCATCTAAAAATTTAGTGCCACTGAATCTTCCTTGGCTTGTTTATCAAATAAAGCTTGGTGTTGTTTACTCAGTAATTCCAGAAGTTAAAACCTTTCTCGCCTATCGTTACTTTAATATTCCAGCACCTATTGCAAATGATATATTCACTCATAATATTGAAGTTGGTTTGATGTTTAATTTTTAGTAATAATATCTGTTCAAGGGCATCTGAAGCAAAAGTGGTCAGTGCTTCTTTTCTTGCCATTAGACTTCTTGGATAACTTAAGAAACAAGTAGTAGAAGCAATATTAGGGAAGGTATAAATTTTGAGCAGGTAAGTAAACTTGATGAAGAGAAGCTTTGAAGACTAAGAGGAGTAAAAAGAAAAACATTGGAAAATAATAGAAATTTTAATAGAGGAAGAGTCCAAGAAAAAGGCAAGAGGAGGAAAACCAAATAAACAATGCATGTTTGTTAATAGTACTAGAATATTTGCGTAAATAACGTACATATTTCCATATAGCACAAAGCTATGGAATAAGTGAAAGTATTGCTAACGGCTGAATAGAAGATGCATTGATAAAACATTCAGATTTCAGGAAGATAAAGAGCTATTGAAGTCAAATGTAGAATACGAGATTTTAGTAATATAGCTAACCGAAGTAAGATCTGCTCGAGCACTGAAAGGCAAAATCAATAGCCGAATTAATATTGGGCCAAAAGGTTTATAGAGCCTTTCTTATGGAGTGCTTGATCAGAACTTCTCAATTCGATTTAAATCTGGCGAGTATGAAGGCAAGAACAAAATTTTACACCCAGTATTTTCTATCAAATTTTTCGTCCTTGCAGATTTATCAAAACTCGTATTGTCGAGAACAATAGTCTGTCCAGGTTTAAATACAGGAACAAGTACATTTTCTACATAAGCATCAAAAATCTCGCTGTTGCAGTAGCCATCAATTATCCATGGTGCTTTTTTCCTTCATTCAGTGCTCCAATCATGCTTACCTTCTTTCTTTTGAACCCTGGGCAAATAACCTCTTGCCTCTTTGAGACCAACCATATTCATAAAATTCATTGTCCTCTATTCCAGACTCATCTATGTATATCAAGTTTTCTTTATCTATTTCTTCTACTTTTTTTATGAACTCTTTGCGTTTCTCTTTATCTCTTTCTCGATAAAGAAAAGTTTTTTATATGTATAGTTTACTTTGCTAAGGTAGTTATATACTGTGCTTCTACACATATTACCAAATTCTTCAATTATCTTTTCAATCCTAATATCCTGATTTCCATTCAGAAATTTGATAAATCTATCCATATCTTTAATCTTATGGCCATATCCTTTGTGATAGCCTGAAGATGGTTTCTGTTTCTTTTTTCCTTTTCCTCCACAAATATATTGGTTTTATGCTCACTAAATTGGTAAACATGTTACAAAGTTTTTGACGACGAAAAGACTGGATAGCTACTTGTATGACAACTATTTAGTTGTCTTTTATCATATTTTGTCACTTCTCATCCTGCTGAACAGATACTAAAGTACTAGCTTTTGCAGATTGATGCACAATTCTATCAGAAGTTTTGTGACTATAATTGCAGAAAACATCGAGCATAAAACTCCTATCGATAAAGTGACAGAAAACCCTCTAATTGCTCCGCTACCAATAATGAACATTATTCCTGCAGCAATCAGTGTGGTGAGATTTGAATCAAGAATTGTTTTTATTGCATTTTTAAACCCTTCTTCAATGGCACGAGCTGTTCTTTTTCCTGCTCTTATTTCTTCACGGATGCGTTCAAATATTAAAACATTTGCATCCACCGACATGCCAACAGTTAGTGCAATTCCAGCAATTCCAGGGAGAGTAAGAGTTGCTTCAAGTAAGGTAAGAATGAGTAGTATAGAGATTACATTAAAAACGAGTGCAACAGACGCTAACAAGCCTAATTTGCCGTAAGTAATGATCATAGATAAACCAACGGCTATGATAGAGATTATTGCTGCAATTTCTCCTGCTTTTATTGACTCTTCTCCAAGGCTTGGACCAATGTTTTTTTCTTCAATTATTTTAAGTGGTGCAGGTAGTGCACCTGATTTTAAAAGTATTGCAAGTTCACTCGCTTGTTTTTCAGTGAAATTACCGCTAATTTCTCCCTCTCCATTTAGAATAGGTTCACGTATTGTTGGTGCAGTTAAGACTGTGTTATCTAAAACAATTGCAAAAGGCTTTCCTAAATTTTCTTTAGTAATTTTTGCAAATTTTTTGCTTGCTATGCTGTCGAATTTGAAATGTACTGTTGGTTTACCTAAATTGCCAAATCTAACTGATGCGTTAACTAATGAATCACCGCCTATTTCAGTTTTGCGGAATATCGGGTAGGAATTACCCAAAGAATCCTTGAGCATAATCGTAGTGTCGTGATCGATATCTTGCATTTTAGCTACATTGGTGTTTGCCAAATGGAAGGCCAACTTGGCTGTTTTGCCAAGCAGAGATTTTATCTGCTGAGTGTCTTCTACTCCAGGAACTTGGACTAATATCTTATTTTGTCCTTGTTTTTGCACACTTACTTCCCTAGTACCAAGCTTATCTAAGCGTCTTTGAACATTAACTATTGACTCTGAAACTACTTCATTGATTAATGAATTCTTATAATGCGGTTTATATGAAACTAAAATTGCAGTATTTTTTCTACTCAATTCTAAATTTGGGTTTATTTTATGTATTAACGTTGAAACTTTTTTGTAATCATCAATATTATTTAAAGTTACAACCACTTGTTTATCGTTTTTTGCGCTAAATTCAATCTTTTGTGTTAACAGACCTTCTTTTATTTCATCGGTTAGCATGCTTAGTTTCTCTTTGAAGTAAAAATCTAAGTCTACGTTCAGGAGTATAGACGATCCACCTTTCAGGTCGAGCCCTAGATTTATCCTCTTTTTTGAGGTGAGAAACTTATTATCAAAGAAGTTCGGCAGTGCTATATATAAAGATAACAAAAAAATTAGCAATACTGAAAGAGATTTAACTGTGAGCTTGTTTAGCATAAATTTAAAATATACTTAGGTAAAGTGTAAACTGAATGGTTGCTAATCACAAGCACCTAAATGAAAAGGTCCGTGAAAGATGAAAAACAAGCCTAGAACCAATATCTCTATAATTGATTTTGTTCTTCTAGAACATCATTTATTGAAGCAGTATAAACACATGTATTAGGTTCAGAGTTGGCTCTCAGATTCTCTGTTTGTTTTGTCTAATTTTATCAATTGCAAGGTAAGTGCATAAACCAAGTGTTAAGAAAATAACTATGCTAAGTAGTATGTGATTAGCAAGAAATTTATTATAACTTAAATCTTTCCAACCGAGAGGACTAGATAGAGAGGGGTGAGAGTAAAATCTGGGAATTACTACTACTGCACTTAATGCTGTTAGAATAATAGCGAAAGTGGCACCTACAAGAGGTAAAATATTCTTTTTATTAAATCTGCCATTAGAATCTTTTAAAATATCAAACATACATACTCGTCGATTACTAAATGTTCGTGATACTATGCACTAATTATAAAGTATTCAATAACTAAACTGGAGATAATAAAAAATGGACATAGAATATAGACATACAATATGAAGGATATATGCTAGTTAAAATAGGTACGAGAGGAAGCGACCTTGCGATCATCCAAGCTTTGGAAGCAAAACAAAGATTATTAGAGTCTTTTCCTAATCTATCCGTTGAGATCATTAAAATCAAAACTTCTGGTGATAAATATGCTAATGTAACCCTTGCTGAAATAGGAGGTAAAGGACTCTTCCTCAGGGAGATTGAGGCTGAATTACTCAAAAATAATATAGATATGGCGGTTCATTCGCTAAAAGATGTACCTGCATTTTTCTCGAAGGACTTAACAATTCCTTGTGTTTTAGAGAGGCTAAGTCCATGTGATGTATTTATTTCTCATAAATATAAGAGCCTAAAAACTGTGCCACAGCAGGCTACAATTGCAACTTCTTCAATAAGAAGAAAAGTTCAGCTGTTAAATCTCAGGCCAGACTTAAATGTAGTGTCACTGCGTGGAAATGTGACAACTAGACTGCAAAATCAGAATTTTGATGGAATGATTTTAGCTGAAGCAGGGCTGATAAGATTAAAAAAATATCACTTAATTACAGAGGTATTGCCACCAAAAGTCATGTTAAGTGCAGTAGGGCAGGGGGCAATTTGCATTCAATGCCGAAAGAATGATATAAAAGTTATCGATCTTTTAGAGAAAATTAATAATAATATGTCTTTTATAAGGGCAAAGTCAGAGCGCAGTTTCATGAAGACAGTAAATGGTTCATGCTTTACACCGCTTGCAGCTTTAGCAGAATATGCGAGTGAAAACATGCTACATCTTTATTGTATGTTAGCGGGCGCGAGAGTTATATGCTTTACTGAACGCACTTCGTTTGTAGAAGATGCAGAAAAAATGGGTATGGATGCAGGATTAGAATTAAAATCAAAATGCTTATAACCTTACCTAAAGTAGGTGGAATCTACCGTTATAATGTTTCAATGTCTAAAATGACTTGGTTAAATGTTGGTGGCCAAGCTGATGTGCTATTTAAACCACGTGACGTTGAAGATCTAATGTGCTTGATAAAAGATACTGAGTTACCAATTAGCATTATCGGTGCAACATCTAACATAATAGTGCAAGATAGTGGCATTCGAGGAATAACGGTGAAATTAGGCAAGGAATTTGCATATATAAAATGTAAAGATAATAACTCCATTGTTGCAGGTGGTGCTGCATTGCTTAGTAACCTTGCATACTTTGCCGGGGAACAGAAAATTAGTGGGCTTGAGTTTCTTGCTGGAATTCCAGGAACAGTTGGCGGTGGGATAGAGATGAATGCAGGTGCATATGGTAGTGATATTGCGAGTGTTGTAAAGTTTATAAGGGCAGTGAATCTAGAAGATGGAAATTTATATGAATTTTCCAGTGAAGAAATGGGATATTTTTATCGTGGACATAGTCTAAAAGGCAGGTGGATTTTTATTGAAGCTGAATTTAAAGGAGTAAGTTCAGAGTATGAGCTTATATTACAAAGATTGAAAAAAGTTATTGATAAAAAAAATAAAAGTCAACCAGTAAGAGGAAAGACTGCTGGTTGTATATTCAAAAATCCAATAGGCTGCAAGGCATGGAAACTGATTGATGAGTCTGGCTGCCGAGGATTAAGTAACGGTAGAGCTAAAATTTCTAAGAAACATTGTAATTTTCTGCTCAATTACAATAACGCAACTGCATTCGACCTAGAAAACCTTGGCAACAGAGTAAAAGATGCAGTAAAAGATAAATTTAACATTGAACTTGAGTGGGAGATAAGAGTGTTAGGTAGATAGCTGCTGCTGATTATCTTAACCTAATTCCAAAAGTTATTGTATAATATCATTTTGAGGTTTTATTTTCGATGCGCAAACTTGCAATATTCTTTTCTATACTATTTGCAGTTGTCGCTTACTATTTAAATAATGAAGTGATATTTGAAGTAGCAAAGCTATTTAGTGATATATTCATCAGTTTGTTGAAATTAATCAGTTTACCTTTGGTTTTTCTATCTATCGTGTCCACAATTTCAGGGCTTAAAGACTCAATTGAAATTAAAGTATTACTTAAGAAGACGCTGTTTTATACGCTGCTTACAACCATTATAGCTGCATTTGTTGCGCTATCTTTCTATTTATTTATAGATCCAGTAAGAAAAAATTTCATAAGTAACACAATAGAAAGTGTGAGTGACAGCAACCACAATTACTTTTCATACTTAAAATCACTCATTCCATCAAATTTTGTGCAAGTTTTTCTTGAAAATAACGTTATTGGCAGCATATTGATTGCTTTTTTGATGGGTGGAGCTATTATTTCGCTCTCAAAAGAAAAACAAGATATATTACACCAAATATTTTCTGCACTATTTGATACACTTCTTAGCATTGCTCAAGGGTTATTAAAGTTTATTCCTCTTGCTGTATGGTCTTTTATCACATGTTTTTTATGCGAGTTAAAAGGTGGCAGCGAATTCCATAGTCTTTTTTGGTATTTTGCTTGCATAATGTCTGCAAATTTCGTGCAAGCATTTGTGATTTTGCCACTACTCATGTGGCATAAAGGTATATCACCAATTCAAACGATGAAAGGTGTTATGCCAGCACTTACACTTGCATTTTTTTCTAAATCATCTAGCGCAACGCTGCCTACAACTATAGAATGTGTGCAAAATCAGCTAAAGGTACCAAAGAAATTGTCATCTTTTATTCTACCAATATGCACAACAGTCAATATGAATGCGTGTGCTGCATTTATTTTAATCACAGTGATGTTTGTTGCAGAGATGAATGGGCACACATTTTCCTTAAGTGAGATGTTCATATGGATTTTTTTAGCTACAGGAGCTGCAATTGGTAACGCTGGAGTGCCGATGGGGTGCTATTTTATGGCAACTAGTTATTTGGTATCAATGAATGTTCCTTTGTACATTATGGGATTGATTTTGCCTATTTATACAATCATTGATATGTTTGAAACTGCAATAAATGTGTGGTCTGATATCTGTATAACACAGATAATTAATAAAGAATTTAAAACTCAAGAATGATATTAGATAATACAATAATAAAAGAATTTGAAGAGGCTGGTGCGATTTTGCACGGACATTTTGTACTCTCATCAGGGCTGCACAGCAACACTTACATACAATGCGCTAAAATTTTTGAAAATCCAAGCAGAGCAATGAACGTTTGTGAGCTATTGGCGAATAAAATAAGAAAAGAGCTTATTGAACCCATAGATTTAATACTATCTCCTGCAATTGGTGGAATAATCGTGGGTTATGAGATTGGTAGACAGCTTGGAATCCGAACAATATTTTGCGAACGTGTTAATGGTAAATTTGAATTACGCCGTGGATTTGAGATTAAACAAGGTGAGAAGATATTACTAATTGAAGATGTGATTACCACAGGTAAATCTTCACTTGAAGCAGTAAAATATGCAGAAGAGAAGGGGGGTGAAGTTGTTGCTGGAGCTTCTTTGATCAAGAGAAATAGTGAAACAAAACTACCTTTTCCTATCATATCTTTGATTGAACTAAATATCAAAAACTATAGCGAGGAAGAACTGCCAAGTGAATTAAAACAATTACCCATAATGAAACCTGGGAGTAGAGAATATTTAACAAAATAGTTCTATATATGGCTAAAGTGATTCAGTAACTTTTACGTGTTATATGTTGATCTTTTTGCATCAAAGTTAGATATTACAGTTTATTTTCCTGTATTTTTTTAATAGAATGGCAAAATAAGATAGACAAGTAAAGATACAAAGTAAAAACAACAATAGGTATCATTACGGTTTGTGACACTTGCTTTATGTAGTTTCATTGTAAATGTTGTTTTTATTATAATACCTCCTATGATTAGTTTGCTTGTGAGCACCAGTGTCTAGGCACTGGAATGAAAAGAGAAGGCTAATTGAATGACAGGAAAGGAAGTACTAAAAACAAATAGGTGTCATTTCAGCACGTGACGCTGTAATCCAGAAAGGAACAATGGATCCCAGTGTCTAAGCACTGGGATGAAACCTTTTTGCTTCAATATTTTGCACAGTAGCCATGCAACTTAACAGATATTTTTCTCTTCATTTATCCTCAGGTTTTTATGGGTTAAAAAAACATAAAAACCTTATATAAAACCCCTGTTGTGATTAAAAATACACTAAATCTTGGTTTTTACATATTTCATCTTGTGCAGCAAAAGACAATAATTTTGCGCTCTCAACGAAACTTTTTGCACTGGCTTCTAAGATATTAGATTTTATTTCTGTAAGTTCACATTTAATCTGATCTATTTTCCCATTCAAATTTTTATGTGCATCTTCGATTAATTTATTCATTTCATCTTCTAAAAGTATTCTTATTTCTTTGCTTTCTGAAGTGACAATGTCGGCTATTTTGTCTGTAACTTCAGGTTTTATAAGTCTTTCAATTTTTTCTTCAGTGTATTTTTTACTGCTTCTTCTACCTGAGTTTATATTTCTGGCTTTAGCAGATCTGCAACTTCCGGTCCTACTTTTTTTTCACTGCTTTTTTAGCATTTGCTTCTACTGATTTTACTGTCTTATCAATTGAAGTCGATATTTTTTCTATTTGATTAGCTTTCTCTTCAGCTAAAGTTAGCATTTTTCCTTCTATTTTTTACTTCATCTTGAGCTGCTTTTCTAGCTTCTAGTTTTAAATCGTTACCCATTTTAGATATTACTTGATTCGCAGCTTCTTTTGCTGTTTTGCTTATACCAAGAATTTTATCAAACATTCCTGCACGATACACTTGAGAGCCGAAGTTTGATTCGTCGGCCAAATTTTTGTAATTGTATTCTTTCATAATGTACTCCTTAATTTAAAAATTATACTAACATTAATATATAAATACAAAAATTATATTAATATAAGTATAGTTTTTCAGGGCAGTAGTATAAATTTATAGTACCTTTTAAAAAAAATTCATGACTTGACGACAAAGAGCATTATATTGGTATCATGACTGACTTGGAAAAGACGAGAGAAAAACTGCAAAATCAAATTAACTATCATAATATCTTATATTATCAAAAAAGTAAGCCAGAGATAAGTGATGCTGAATATGATGAACTGAAGAAAAAGTTAGCTGCAATAGAGCCAGAAGCTTATGCAACACAAGATAGTGTTGGTGCTCCACCTGATGAGAGATTTTCTAAGGTGGAACATCAAGAACCTATGCTTTCTCTTGAGAATGCTTATGATGAGCAAGGTGTAGAAAAATTTTTTTCTAAAATAAAGAGATTTTTAATTGTAGATGAAATAGAAATACTGTGTGAGCCAAAAATTGATGGATTGTCATTTTCTGCAATTTATGAAGATGGGAAATTTGTTAAAGCTGCAACTCGAGGTGACGGTTTTGTAGGAGAGGATGTTACTCACAATGTTGCAACAATAAAAGACTTTCCTAAGTTTTTACAAGATGTGCAAGGAAGACTAGAAGTAAGGGGTGAAATATATATCAGTAACAGCGACTTTTTAAAGTTAAATGAAAATAATGAATTCGCTAATCCTCGAAATGCAGCTGCTGGTTCTTTAAAGCAATTGAATGCGAACATTACAGCAAAAAGGCCTCTTAGATATTTTGCTTATTCTTTAATTGGTGGAATAGAGAAAAGTCAAAGTGAGATACTAGAAAAGCTTGAGAAATTTGGTTTTTGCGTAAATGAGAATCGTTCCTTAACAAGTAGTTTGAATGGAATGCTAAAGTTCTATAACGAGATCTATGATTGTCGTTATAACTTGGATTATGATATCGATGGGATAGTCTACAAAGTGAATGATTTGGTGCTACAAAGTCGTCTGGGAAGTACACACAAAGCTCCACGCTCAGCACTTGCATATAAGTTTTCTGCGATTTATGCGAAGACAAAGTTAAATAAAATATTTATACAGGTGGGTAGAACGGGGGTTTTAACTCCAGTTGCAGATTTAGTACCAGTCAATATTGGTGGAGTATTAGTTAGCAGA
Organism: Wolbachia endosymbiont of Trichogramma kaykai; assembly: GCF_045765165.1. Lineage (NCBI taxonomy): Bacteria > Pseudomonadati > Pseudomonadota > Alphaproteobacteria > Rickettsiales > Anaplasmataceae > Wolbachia > Wolbachia endosymbiont of Trichogramma kaykai. The sequence goes on from NZ_JBJJXK010000004.1 coordinate 288,931, forward strand.
GCAAGTCTACATAACCAAGACGAGATAAAACGTAAAGATATAAGAGAGGGAGATGTTGTAACAATTAAAAGGGCTGGGGATGTAATTCCTCAAATTGTCAAAGTAGATGAAGGTTCTCGTCATACAAATATGCCTGAATTTATTTTTCCTGACATATGTCCTGAATGTGGCAGTAAAGTGCAGATTGAAGGAGTGGCAGTAAGATGTCCTGAAGAATTTAATTGCAAGGCTCAAATAGTAGAAAAACTAAAACATTTTGTATCAAAAGATGCATTTGACATTGTTGGCCTTGGTGAAAAACAAATAAAGTTTTTTTATGATCTTAGCCTAATAAGGCAAATTCCAGACATTTTTATTTTAGAGAAAAGATTAAAAGAGTTTTCATTGAAAGAGCGTCATGGTTGGGGCGAGAAGTCAATAGCTAATCTATTAAGTGCTATACAAAATAGAAGAGTAATCACTCTAGATAGGTTCATATTTTCTTTGGGTATCAGATTTATCGGCCAAGTTGCAGCAGAATTGCTCGCAAATTATTATGTATCTTATGATAACTGGTATAATTCGATGTCATTAAATGATGTTGAGTTGGTAGGTATAGATGGTATAGGAGAAAAAGTAGCTGAATCTTTAAAATCGTTTTTTTCTCAGGAACGTAACATTAAAATGTTAAATGACCTTACTGCATATCTGCAAATTCTTCCCGTGAGCTCCAACTCTAGCGATTCTTTTTTGAATAACAAAACTATAGTGTTTACTGGTAAGCTACGTGCTATGAGCAGAGGGGAGGCAAAAGTAAGAGCTAAAGTTTTAGGGGCAAAGATCAGTTCAATCCTTTCTACTAAAACTGACTATTTAATTGCAGGAGAAGATCCAGGTTCAAAATATAAAAAAGCAATGGAATTGGGTGTGGAAATTTTAGATGAAGAACAGTGGAACAAGTTGTGCTAAACACAACTTAATCTGATGGGAATGAATTAACTGATAGAAGAATTGAAAACTAATATCAGACTCTTATTTAATACAATTGAACACTCTCTGCTCTTTATAAACATTTATGCAACAAAGCAAGTTAAATAGCTAAGCACCTCTCTAATATATGATTTCTCTGTATTCAACAAGATTAAATCTGACAGTTTAAAAAAGTAAGTTATAAAATAATAAAAGAAAGGAGTGTTAGAAATGAATACAATACAAACAAAAATATTAAAACCAAAACTAGGTTTATTAGAGCTAGCAAAACAGCTCGGGAATGTATCTCAAGCGCAAAGTAATGGGATATTGAAGAGATACGTTTTATAGATTCAAGGAGTTATACGAAAATGGAGGAGAAGAGGCGTTACATGAAATCAGTAAGAAAAAACCGCTATTTGCAAACATAGTTTCCGAAGATATAGAAAGAGCAGTAGTAAATATTGCAACATAATTTCCAGCATATGGACAGCAAAGAGTTGCAAATGAGCTGAGAAAAGAGGTATCCGAAGGTGGTTGTATAGGCTAAGAAACGACATTAAAACGTTCAAAAAAGACTTAAAGCCCTTGAAGCGAAGGTTGCACAAGATGAAATAATTTTAACTGAAGAGCAACTTGCAGCTTTAGAGAAAGTGAAAGAATAAAGATGGTGAAATTGAAACACTGGTTATTTGGGTTCTCAAGACACTTATTATGTAGGCAATATCAAAGGTATAGGAAGGATCTACCAGCAAACTTTCATTGATACCTATTCAAGGGTTGCTATGGCAAACAGACAAAACTGCAATCACTGCTGCAGATCCTCTTAATATACCATTCTTTGATGGATAAAATGTGACATTATCACACATTTTGACTGATAGGGAATGTGGCAAACCAGAGAATCATGCTTATCAGCTTTATTTGGGAATTGAAAACATTGATCATTCAAGAACTAAGGCCAATTCTCCATAAACTAATGGAATATGCGAGAGGTTTCATAAAACTAAGCAAGATGAGTGTTACAATATTATCTTTAGAAAGAAAATCTACAGCTCTTTGAAAGATTTGCAGATTGATGTTGATCATTGGCTGCGTTCTTACAATGAGACAAGGCCTCATTAAGGCAAATATTGCTATGCCTATGCAAAATTGTCTTGATAGCAAACAAATTGCTTTTCAGAAAAATATTAGCAACATTAAACAAAAGACTGATATTAGTTTTCAATTCTTCTGTAAGTTAATTCTCACCTGTCAGATTAATTTGTGTCTAGTACAATTTATATCAACTCCCTCTAGAAAGCTAGATGGATTTTCCATTGTACAATCTGACTTTCTAATAGTCTCACCTAACTCTTTAAAAGCACTACTATTTCTTTCGAAATATCCATTTTCTATAGCTGTCAAAACACTTTTCCCACCTAAAAGACAACTCTGCCCTAAACTTGATTTATTCTCTAACTTGTTAAATCTTACTTCATTGACAAGCCTCACTTCTATTTTATTACTATCTTTCTCACTAGGACATAGATGAATACTGATCTCTCCTACTTCAGTGGTAAAAGACATTTCAATGATATCTCCAGAGCACTCTGTATAATTTCTCCTTCCTCCTATATTTTCAACTCTAATTATACTGTTTCCAATTTGGAGTATACCAATGTTTAGATTTAAATCTTTAGCTTTTTGATTATTTAATATCCTTGCAACTTCAACAATACTATTTTGTGGATAATCTATGCAAAAATATCCATTATCTATTTCTAGTCTAAAGTCATGTTCATCAATTTGCTCACTTTTATTTATAATACTTTCAAGTGCTAATTCCTTAAGCTTTAAAAGGTTTTCGGATCGTTTACTCAAAGTGTCTAAATCTGAACAAATTACGTTCACAAAATCTTCATGCTCTTCGTCGCTCAATCCATTTAAAGATGCACCTTCTGATATTACCTGAAATATTTTGCTCTTGTGTAAGAACTCATGAATTCGAGTAGTGTCAGCAGATAAATATAGCTTTTGAAATATGTCAGCTATACGATCTATCAAGGACATACCAGATTTATATGGAAAAGTGAACATTATTCCTTGTTCCAGTGCTGCGCTTATAACTTTATCAAGTTCTTTTTCGCACTCCTCATAATCTTCTTTGCTACCAGAGTAACCTAAAATGTCTAGATAATCATGAATCTTATTTATTTTTTGCCAAATACTTTCATACTTTTCTTCTTCTCTTGTATTCAGCTTTACCTTTGTTAGAGAAAAAGAGTCTTTTTGACGGATTAAAAGAAAAGTATCTTTTCCTTTTTCTTTATGGGTTATCTCGTCAGTATAGAATAGCTGACTGTAACGCTTACCAAAACTTTCATCATAATCAGGGCTAGGGCTAACATTGTCTTCATTTTCACTTTCACTATCCGTTCCATTCCATACTTCAATCGGGAAATCAGTATTTTCAAGGTTTTTATCTTCGCTTGTGAAACAATTTTCTGTTTTTCCATATAGCCGAGTTGATTTATGATCATCGCTACTTTCATTATCAGCTTCATTCCATACTCCAATCTCGCAGTCAGTATCTTCAGAGTCTTTATCTTCACTTGTTTTATCATATTGATTATTTTCTCCTTCTCTACATAGCCAGGTTAGTTCTTGATCATCATTATCTTTAATACACCTGGTTTCTACTTCAGGTATAGACTGAGTTCTCGCTATTTCTTTTCTTACGTTTTCTTTGTTTATTTCATCTGCAAGAGAAACTTCATTACCAATATAGAAATTTTTCTGTTTTAAACTCTCGTTTTCCTTCTGCAGACTATTGAATTCTGCAAATAGCTCTTTATACTCTGATAAATACATACACAATTGATCTCTTATGTCACTAAGTTCCTTCTTTTTTTCTAGTATCTGATTTTCATAATTACCTTTCAAATCCTCTATACTGTTTATCAGCACTGTACTTTCTTTTCTTACTCTGTTTAACTCAGCTTCAGTCAAATCGAGTTTTTGCCGTAACTCTTCATTTATTTTGTCTGTTAACTGAATTTCATTCTTTGCCTCTTTTAATTGGTTATTTAAGTTCTGAGTTACATCACTTTTGTTCTGAGTTTCTAATGATAATATTCCTACCTTCTGTTTTAGCTGTTTGATTTCTTGATCATTTTCAGTTACACTTATTATACTTTTTTGTAATTTAACTTCAATCTTTTTAATTTTTCCTTCTAGGGTTTGCATTTCTCTGGCAAATTCACTTGCTTCCTCTTCTGCTCTTTTCTTATGGTATTTTTGTAACTCTACATTTTTTTTAAGATCAAAATTTTCCTGTTGTAGATTTTCTATTTTGCTTTCTAAAATATCTATTACTTGATTTTCCTCACTGCTAATCTCACATACCTCTTCAGGAAAATGTGCAAATTTATAAGATGAAATGCCTTCAAGGACGTTACTAGCAAATAAATTATATTGTACTACCTGCTTCGAACTAAACATACCTATACCCCCTACTAAAATAAACAAGTAATATATTGTATGCGCTATATATCATAAATAAAATCGGTTTGAACATAATCTATTTACTAATTCGTATTGTGAATTTTTATAGAATAGGTTTAGGTGTAAAATATTATAATATCATTAAAGTAGATGGATAAAGCACAGTCTTTTTGAGAGGATAAATTTAATGAAAAGACCATACTAATTAGTGTTATAAGGAATTTGATCATTTACTCTTTCCAAAAATCACAAGAAAGTACCTACCTTCGTGAGAACAATTTAAATAAAAGCGGCGTTATGTAAATAAGAATGTGAAATTGTTGTAACAAAGTTATACAAAACAGTTTGTATGTAAACATGGCTAAAGTAGGTTAATATAGTTGGTCTTAGCGTACAGTGAAATCACCATATAAAAAAGTTCCTATGTATTACGTGGTAGACCAACACATCCCAAAACGAACAGTTCTCACGGTTGGTGTTTTTAGTTACTGGAAATGGTTATCTTACTTAATTATTAACAAAATGCAATACTAAATTAATAGTAGTTTATTTTAGAATAATAATTAAGGTAGACTTATAAAAAACAGAATTAAAAAGCAAATAAAAGGCCTTATATTGAGCCTGCTAAAAGCCTTTTGCCCAAAATTACTCTAAGTCTGAAAAATTTTCTAAAATAGTAACTGACAAAGTTTTAAAGGTAGAGCAACATGCCTAAAATATATTAAGTTTTGTTAGGTAGGAGATTAAGTATGGGTTACGAAAAGATATTATTAGCTTCTATAGGAGAAAGTGATTCTTATAAGGGGGCTAAAGAATTGGAGATCAAAAGGTGGTGTAGTGCGTACTGGCCACTAATGGAAATCTGGGGAGAAAGAAAAGCACTGTTTTTTCAAAAGGTCTTTAGTGATAAAACTTGCTGGGAAGTAATGGGTGATCAAGTTAAACTCAATAGATATACTGCTGGAAAAAAATTGCTAACATTGAAAGCTGAAGATGGGCAAAAGAATCTTCTCAATCCCTTTGACCGCTACAGGATTGCATGCTGGTGTTGTTTTGAGGACGAGATAAGAGCTATTTTTGAGGAATTTAAATTAACATTAGGTAATAAGCCAGTAGAGAGTTTAGTTAAGGGATGTGATAACGGGGCTTTAATGGTCTACTGGTCACATGCTATGAATAACCAGGAACATCAGTTAGAATTAAATAATGAGCATCCATACGTTTACGCTTTTAAATGTGCAATGCTGGAAAAGCATGTTGAAGCTTTGGAATTCTTCTGGAATAAGTTACAGTCAATTGGTTCTGTATCCCCAAAAAGGAAAGAAGATTTATTAATGGAGGTAGCATATAATAAAGGGCGTTTTTCCACTGACGATGTTGGTATGGTTGATTTCTGTCTACGTTACCTTCATGAAGATAAGTATAATGAGTTATTGAAAAGGGATTTTAAACAACATGGGTGTTATTATACTTTAAGTATATTAAGAAGAAACCATTCTTTCGAAAATGCTAGAAAGCTATTTGAACATTTAAAGCCAGAAGATTTATCTCCTGAAGCTTATAGTACATCAATGTTTTCGGCATTAAACTCGCTTGTTTCTGCACCAGATGATAATTTTATCAAATCTGGTAGTGATATGCTTACCTCTATGTGGAATAGTCCTGGCTTTGAGTCTCATAAACAACACTATTTAAATAAGCTAAGCGAACAACTCTCATCAACCAGAGATTTGGTAGCTGCTATCCAATAATTTAACGCTTCCAAATTTCTGTAAAATTTTGCAATCAATCTGTAGACTTTTTTTAAATAAACACAAAGCTTCGTTATACATTTTTTTTCATGAACTCAACTGCTTCTTCACTAAACCTAAAATCTAAACCCTGTTTTGTAATTTCTATCGAGTCTTCATTTAGCAATTGGCACATTGTTTCTATGCTGCAATCATCAACTCCTATGTTACCAAAAACCATAGCTTTTATGAATGATGAGCCATTAAGTTTTCTCTTTCTTTTTATAAAACCTACTGCAATTGATATTTCGTCTGCTTTTTCATTAAAGAATTCATTGAGGTCTTTTGATAAGCAAGCTATTCTGTCCATTGTAAGTTCTCTCATTCATATATCCAAGAGAATTTATACCTTATTATTTTCCTTCACTCTATCAACTTTACTTACACTTTTCCTTAACTTGACGCGTATGGTTTATTTAACACTCCCTTCATAAATGTTGGAGTGAATAAGTAGGAATATTATGTTTTTTTCCTAAGTTGTAAAATTTCAGAATGAGAGAGACCGGTAATTTGAGCTATAACATCTATAGAGACACCGGCCTTGAGTGAGTTTTTTGCAACTTCAATTTTACCTTCAATTTTACCTTTTTCATGGCCGATTTGGATGCCTTCTTGTCTACCTTTTTCTTGACCTACCTTAAGACCTTCATCAAATTTTTGAGCGAAAGCAGCAATCTCATCCATTATGCGTTTTTTCATTTGTTCATATGCTAGTAACTCTTCTTCTGACCAATTAAACTTATTCATCTCTTCATAAGCTCGTTTTATTATTACGTCACTACCAACTATTTTATCTAGGTCTTCTTCGTTTGTTTCTGCTGCATATCGGAAAAAATAACACCATTTTTCTACTATATTTTCTAATTGGTCTTCTTTTGTCTTTGTAAATTTTGGTAATTCTATGAATACAAAGTAAAAATCCTTTAAGTCATGTTCAAAGCTATTTTGATCTAAAATGACATGATTAGATTTGTACTCAGCCTTATCTGGAAAAATAATACAGTCAGCAACAGCAATAAAGATAATTTCTTTAAGGTTATGATAATCATCACCTTGATCAGCTTGACTTGAGTAGGCTTTGGCAGCATAATACTGAGCGCGTTTTTCGAAGCCCTTGGTCTTAGTGAACTGCATTTCTATAATGTATCTTGAGCCTTGAGAGTCTTTACAAAGAACATCGACAATACTCTGCTTTTTAGCGGCAATTTCAGGGTCTAAAATGGTAGCTAAGAATTCAACATCGTGAATAGCAGCTAAGCCAGTAAAGCCTAAAATATCGTTTAAGAAATGAATGAGAATGTCTTTATTCTTTTCGGTGCCAAATATTCTTTTGAAGGCATAATCATTGCGTGCATCAAGAAACTTAGAAAGAGCCATGAGAAAGTAAGATAAAAAGCATTAATAATTATACACAATTGTGAAGAAATATTCAACTAAAATTCAAACATAGAAAGAAGTATCCCTTTTGTATATCTTTATAAAGAAAGAGCTCTTTGAGAAACTCTTTGATAGAGGCCTAAAACTCGTCACTAAAGTAAAAAAAAGGTATGAAAAATGCACTAATTTCACTTAAAGAGAAGATTTTACTAAGGAAAAGATCGATTGTTGAGACTGTTTTCGACTCCTTGAAAAACAAATTTGAGATTGAGCACACAAACAGATCGCCAACAAATTTCCTAATTCATGTTTTTCTGTTCTGATTTCCTACTCCATGCAGTCCAAAAAGCCTTCTATTTCTATGCCTTTCTTTATCCACTAATCCATAACTGGGGTCTTTAGCTGAAATAAAGCCATGTGGTGCTACAGAAGAAAAATTCATCATACTCTAAAAATCATAAATACTAGAATAAATTTTTTAGAAATTATCTTAAGCTATTAACCTAATATGGTTTTGAGAATCTCCAACAAAAAATACAAAGGGAAGACAAAAGATGGTCCTCCCTTCTGCTTGGGCTTTTGTTAGTAAGCTTTTTCAGGTACTTGTTGGGTAGCTACTTCTAAGTCAGGTTTATCTAGTTTATCACTAGGCTTTGATGCTAAATATGTAATACCACCGACAATAACTCCTATTACTAACGCAGCTGCTACAGCTATACCAACTATAGCCAATATTGGTAATTGAGCAGTGATAACACCACATTGAATACCTACTATCAATGCAGTTATAATACCCAAAGTAACACCAGTTTTTATTGCTTTGCTAATTATGTGTTTAGTTTCTGCCTCTTTTAAAAGCTGTATTACATTTTCATTATTAGCTAGGTCTCTTGGAGTTTTACTGTACTTATTCTTTTTTAAAGGATTAGCTCCTGCTTTTATTAGAGAATTTACTACATCCATATGACCATTTTCAGCAGCCAAAATTAAGGGAGTTTTTCCGTATTCATCTTCTTTATCAACATTAGCTCCTGCTTTTATTAGAGAATTTACTACATCCATATGACCATTTTCAGCAGCCCAACTTAAGGGAGTGTTTCTGTATCTATCTTCTTTATCAACATTAGCTCCTGCTTTTATTAGAGCTTCTACTTCTTCTTTTTTACCATTTTTAGCAGCCAAAATTAAGGGAGTTTTTCCGTATTCATCTTCTTTATCAACATTAGCTCCTGCTTTTATTAGAGAATTTACTACATCCATATGACCATTTTCAGCAGCCCAACTTAAGGGAGTTTTTCCGTATTCATCTTCTTTATCAACATTAGCTCCTGCTTTTATTAGAGAATTTACTACATCCATATGACCATTTTCAGCAGCCAAAATTAAGGGAGTTTTTCCGTATTCATCTTCTTTATCAACATTAGCTCCTGCTTTTATTAGAGAATTTACTACATCCATATGACCATTTTCAGCAGCCCAACTTAAGGGAGTGTTTCTGTATCTATCTTCTTTATCAACATTAGCTCCTGCTTTTATTAGAGAATTTACTACATCCATATGACCATTTTCAGCAGCCCAACTTAAGGGAGTGTTTCTGTATCTATCTTCTTTATCAACATTAGCTCCTGCTTTTATTAGAGCTTCTACTTCTTCTTTTTTACCATTTTCAGCAGCCCAACTTAAGGGAGTTTTTCCGTATTCATCTTCTTTATCAACATTAGCTCCTGCTTTTATTAGAGAATTTACTACATCCATATGACCATTTTTAGCAGCCAAAATTAAGGGAGTTTTTCCGTATTCATCTTCTTTATCAACATTAGCTCCTGCTTTTATTAGAGAATTTACTACATCCATATGACCATTTTCAGCAGCCCAACTTAAGGGAGTTTTTCCGTATTCATCTTCTTTATCAACATTAGCTCCTGCTTTTATTAGAGAATTTACTACATCCATATGACCATTTTCAGCAGCCCAACTTAAGGGAGTTTTTCCGTATTCATCTTCTTTATCAACATTAGCTCCTGCTTTTATTAGAGCTTCTACTTCTTCTTTTTTACCATTTCTAGCAGCTAAAGGCAAAGATGCTTTTCCTTCTTGTTTATATAAACTATATTGACTTTTTTCCCAACTCAATTCTCTACAGAGAATAAAATTTCCTTTGAAGCTAAAATATTCATCTCTTTTATCCATATCAACAGAATTTATTTGTTTACCACCCAACCATTCTTGCAATTTTAGTTCTAATTCTTTTTGTTGTAAACATTGTGAGGTAACTATTTGATTGTACACATGACTGACTGCTGCAAGGTGAAGTTTCCATACCATATGATCATTAGTATTTTTCTTGAGAAGTTTTTGATTGCTGATCAAATACTTCATAGTTTTATATATTGCGGATAGTATAAAGTTATCTTTTGAATTAACGCAAATGATTGAATTTTCCAAATCGTCTGAGTCCCAGGGGATGTAAGGTGCCATTTTGTAGCCCGTATCATTCATACTTATTTCCCCAATTTTCTCTGCTGCAGGTAGAATATCAAAATCAAGGTATATTGCTGGCCCGTTTTCAATAAGAATAATAAGACGCATTACATCTATTTTCCAAGCAAAAGGTATTTTCTTGTTTTCTAAAAATCCAAGATCATACTTATCTTTAAATGTGTTATTGAAATCCACAATTTTTATATTAGTTTTTCCACCTTTATCGATGCTTTCTAAGTCATATATCTTTTGTACCTGTTGTATCGTTAGTCCTGTCGAAATATAATACAGCCTTATTTCACGTTGTGGCTCATGATCTGCCCAATTCAACAACCTAGTTTTGTATGGAAATGATTCATTGTCCGGAAGAGGAAGTTGATTATATTCTAACTCCGAAGGGTCCCTTACAAACCATAACATTTCGATTGGTACATTTTCTGGCAAGGATTTCTCAAACTCTTCTTTTTTGCTATCACCTAACATTATCTTAACTCTCATTAACTATCAAACACCCTTTAAATATACCATAAATATATAATAAGTTCAACTAATTCTTAACTTAATGCTAAAAATGCACTAAGTAAATATCTAGCTCCCTAGCATCACAACAAATTGAATTATTTACTCTTTAAAAAGGTCGTATATTTTTGAGAACACGTTACGTAAAAATAGGATTGTAAAAATAGAAGTTTGAAATATTTACAGCAAAGTTACGCAAAACTGTTCATATGTAGATTTAGCAAAAGTAAGCCAATATAGATGGTTTTAGCATACAGTGAAATTATTATATTAAAAAGTTCGCACGTATTGAGTAGTAGTCCAACGCATCCCAAAACAAACTCTTCTCTCACTAGCTAGTTTTGGGTTCTGGAAATGGCTGTGTCGTTTAGGTTTTTAGTGATGTGTGAGATTAAGTGGGTATTAATTTATTTGTAATAATTTAGACTTGATCTGACAGAAGAATTGACGAGTTCAAAACTGATATCAGAATCTGTTTTAATGTTATCAATATTTTTTTTGGTAAGCAATACTCATACTATCAAAAAAGGTCTGCATAGGCATAGCAATACTTACTGGAATGAGTTCTATCTCTGTTATAAGAATGCAACCAATGACGACATCTAACTGAAGCTCCTCCAAAGTACTATAAATCTTTTTCCTAAAGATAATATTGTAACATTCATCTTGCATAGTTCTATGAAACCTTTGACATATACCATTAGTTTGTGGAGAATAAGCTTTGGTTCTAGAATGATCAATATTTTCTACTCCCAAATATAACAGGTACGCATGACTACCTGGTTTACCACAATACTCTGTACCACGATCAGTTAAAATGCGTAGCAATGGAACTTTCTGTTCATCAAAAAATGGTATAACTCTATCATTGAGAAGATCTGCAGCTGTGATAGCAGTTTTCTCCGTATAAAGCTTAGCGAAGGCCACTCTAGAGTAGGTGTCAATAAAAGTTTGTTGATAAATTCTTCGAATACCTTTGATATTGCCTACATAATAGGTATCTTGACTACCTAAGTATCCAGGGTGTTGTGTCTCAATTTCGCCATTGGCTTCTTTTTGTTCCCTAGTTTTTTTCTAAAGCAGCAACTTGCTCCTCCGTTAAAATTATACCGTCTTGGACCACCTTTGCTTCCAGGGCTTTCAATCTCTTTTTAAAATTTTCGAGATCGTTTCTTTGCCATATTGACCTTATACCACTAGCAGATATTAGAATTCCTTTTTTCTTTAATTCATTAGCTGCTCTTTCTTGTCCATATGCTGGAAACTCTACTGCTATTTTAACTACTGCTTCTTTTGTATCCTTTGGTACTCTATTGGTAAGTAATGGTTTGCTTTTGTTTATCTCATATAATGCTTTTCCCCTCCTGTTTCATATAGCTCTTTGAAGCGGTAAAATGTATCCCTTGAATATCCCATTACTTTACACGCTTGGGATACATTTCCTAATTGCTTTGCAAGTTCTAGCAACCCCAACTTTGGTTCTAGTATTTTTTCTTGTGTTGTACTCATGTCTGACACTCCTTTAAAATTTATTTATATTTTTATCTTACTTTATTAATCTGTCAGATCAAATCTAAACTATTCTACCAAAGAAAGGTGTTACCCCTTATATATTTGGCAGCAGAAAATGGTCATACATATATAGTTAACCTTCTTCTAAAGGAAAAGGCTGATGTTAATGCTAAGATTAAGTAAGGTATTACTCCTTTACATTTGGCAGCATAAAATGATCGTATAGATATAGTTGATCTTCTGCTTTCTAACTCAAATATTAATGTTGGTTGCATAGATCTTAAACTTATTACTGGAAAAAGTGCAAGCAAAAAAAAATCTTGTTCAAAAAAAGACTTCAAGATAATGAATTGTTCAATACGCTAAAACAAGCAGCAACAGAAATAGGTGAAAATAAAGTAGATGAATTACTGGAATCAAAAAATAAGTATAGTTTCAAACCAAGCTTAAACTACTCTCCAGATGGTAATAATGAAAATAAGACTATTGAAATTGCTATTAAAGCTGGTGGAAAGTTATTAGATCTTTTATGTACTTATGCTGAGAAGAATATAGGTACAGACACTGAAATATTTAAACGACTCAAACATGCTAAAGAAAACTCTCATTCTAAGAGAGATCTTTGTGATGTTTCTGTTTTAAAACATTCTACTCCAGATCAAGGCTTTTTGTTTAGTAATGGTTAATGCTTCCTTCTATAATGCAAAACCCATACTCACCCAACCTAATTGATTACTTGCAATCTTGATTCCAGTTTTAAGCCACTCGGATGACAGAGAAAGGATTACTTGCATGACATGAAAAGGAGCACCTAGTAGATCACTTCTTCACAAGGATCTTATCAGCAACACGCATATCAATTATGCTCCAATTGCTAAAAGTAAAGTCGGTTGTATTTTGCAAGTGGCTTAAATAATCCCATGCGCTATAAGGATTATCTTCAGGCAATTTTACTGTGGCACTGTCATCGAGTATGATATTCCATCTTCTATTTCCTACATAAACACAAGAAGAAATATGATCACTTAATTGAGTTTTCTTCTCTAGTATATATTTAATGAATTTTAGGCTTGATAACGAATTTTGTCCTTTGATTATAACGAGGTTATCTATCTGGTAATCATCTACAATTACTTTACCTTCAGAGTCAATTACTGAAGTTTTGTTATCATCTTTCCAAAGAGCAAAAGGTTTGTGTTCATTTACATCAATGAGTAAGGTGTGGGGTAAAATCCTATAAATTCTTACATGTGTTATCCATTCGCTTACAGATTGTATATTATCTGTTAGTTTTGAGAGTGATACATACATGATAGGTTGTGTTCTATCTACTAAGCTTAGAATGTTCTGTTCATTTGTAAATTTGTTTCCAGTAACGGTTACTTTGTCGATTGAAAATCCATTGCTAATTAATAAGCTCGATAAGCGATCGTTACACCAAGTAAAGTAGTAATTGAATCGATTTGTTATTTTATCAAGTGAACTATAAAGTACTAGTGTAAGGAAGAGTGCAGTTATAATCATGAAAGCACACTTGCGCAAAAAACTCCTTTGGCTTCTAGTAACATTGTTCAACATCGGCTTGATCTCTAATATTCTTATGGTGTAAACTGTCTTTGACAATAATTTTAATTAATTCATTAAAATCAATTCCTTTTGTCAATTTTGCAATTTCTGGTACTAACGATAATTCAGTAAAGCCAGGATGTGTATTAATCTCAAGCATTTTTAAAGTGTTATTTTGGGGATTATAACGGAAGTCTGAGCGGGAGACAGTTTTGCATCCTAAAAATTGATGAACTTTTAGTGCGTGTTCCAAGGTCATTCTATATATGTTGTCAGGAATTTTAGCAGGAAATATATGTTCTGCAAATCCATCTGTATACTTTGCTTCATAATCATAGAATTTATTTTTTGGTCGTATTTCCATAGTGCCAATTGCTTCGTTCAGCAATACAGCAGTATGTAACTCTATACCCGGTATGTATTCTTCTATGATTATCTTTTCCACTATAGTAGAACTGTTATTTTTTAGCTCTAAGTAATCCTCATGTGAGAAAATCATGTGTACTCCAATGCTTGAGCCTTCGTTAATCGGTTTTAAGACGTACGGGTAATCAACTTTAATATTATTTTTTAGCACATCTTCTCGACTAATTACATAACCTCTTGGAGTATCGATATTAAGAGAATGGAATATATGCTTTGACATCACTTTATTCATAGCAACAGACGAAGCCATAACTTCTGAGTGTGTATATTTTATACCTAAAATCTCCAACAAACCTTGAATACAGCCATCTTCACCATAAGGTCCATGTAGGGCAATAAAAGCAAGAGCGGGATTAGTTTTTTTAAGCTTTTGAGCAATGTTGCTATCAACATCTATTTCTATTGCCTTATATGAAAGGCTGTCAAGCGCCTTCTTTACTGCTTTTCCGCTCATAAGCGATATTTCTCTTTCGCAAGAAAATCCACCACTTAAAATTGCTATAGTTGGAACCATAAGCACCCTAATATTTTGCTATACATCATATGTAAAAGATACTTTTATCTTCAATAGAAAAAAACGCTTTGAAACTTGCAGATGGTGTCATGAAAACTGGTTCCTTTATTATCAGACACCAGATTGCAAGTAAAACTGGAAGATCTTTTTCAGTAATATTCTTTAAAAATTTAATTTTGTAATCCACTTGACTTCCACTTTACATCTGTGTAATCAACTGTTTCTACACCTTCAATGTCATATTGATCAGCAACTACAGATAGTTCCATTTCACAATCTATTTAATCAAAAAAATGTAAGTCTATTTTTGTACTCTACGACCCTAAATTTTCATCAAAATAAGCTGTCTTATCCTTTTTTTCTTTATACTCTTCTGCTGTATCTAGGGGTTGCTTTTTAGCTGTAATGTTTGGCCATTTTTGCGAATATTCTACGTTTATATTGTAAAGTGATTTAAAGATTTTTTGTTCATTGTTCAGCAAGCCTTCGTCTAGTTCTATAATATCTTTTATGGAATCATCAGTTACAATCGCATCCACTGGACACTCAGGTATACATACTCCACAATCAATACACTCATCTGGGTTAATCACGAGCATATTTTTACCTTCATAAAAGCAGTCAACGGGACATACTTCTACACAGTCCGTATATTTACATTTTATGCATTTATCTGTAACAAAATGCGTCATAAAACACTGTATATCCACATTATCTTGGGTACACTAAATTGATAAGAAATTCAAGCCTTTTATGAAGATAAATAAATTAAATAACGAAGAATTAGAAATATGGCTAAGCTTGTCTAGAACTGTGGGACCAGTAAAGTTCTTTAGTATACTTAGAGCATGTGGGTCGCTATATGAATTGCTTAAATATCTTAATAAGTTGACTGACAAGGATTATGGAATTTAAAATGCACGAGAAGAAATTAAGAATGCAGAAAAAATTGGAGCCAAAATAACACCAGAATGTGATCCAGATTACCCTGAAATTTTAAGGAATATCTCTGGTTGTCCTCCTGTAATAACTACACTTGGTGATGTATCATTATTAAGTCGTGAGATAATTGCAATAATCGGTGGACGTAATTCTTCAATGAATGGAAGAAATTTTGCCAATAAGTTGGCACTGGATTTAAGCGAAGCTGGTTTCATCGTAATTTCTGGTCTTGCAAGAGGGATTGATACTGCAGCAAACAGTGTAATATATAAAACTACCCCACTATTGCTGTTACAGCAAGTGGAATTGACGTAGTATACCCAAGAGAAAATTTTGATCTATACAAAAGAATCAATGAAAATGGCGGATTAGTAATTACTGAGCTTACATTTGCTACTAAACCAAAGCCTCAGTATTTTCGCCAAAGAAACCGAATTATATCTGGCCTTTCACTCGGTGTTGTGGTAATTGAAGCATCAAAAAAGTCTGGTTCTCTTATCACAGCAGATTTGCTTTGAATCAAGGAAGAGAGGTATTTGCAATTTCTGGTTTCCCTTTAGATTCACGCTGTAGTGGTAGTAATTATTTAATTAAGAACGTCGCTAAACTTGTTGAATCCGCTGATGATATAGTAGAGAGCGTGAGATTTATTTTACCTCTGCAGCAAAAAAATCTATTTGATACCGTTGCTGAATTAAAGCTGACAAATCCTTAGGAAAATATGATCCTCCAAATCCTGGAACAGCTTTGAGAAATTCCTTACCTATTCTATGGTCCATTCTCATATTGTTAGCTAAAAGGTCAATGTCTGCTCCTAATAGCTCACATAAACCTGCCATCTCATTGATAAAAGCAACCTTTGTTGCTAAAAAAGCATTAGAAGCATATTTAATCATTTCAGCAGTAACTGTATCAGTGACTATTAACGGAATATTCTTGTCTATAAATGATCTATATATAACTTCTAGTTTTGCCCTAGCTAGCTTAGTTTTTACTCATATTATTATCCTATCTGGGTATAAAAAATCTGATATTGCAGAGCCTTGCTTGAGAAACTCTGGATTAACTCCCAAATCAAAGTTATAGCCCTTATTAGATAAATGATTATGTATATTTTCTGCAGTACCAGGAGGAACAGTTGACTTTATTACTATTAAGCAATCTTGATTAACTCTCTCAGAAACTTCACTTACTGCATTATATACATTCTTTAAATTTGCATTTCCTAGGGAGTCTGATGGAGTACCTACAGTTACAAATACTACTTCTGTATTGGGATTTATTTGAGAATACGAATCAAAAAATCTTATCCTTTGTGACTTTATATTATTCTCTAAATAATCTGCCAATTAATGTTCATATAGAGGAATTTTCCCTGATTTCAAAAGTTCAATCTTCTTAGTATTTATGTCAATGCAATCAACTTTATGGCCCTGCTCCGATAACATTCTACCAGATACTAAGCCTACATACCCTACTCCTATAATAGTTATGTGCATTTTATTATCACCTTAAAAATATAGCTTAGCATCTAAAATAAATACCATTAACAATTATAAAATTTTGCTGTTACATTATTTTGCTTAATTGCCTTACCTTCCGAGTAAACTATAAATAAGGTTGACGGTATTAATATCAAAGTACCATATAAAGCACTTTTATCAGGTAATTCATTAAATATAACGTATGCTACTATTGCAGAAATTATTAGCTCTATGTATCTATAAGGTGCAAGTGCAGTAGCATCAGTAAGAGCAAAAGCTTTTAATATGAAGAACAGAATTAGGTTTGAACTTGTTCCCAAAATCAGCAGTAATATTAATTCTGGCAAGTAAGGCATATGCCAATAAAATAACAAAGATGGAGTGGAAAAAATTGTTGTTGTTAGAGCTGAGTAAAATAATATACTTATTATTGACTCCTTCATTAAAGCTTCTTATTAAGTACATCTAGTGTAGCGAAGATTAGCGCGGATACGATAAAAATAAGAATTTTAGGATTAAAGTCCTCGCTATAAGCTTTAGTAGTAATGGCAATACCAATAAAACCAATGACAGCTACTACCCATCTTTGCCAAATTATATTTTCTTCCAGAAAAGGAATTGCAAGAAGCATAACAAACAATGGTATTGAGAAACCTATAATTGTTGCAGTTACTATTGGGCAAATAGTCAACCCATAGGTCCATAAGGTCATTCCACAAAACAACAATGCACCTCTAGTTATTTGAATAGATATTCGACTTGTTTTACAAACTCCTATTCCATAGTAAAATATAAAAGGTATAAGAGTAATAGTGCTAAATAAAAAACGGAAAAAGATTATCTCAAAACTTTGAAGGTGTAAACCAAGACACTTTGATATAGTATCATTGACTACACTACTAAGTAAACTGAGTATAAACCAGGTAACTCCAAGCAAATAAGCTCTTAGTCTGTGATCCATAAAACTCCCATTTAATATTTATGAGATAACTTTACTTTATAAAAGATCAATAATAGAAAAGGTTTCTTCTATCTACTGTTTAACCATATTCATAAATATTTAGTAGAAATAATTTGAGAAGTATTATATAAAATGCAGCTTTATTGTATTATTTTAATAAACAGAAATGCTAACTGATTTTTTTTGTAATATATGATAATACTTGCGAATACTATCACATTATCAGGAAAAGTAATCGGGAGTACTGACAGCTGTGGCGATTTTACCAACTATCTTCTCTGCTAGCATTAGCAATACGTGTTTCAGTGTTAGCTGTGATGACGTTAAAGAAAGTTATCAAACAAGCAGGTTAGCAGCAAAACTTTATGAAAATGCTTCAGTTGAGTTAGCTAAATAAGGGTTTAATATAGATATATTAACTACTTTTACTTATATCTTAATATATTATTTAACACTCCCAACCGTCTTTAACACAATTCAATTTTAACAATCACCCAACTCATCAGCAATTAGGCCACTTGCTCGTACAATAATATCACTAGCAACACATGCCTTTGCTAGATTTTTCGCAACTTTGATTTTTTCTGTTTTTTTTCACTTTTTCTTTACTATCCTTCATATCCCTAGATAAAAATTTCTTCACTAATTCTTGCTCTGCGATTTCTTGCTGAGCTTACAGGAAGGAAAATCAATTATATAATTCGCTGTCCAAGTTCGTCTTTCAATGAAATAAACGCTATGTTTAAGACGGAAAGCCCATCTAGTACGGTGGTAGTGTCTACTGCACCTATTAAAGTAGCAAGACAGCTACGAAAGATAGGATTACCTGATGAGATGAAATTCAGGTTAGTCAAAATAATACTTTCTTCTGGAGAAGTTGAAGTGTTAGTAACATCTCTGTTAGATAAGAAAAGTTTTACAGTCGAAGAGTTTGAGAGATTATATTACTTACGCTGGGGAGTAGAAACATTTTTTCTAGGCTGAAGGGAAGATTAAATTTGGAGAATTTCACAGGAAAAAGTATTGAAACTATCAAGCAGGATTTTTGGTCAATTATCTTCATCATATTGCCAAAAGTGATAGGCTTTTCTTTAATTGACGCTAAAGGAGAAGATATAAAAACAATAGCAATATTAATTATGAGCTATTAATACGTGACATTAGCCTGTTTCATAAGCTAGGAATGTTTAGGGATAAATACCTGATAGGTAAAAAATATAAAAACCACAATTTGTTTAACATACCAGACAATGAGTCCACTATTTTGAGTTATATGTTGTATTAAATTTTGCCTTTGAATATCAAATTAGTGCAGTTATAGGGATAATAGGCTTCAATAGTAAATTGAGTGAGACGAACGATCCATTGAACGTTATCATAGAGCATTTTATAAAAATTGCCGTATTGATGATTTTTTGGGGATTTATTGATGAGAATAAGGTGCTTTTTATTTTGATGAACTGTGGTACAAAAACACGTCTAAAATAGTGAATCGTATACGCTCTGCTATTAATAAGCAGTTATTAAAGCGAAAACTACCAAGTATATCAATTATTTATGGAAATATAATTCAAAAGCATAGTGTGAAGAATGCTTAAACGCTTTTGTCATTAATTGGTTTGTAGTATCTAAGTTCTACACGATATAAAGATTGTTTTTTATTTCTGTTAAGCTTACACTGAGAATTTAAGCTTGCTTATAAAGTTACTAATCACACTGTTTTTATCATTGCTAGTGGGAGGAAGTGCTAACGCTAGGGTAGTTCTGGATAAGGAGATGTCTTATGTAGAACTAGATGGAAAAGTAGATTTAAGATTTGGCTACGCTTTCAATAGAGATTCTTTTAGCTCTGCCAAAGACAAGACCTCAAGTTATTCAGACCTACGCTTGCTTTGTTTACAGCAAGTTTATCCAAATACTAAAATGGGTTTTGGTGTTAAGGCAGGAGTTTCTGGTATTGCAAACTTAAAGGCACTAGACATAGAAAAGTTAGAAATGGAGAAGTGGTATTTTGTCATAAAGAATCAGGAGTTTGGATCATTTGAATATGGTAAAGGAAGTTTAGTTAGTCAGAGTATGTTAATTAACACTTCAAAAATTTATACAGCTGCTGGGGGAATAAATGGTCATTGGACAAACTATGCAAATCTATGCGGTAATGGAAAAAAAGATGATGACTCTGGGTACAATAAGGACAAGGTATTTTGGGTAAAACCCAATGTTTACAGCGAATATAATGGACTAGAGCTGAAGTTAAAACAACCAATGATAAACTATATTTCTCCTGAAATTCATAACTTTCAACTTGGATTCAGTTATGTTCCAGGTAAAAATAATTTACAATATAATAATTTAATAGCCGCTGGTCTTTCCTATAAAAATGCCCTATCAGATGAAATAAATTTTACTACTGCTTTGACTGGCGAATTTGCAAGGGAAAATTTAACTGACTGTACAAACAAAAATTCTAGCGATCTTCAGTGTCATAATCAATTACTACACTGGAATTTTGCTGTGAAACTAAAGCTTTTTGAACTTGATTGCATTTTGTCGTACGGGAATGGTGGTAAATCTGGTAAGAAGGGTAGTCATGAAACAAATAATATGCATTATGTAAATGCAGGTATTGCTTATCATTCTGATTCTCGTAAAGTGAGCTTAACATATTTTAATAGTGTTAGGGATATTGCAGACAAAGGTACAAACGAATTAACATCAAAGGCTTTCAGTCTTGAATATCCATTAGCTGTTGGTACTTCATATTACTTTGATATTGTAAGATTCAGTACTAAGGAGCTTGCAGTGGAAGATAATAACTCCGGATATGTGCTTTTTGCCGGATTGAAGCTAAGTTTTTAGTGAAGTAACTGGTATGTAAGTATCATAATAATGAGAGTAAAATTGAGTTGTTAATATATTTGCTATTTGATATTATAAAAATAACTCTTGCATAAGATTTTCAATAAAAAGACATTCTGTTACTAATCCAAGTGTAGAAGAAAACAGTTATTAATTAGCAAACCAAGCCCTTCAGTGAGCGCATCTCTTCAGGTGCTCTTTTTTTTCTTTTTTATATATAAAAAAATTAGATAGTATTGTGAGTGCGGTTTTTTCTGTGTTCTGATGCTTTTCAATTCTATCGCTTTTGTATTGAATTTCCTTTTTTTACTACTATTTCTCTATATTGTTGTAAGAAAGAATAGAAAATTTAGTGAGAATCTTGAGAAGAATTTACTTAAAGTAGCACATGAACTTCAAGAGTCAAAACAGGCTTTAGTAGATAAAAATAAGGAAATAGTTGATTTGAAAGTGAGGAACGCAGAACTTGAAGTAATTCTTCAAAAAGAGCGTGAAGAAAAGAAAAAGGAAATAGAATTACTAACAAAAGCAGAGGAGAGGCTTACGAACACTTTTAAAGCACTTTCTCTTGATGCTCTTCAGGTAAACAATAATAATTTTATGAACTTAGCAAAAGAAGTAATCGATAATAAGCTAAAAGAAACAGAAAGTGACTTCAAACAAAGGCAAGCAACGATCAACGAAGTTATCACTCCAATAAAAGAAAAATTAGAAAAATTCGACAGTGAAATACGTGAGCTAGAGAAAGAGAGGGTAGGGGCCTACGAAGGTTTAAGGGAGCAAATTGGAGCATTAATGAACCAAACTTCTAGCCTTGCTAACGCCTTGAGGAAACCTCACATTAGAGGTAAGTGGGGTGAAATGCAGCTCAAAAGAGTGATGGAGATGGCGGGAATGATTGAATATTGCGATTTTTTTACTCAATCCTCAGTAATTGATAAAAATGAGGACAATTTGTTACGTCCTGATTTAATAGTAAAAATGCCATCAGGAAAGCAAATAATAATAGATGCTAAAGTACCACTTGATTCTTATATGGATGCTATGTCGCAAAATGATTTACAGATACAAAAGGAAAAATTGAAGAATCATTCTCTGGCAATAAAAAAACATATAAATAATCTAGGCAGAAAGGAATATTGGAACCAATTTGAAAATACTCCAGAGTTTGTGGTGCTTTTTTTAACAGGAGAAGGGGTTTTCAGTGCAGCACTAGAGTGTGAACCAGCTTTGATAGAAATTGGAATAGAAAAAAAAGTAATTATTGCAACACCAATCACTTTAATCGCGCTACTTAGGGCAGTAGCCTATGGGTGGAAGCAAGAGATGATAGCTGAAAATGCAAAGAAAATAAGTGAACTAGGCCATATTTTATATGAGAGAATCTGCACAATGGGCGAAAATTTTGATAATTTACGCAGAAGCTTAAAAAGTGCTGTTGATCATTACAATAAAACTGCTGGTTCGCTTGAGGCAAGAGTGTTTCCTGCTGCCCGAGAATTCAATAAGCTCGGTATACATGCAAAAAATAAAGAACTCACTGCTGCAAAAGAGTTGGAATCTTTACCACGCAGTTTACATGCTGAGAGGTTGAAAGTAGATTAGTATTTCAGGTCTCCTTAACTTACATTTGCTGATTAAAACAACTTTCTAAAAATTTTTTTTATATAGCTCAATTCCTGCACATCATTTGCTGCATAAACAGGTATAGTTTTTTGCTCAGTACCAGGTATTTCTACAAAAATTTTGCCCACTTCTTGACCTTTTTTAATTGGTGCAGGTACCATATCTTTATACTCAATACGCACTTTAATTTTATTATGTAATCTGCGATTATAAGTTATGGTAACATCGTTTGCAACTGTAACGGGCACTTTTTTATCTTTTCCATAAACAATATTTATTTCTTCAACTACGCTATCCTTAGCAAATATTTTCTTGGTATGAAAATGATTTAAGGAATATTGTATTAGTCTTTTTGCTTCCTCTATTCGCTCTTTCTCGGTATCCAAACCATTCACAACAGCAAAAATTCTCCTATCGTTCCGTTTTGCAGATGCTATAATGCCATAACCACCAGCACTTGTATGACCTGTCTTTAGACCATCAACTCCAATATCATGGAAAAGTAAAAGATTTTTATTTTTTTGTACAATATCGTTATATGTCAAATATTGTTCAGAGAATAAATCATAGTATTCAGGAAAATCGGTGAAAATTCTTTTTGCCAGTGTTACCAAATCTTTTGCGCTCATAAAATGGTTTTCATCTGGCCACCCGCTTGAGTTAACAAAATGACTATCATTAAGATTTAAATCTTGTGCAACTTCATTCATTTCAGCAACAAAATTCTCCTCTGATCCTGCAATACCCTCGGCTAGCGCTATGCATGCATCATTACCTGAGGCAATTGTAACTCCTTCAAGTAGTTCTTTTACCGTAACAAATTGACCTTCTTTCAAAAACATGGAAGAGCCTTTTCTTTCCCACGCTTTTCTGCTTACTCGAAATTTATCTTCCATATTTATTATTCCAGCTTTTAGATAATCAAAAGCTACATATAAAGTCATCAATTTGCTCATTGAAGATGGGACCATTTTTTCCCTGGAATTGTGTTCAAAAATGAACGAGTCTGAAGCTAAATCTAAGACAATTGCTTGCTTTGCTTTGGTTCTAAACTGATATGAGTATGAGCAAAAAGGAAATACAAAAATTAATAGCAAAGTTACTAATTTGCTTAACATATTTATAATTTTAAATTTATAGTGTACCAATTAATAGTATGATTTTGCATGAGCATTTCAATAGATCTCTCGCATAAAACTTCCTTGACAAACTGCGCCAGCCCCCTTATTCTTACAATAAGAGTGTTTATCCTTGTTTCCGATCTGCGCGGGTTCAACAACAAAAATTCAGTAAAAAAAACTCAGGTATTCATTGGCAAATTACATAAAAATTATAGCGGCTGCATGTCTTTTTTTATTTTTCTACATTCAGCCAAAATGCGCTTATTTTAAGCGTTAGCACATTATTACGGCGCCAATTTACATTATCATAGGGTCAAAACTTGTTACACGGCGGTTTTTTTGTCTTTTTTCGCTTGGTAAATTTCTTAACATTTATAGCTAAAGCTTCAGGACAGCACTTGATGCTGGAAATTTTTTGAGCCCAAAAGTTATGCTAGGTTTTTGTTGGTAAGAAAGGATGGATCCCAGCAAGCACTGGGATAGAGGCTACTTGAATTGACAAGAAGGAGGGAGAAGGAGATGACAAGAGAGGGGCTACTTTCATTTGCTGTCTTCAAAAATTTACAATTATGCTTCATGTGTTTTATTAAATATTTTACTTAAAATTTAATTTATTATTATAAGAGATAAGCAATTCATGAATAATGAAAGATTACAAAAAAGGTCATAGAAAGGGCCTAAGAGAGAGAATTATTTTAGATAACGGACAATCATTACTTGATTATGAGATTTTAGAACACATTTTATATTCAGAATATAGTAGAATCGATGTAAAGCCAGTAGCAAAGAGTTTGATAGAAAATTTTGGTAGTTTAAATAAGGTTTTAATGCCGATTGGCTTTATTGCATAGGACTGATAGGCATGTAAATCAAAGTAAATTTACGCAGATAATTTAAATTTAGCCATACCTATATCAGTAAATATGTTCAATAAGTAGCACTTAATTAACAGCTCTTTTTCATGATTTACCTCTGATTTATTTTTCAAGCTAAACACAAATATTTGCTTCAACCTATAGAAAAAGACTTCAATATAAGACCGTGCTCCATACTTAATTTTTTTCTTCCATTCATTAATACCATCTTCATAATTCTCATATGACCTAATTCTACTAATATACTCGTTTCCTTCTGATAAGTAATCAGCTAAACAAATTTTAGTATCCTTTCTAGGGCGAATAATAGGCACAATATTGTATTTTCTGCATTCTTTATACACACTTTTTATATCATAAGCCGCATCTGCTCGAATAGAACAAATATTATACTTATCACTGACTTCTTCTCACATATCACAGACCGGCAAATAGTCTACAGCAACACTACTAGTGTAGTTCATGCTTATTGCTTTCTTATCATTCACGTTTAAAACAACATGTAGTTTTCTTACTTGACCATAACCACTGTATTTTCTTTTTCGAGTATTAAGCTTACTGTGCCCACCGTTATTATTGTAGATACTAACTCTAGTGCTATCTACGGCAATTTCAATATTTTCAAAATCATCTTTATTGGCTCTATTGTCATCAATCTTCAAATTAAGCTTTTTAAATCTTCTGGAAGCTTGTGTATAGCTGATAATCTTAAGTTTTTTTGCCTATTTGTACCATATAACCTTTTACAAAACCTACAGCTTGCCTCAAGCCAATTCTAAAAAGATGAACTATTATGTGTATTAAAATCACAACCTTATCACTATAAGTAGTATTGCCACCTGCAACTTTTGGACTATTTTCATACCAATTTTCTATAGCTTGATTAACAAAATGAAAAATATTTCCTCTTTTTTTTGAGAAATTCGTTATATTCTCTTTGGTTGCTTACTCTCACTTTTTACAGCATAAGTTATGCTTGTTTGGAAAATGCCTATTCTACAACAAAATTCGTTAGTAGTCATATATTGAAAAGCTTTTCTTCTTACAATAACCTCTACCAACACTAGCTATGCAACAAAGCCACGCCGATTTAGAAGCACTGCAGAATATCAAAGGAGTTAGTAATGCAGCTATATCTGCTATCTTTTGTGTTAAACAGGCTTTTGTTCGTTCTGTACGAGAAGAAGTAAAGGACCTACCTATAATCAATAACTGGGAAATTTGCTTGCTTATTTAAAAGCAAGTATAGTAAGCCTTAATAAAGAAAGTTTTCCCGTCATCTATATGAATAAAAGATATCGTCTAATAGCGGAAGATCTGCAGAACTTTGGTACAGTAGATCAAACTCCTATTTACGTTAGAGAGATCATAAGACGTGCTCTTTTGATTGGCTCAACATCCATTGTAATATCCCACAATCACCCAAGTGGAGATATACAACCTTCAAGTAGCAATATGTTTCTCACCAGACAGCTTGCAAAAGCATAGGAATAGAACTAATAGATCATATTATTATCACATTTAGTAGCTATTTTAGTTTCAAGGAAAATAGGCTTTTATTAGAGTAGATCTAAAATTGCTTTTGCCATTTTTCTTATTGTGGAAGTAAAGCTATACATGAGGTGATTGCCAGTGGAACAAAATTTTCCTTCTGGAAGACAATGTGTGATTTAGGTGGCGTAATAGTTGCAAATTGAAAGAAATACATGGTATTTGCCACTATTAGAAATCTCCTGTTTTGATAAGAATTATGAGGTCTTTATTGGTTTTTTGAATTTTGTTGAAGCACTTACATGCTTACTCTAATATTTTGTTCATAGAGCCTAGTTAGTTCAATTTCAACGTTAATTTGTGAAGCTCTGAGTTCTGTTAGGGGGTTTTCTGGTTGAAGATCTAGCTTATTCTGTATGTTCGGTAAGCAAATTAAAGCCAAATCAAAAATTTCATCATACTGCTCTGCTTCATTTACACAATTGATTATTTCCTTAAATTCTTCCACATCTTGCGGCGTATCTTTTAATATTGCGCTTATTTGGTTAGGTTTTGACGAAATTTCCTGATATCCAGCAATTCTCTCTTGATATATATCAATCATTTTTTGACATGCAATGCCTCTAAATGGGTATTCTGCTTTTTCCTTTATATAGGAGCTCTGAAAATTTTTGCAATTAAGGACTGCTTCTCTACATTTTTATGTCACTAATTATACTGGTTATTGACTTACTTGCTTTCTCATTCTTCTTTTTTTTGATTATACATTCATTCTTTGTTTGGCTCATTTTATCATACAGATTTCTGCATTCTTTATATGATACCAGCGGTTTTAGTATTCCTTCCTCTACACCTTTATTATAAAAATTCTTCAACTCATCGCTTGATAGTATTCGTATAGCATCTTCCCTTTTACCTTGTGATTTAGGATACTTTTTGTTCAGTGAACTAATATAATTTAATAGGAAACTCTTAGTTAAATCTTCCTTTTTAACTTCTGATAATTTTTCTAGTATTTCTATATATTTCAAAGTTTCCGCAAAAAGCTGCGCACCAGATATAGCAAATCCTGGCAGTGGTTTGCTCTGCGCCTTATAAAAATCGGTTTGTAAAAAATCTTCGGATTGTTTTTTTTATTACTGAAAGTTCATTGAAGGCTTTTTCTGGATTGATTTTTTTAAAATACCAGTAGCTTTTTTAATCGTTCTTTCTCTCTTTTTATTATCTTGTTTTTCATCTAAGATTAAGCTTTCAGCCTCAGTAAAAGCATTGCCTTGGGCACTTTTGGCAATATTACAAACAACGTTTTTTACAACTTGCTTAGTTGCTACATAATCTATTTCCTTTGTAAAGCAATCAATAAACAGCTGCCAATTTTTTTTTTGTTAACGGACTTACTTGTCTTATGTTCTAAATCTTCTACATCTTTGAATCCTAAAATAGTATAGAGATTTTTCAATTATTGGTTCAGCATGTTGTTTTGCCACTTTACCTTTTATATCGAATAGAAATTCACTAATCTTAGTTGTGCCCATAATATTACCTCACAATATTGATGTTATATCATATAAAGTATAAAAGCTTAATGCTTAATTTTTACTTACTATTAATATAATTGAAGGTTAACTTTGTTCCTATATTAAAACTTTAACTCCCAATTTATTATTAGTAATATCATTATATGAATCTTATGCCTGAATTTGGGAATATATTGTTATTGGTAGCCTGTTTGTTATCTTTAACGTATTTGTTTCTACCGTTTAGTTCTTACCGATTTGTTTCCTCTGCCATATTTTTTTGTGTGTCAGCATCAATGGCTATTTTGATCTACTGCCACATTAAAAATGATTTTTCACTTGAAAACGTATATTACCATTCACACACAACAAAACCTTTGATCTATAAGATTTGTGGTGTTTGGGGAAATAAAGAAGGGTCTATGTTGCTTTGGACCTTAGTGCCTGTCATGTATTTATTACTAATGGATATTTATATACCTTCTGTCATCCCAGTGCCCAGACACTGGGATCCAGACAATTTAATTGCAAGTGAGTACATCAAACGGCAGTGTAATAAAAACTGGATTCCAGTGTCAAGCACTGGAATGACACCAGAACGAACTAATGGTAGTAAATTAAAAAAAATATCTCTTATCACCCAAGGCTTGATTTGCTTTTGTTTTTTACTGTTCACTTTACTTGAATCCAACCCCTTCACTAAAATGCCAGGCATTGAAACAGATGGACTGGGTTTTAATCCGATATTGCAGGATATAGGCCTTGCTATTCATCCACCGGTATTATATTTGGGGTACCTTGGATTTAGCGTTCCTTTTTCGCTCTCTATAGCTGGATTAATTTTAAATACTGAAGGAAATGTTTGGGCTAAAATTGTCAGGCCTTGGGTACTTATTTCTTGGTCGCTGCTCACTTTGGGCATCAGCTTGGGTAGCTGGTGGGCATATCGTGAACTCGGTTGGGGTGGATTTTGGTTTTGGGATCCAGTGGAAAACGTTTCTTTGATGCCGTGGCTAATTGCAGTGGCGCTGACACATTTGTTGCTCGTTGTACGAAATTTCAATACTTTAAGGAATTTTACTATTTTACTTACGCTCACAACTTTTATATTGAGTGTGACTGGAACATTTCTAGTCCGCTCAGGAATACTTACCTCAGTGCACACGTTTGCAGATGACCCAAGATATGGACTGTATATATTAGCTCTACTTGGTGTAATTACAGTCAGTAGCTTAGTAATATTTGTAGTGTTTACGAGAAAGAATCACACATCTTTCCAGTATTCGATTACTCAAGTGACAGAAGATAGAAGATTCTTTTCACGCCTTACGATGATGCTGATGAACAATTTATTATTCATCACTGCCTTTTTCATCGTGTTTGTTGGCACTTTATACCCTACAGTGCTTGAGTATTTAACCGGTGAATTAATTTCAGTTGGAGCACCATATTACAATTCTTTATTTAATTCTATTGCACTAGCTATTCTAGTGCTCACCATGATAGGGCAATGCTGCAGTTGGCAGGGAAATAGTCTATTGCCAATATTCCGTGAATATAGATTTTCATTTTGTAGTGCTGCAGCTATTTTGCCGTTTATCTTTCACATGGAGCTAATGATTGTACTATCAATTACCATCTCCATAGCATTATTAATCTTTGTTTTAGAAGCATATAGTAAAAGAATTTGTTTATTTAAGGTAGCATTTGGTGAATCAATTTTATTAGTAAGAAGAGTTTCTAAGTCCTACTATGCAATGATGCTTGCTCATGCTGGAGTGGCAATTCTAGTGCTTGGTATATCTTATTCAGTTGGTTGGCAGGAGAAAAAAGAAAACTACTTGGGAATAGGAGACAGCATAACAGTCAATAAATTTAAAGTTACTTTACGAAATATTGAGCTAATAAAAGAAAAAAATTTCCATGCAGTGAGGGGTACAATGGATATCAGGAATTTGCTGAATAATAAGATATTAGGTGAAGTAACTCCTGAATATAGATTTTACCTTGCGGAAGTTCAGAAAAATGTTGAAAGCAGTATCTACCATAATTTATTTTCTGATATTTATGTTGTAATTGGAGAGATTGATAAGAGTAAGAGCAAAATCGCAGCTAAAGTGCAATATAAACCTGGAATGTCTATAATCTGGCTTGGATCCTTTCTTATCGCTTTTGGTTCGCTCCTTGCTGCTTTGCCTTCTAGCAAAAAAGTAGTTCCTTCAGTATCATAAAGTTTGCATTTTTTGGCAATTTAAACTTAAGCTAAGCAACACTAACCTTGCTAGGGAATTTTCTCTATGTTCTGTTGTACAATAGGCAATAAAGATATATTTTCTAATGAAGAGCTTACATGATATATGGAATCTACTTACTCAGGCCTTTTAAAATATCCCTGCTTAATAGCGTCGTAGACAGAAGAACCACTAAGCAAGCAGTTCTCACCTAACTCTTCTTTATAATCTTTAAACTTTTCCAATATTTCCTCCTTGGTACTCACTTCTAATATAATTTTTCCTTCATCTTGCACATCAGAATACAATCTAGCATCTACTTTTCCCAAATCAGTATGAAAAGTCAGTACAATATTGCCTATAAGGTCAGTATAATTTCTTACCCCACCTTCTGTTAAAATTTCTGTCTCGCTTTCACCTATTGCTATCACTTCTCTTCGAAATTCTGTGCTTTCATCTGTTCCATTTATGATTTTTGCAACCTCGACTATACTATTCTTTGAGTATTTCAAGTAGAAAGTGAAGTTGTCCATTTTTGCCTCTTTTACCTTACCAGTAGTTGCGTTTTTTGCAGCTTCTAAAAATCTTAGAGAGTAATGTATATAGCTTTTACGTGCTTCTTTAAGATTAGCTTTGTGGTCTTTAAACTTCTCTAGTTTATCAATTACAATTATGCTACTTTGAGTTTCAAATACCGCACCTCTTTTTACCAAATTACATACTATGCGACTAGCAACTTCTATGTCTCTTTCACCTTGAAAAATCTTTAATTCACTAATTCTTCTTATTACATAATCTGTAAAATTATACTTACTCTCATAAGTATTTCCATATATATTTCCCTCACAAGTAAGATTGAACCTTACCCTAGATTTTATAGCTTCATTTACAACCTGTTCTAGCTGATTTATGTCTTGAACTTCATCTAATTTACAAAAATATTTATCTGGATCTTGCTCATCTAGTAGAAAATCCTCTCCCCATAGATTTACACTTTTGTACAAATACTTTTTTCCATTATAGTCAACTTGTGTTTTTTTTACGAAAAGTTCTATAAATAACATCATCAGTTAAAAATTATTCTTTAATATTAAGGTTGGGATTATTAATTGCAAATTCTATTGGGGTTTTACCTTTTTTATCCTTTATATCAAGATTAGCTCCTTTCCTTAGAAGCAATTTGATAATTGTATCACAATGACCAGAACGAGTAGCATAATGCAAAGGCGTTCTTCCTGTGTCGTTCTTTTCATGAGGATCAGCACCTGAATTCAACAGTAAATCTATGCATTCTTCTGAATTGCTACATTCCATACTTGATAGAATATGCAGTGTTGTCAGTTTAGATTCTCCTCTTTTAAGGTTGAGAATGTTTTTTAGATCTTGATTACTTTTATGATCTAGTAAAAATTTTTTAATTTTTTCAACATCGTTCTTATAATCCTTATAAGTAACATGTGGAAAGTTTTTAAAAGTACTTAAGAATTTTTATTCAACTCCTTCTGACTCTCTGTTAAGTTAGACATGTCAACAAGACACGTAGATATCAGCTTGCCAAATGCACTTCTTTCGACAACATCCGTTAAGGAGCAGTCATTGCGAAGTAGCAACGAGTATTTAATCAATTCATATTCATCATCTTGTTGCTGTGTTTCTTCTGCTTTCTTAGAGTGCTCAAAATCATTTTTTATTAATTCAATCAAAAGCTTTAGTGTGTTAAAACTTTTATGTCCCAATAAAGGATCTGCTTTGTTTTCAAGTAGAATTCTTGCTATTTCTGAATAGCCATTTCTAATAGCTCAGCATAACGAAGTACGCCCGTATTCATCCGCTACGTCAACATTATCCCTTTTCTCTAATAGGAGTTCTACTATTTCTTCATGTCCATTGATAGTAGCACAATGCAAAGGAGTAAACCCATTTTGATCTGCTACATTAACATTAACCCCGTTTGCTATGAGAATCTCTACCACTCCTATACTGCCACTTTCAACAGCAAAGTGTAAAGGATTCCATCCATCTTGATCTGCTGTATTAACATTACCCCTTTTTTTTATTAAAAGCTCTGCTATCTTTACAAGATCATTTCTAGCAGCTATATGTAACAACGTACTTTGATCATCGAATGTATAATTTATGTTAAATTCACTATCTTGCCACTTTTTATACCTGTCTGGATCTTCTTTTTCCAATTCCTCTTTTACCCTTTCGATTATATTGTTCTCATTTAAGTCACTTATTGTCCTTAATATTTTAACAACCGTTCATATTCCATAATTATACCTCAAACTATTTGTTTTTGTACTATAGCTAAAAAAAATATTTATCCATAATAAAATAACCAACACCAGGGTAAGTGGTTTGCTGCTAACATATTTAAAAATATTATGAACTTAATAAGAGAAAAAAATACCCCTGTAATGGAGCAATATTTAAATTTGAAAGCTCAATACACGGATCATCTATTGTTTTATAGACTGGGAGATTTTTATGAATTGTTTTTCGATGATGCTATTAAAGCTGCAAAATTGCTGAATATAGTGCTAACCAAGAGGGGCAATTCAAATGGACAAGAAATACCAATGTGTGGAGTGCCAGCACACAGTAGTGAGTCTTACCTGCACAAGCTAATAGATTTAGGATTCAAAGTAGCAATCTGTGACCAATTAGAAACTGCTGATGAAGCAAAAAAGAGGGGCTATAAATCCATAGCAAAACGTGATGTAGTGCGAGTTGTAACTCCAGGTACAATTATAGAAGATTCACTACTGGAGGATAAAAGCAATAATTATCTCGCATCCATAGTTGAACAAAATGATGAATATGCTATTAGTTGGCTTGAATTATCGACGGGAAAATTTTTTCACACTTTAACGAGTTTGAAAGCTCTAGATAGTGATTTGTTGCGTATATCACCAAGAGAATTATTAATTTCTGAAAAATTCATTGAGGACGAAAAAATTAGATCGATTTTAAAAAATTATAAAATATCAATTACACAACACGTACAGAGTTTTTTTGAGTATAGTAAATCTCACAGAACGTTATGCGAGTTTTATAAAATCAGGGAACTTGGAAGTATAGGAAATTTCAGCAAAGTAGAAATCATGGCGTGCGGTGCACTGCTTGAATATGTCAGAGTAACACAAAGGAGCTCCATTCCAAGGCTTGAATTCCCGAAAACCTATAAGCAACAAAATTTCATGCTTATTGATGCTTCAGCAAGGAGAAATCTTGAGTTATTCTCAACTCAATTTGGTGAAAAGAAAGGTTCACTAATTTCAGTTATTGATCACACAGTTACAGCTTCTGGTGGACGCCTGCTCAAACAAATGCTTGCTTCACCACTTGCTTGCTCCAAGGCAATCAATTTGAGGCTCAACACCACTCAATTTTTTGTAAATAATTATGAGACACGTAGAAAAATACGAGAGATATTATCTAACATTCCGGATATTGAGAGGTCTTTATCGCGCTTAATACTAGGACGTGGTTCGCCAAAGGATATGAACCTATTAAAAATAGGCCTAGGAAAAACTTTAGAGTTATCTGAGTTTCTGTCTACCTTGCATAATTATTGTTTAAGTGAAGAACCGGCAGCTAACTCTCAGATGTCATTCCAATGCTTAAACAGAGAAAAGTCTACTACTCAGGTGATAAGTAGTAACGAAAGTGAACTAAGCACAATACATAAAAGTCTTGGTAACCATAAAGATCTATTCGAGCTTCTAAACAGTGCTATCCTTGATAACAACCTCAGTTCCGTAAAAGAAGGAGGATTTATCAATCCAAAATATGATCAAGAATTATCCGAATTATATTGTATATTGAACAACAGTAATAAGTTGGTAACTAAGCTCCGTGAGTCTTATCGCGACCTAACTGGCATTGCTGCACTCAAAATATTACACAACAATATACTTGGTTACTACGTTGAAGTGTCGGCAAATCACAAAATAACTTCGGATATATTTATTCATAGGCAAAGCTTAGCAAATAGCATGCGCTATACCACTAATGAATTGAAAGAACTAGAAAATAAAATTCTTACGGC
Organism: Wolbachia endosymbiont of Trichogramma kaykai; assembly: GCF_045765165.1. Classification (NCBI taxonomy): domain Bacteria; kingdom Pseudomonadati; phylum Pseudomonadota; class Alphaproteobacteria; order Rickettsiales; family Anaplasmataceae; genus Wolbachia; species Wolbachia endosymbiont of Trichogramma kaykai. Next base: position 322,711 of record NZ_JBJJXK010000004.1, read on the forward strand.
ACGTGATGCTGCAATCGGCTTAGAAGTGAAAATTTTTAGTGAACTATGTAGTAAAGTCGCTAAAGAATCTGAAAAAATTGCTCTTGCTGCAAATGCTTTGGCAAAACTTGATATTAGAGCCACGTTTGCGGAGCTTGCAGTGCAAAATAATTACGTAAAACCCATTATCGATGACAGTAAAGAGTTCAACATCTGTAGTGGAAGACATCCAGTGGTTGAAGTTAACGATAAATTCATTTCAAATAGCATCAATTTAGCTGGTATACATCTAATTACTGGGCCTAATATGGCGGGAAAAAGCACTTTTTTGAGGCAAAACGCTCTCATTGCAGTTTTAGCTCACATGGGGTCATTTGTGCCAGCAGAGAGTGCACATATAGGAGTGATTGACAAGATATTTAGCAGGGTTGGTGCAACAGATAATATAACAGCTGGTTATTCTACCTTCATGGTAGAGATGATCGAAACAGCAACGATAGTAAATCAGGCAACAGATCGTTCCTTGGTGATACTTGATGAAATTGGTAGGGGCACAGGGGTATATGATGGATTATCTATTGCACAGGCGGTGATTGAACACGTTCACAACATAAATAAGTGCCGCGCCATTTTTGCAACTCATTATCATGAATTGACTAAAGTAGGTGAATACTTAGAAAATGTAAAATGTTTTTGTATGAAAATAAAAGAATGGAAAGGAGAAGTCATCTTTTTACATGAAGTAATTGAAGGCATTGCAGATGAGTCATATGGAATACACGTAGCAAAACTTGCTGGGTTTCCTGATTCTATTTTAAACAGAGCAAGAGAAGTATTTGAGGAGCTAAAGGCTTGAGGAAAGTAACATTATATTACTCCACAATTATGGAGTTTTAGCAATCTATGGCGCTTTAATTTTAGTCAGCTTTCTGAATAGCTGAATTAACGTGGCATTGATCTATTGCCACATTGGTCAAGATTCCAATTCCACCACCTACAACTGCACCTACAGCTCCTAATGCTAGTTGAGTACCAATTCCAGCAGAAGACCCAATGATTAATGGAGCAAGAAAATATAATGCTAAAGCGCAAGTTATTGCAGCTACACTTATAACAGCCAGCTTTCTCGGACAAAAATTTTCTGGTGCCTCAGCACTAGATATGAATGATGATCTTACTAGATTTTTCTACTTTCATAATCTAAAAAGCCACTCACTGTTCTCATTATAGGACGGGTAGAGCGGTCACCAGTCAAGTAAATTCTATCTCCTATTATATCAAGCTCTTTAACTTGAGCTTTATATTCATCCCAATAGTTTGATAATTCTTGTTGGTCATTGAGAAGATCTGGTTTATTTGAAGTTGTTAACAAGTGTGAGTCATGTTCAAAATATATCTAATTGTAGCTTTCCCTATATCTATATGCCCTTCAGTAATTGCATACTTTAAAACACCTTCTGCTTTTTTCCTTCCAATATTAAGATCAGCACCAGCTTTTATCAATAATTCTACTATCTTTGGAGAATTATGAAATATAGTAATATCTAAAGGGACCATCTCATGATAATCTTTAATATTTAAGTTTGCTTTTTGTTCTATAAAATAACTTATAAATTTTAAGGTTTCATCAGATTTTTGATTGTCTATGTCTTTATGTTTGTAATATATTGTAATTGCAAAATTCAACGCAGTTTCACCCTTCAACTCACTACCACCCATAATTAATGTCTGATAGCTTTTTACCCCTTGATTGATTAAGTTAACATCCGCGCCGTTTTCTATTAAAGCCTTAGCTCCTTTGAAATTGCTTTTTGCAATTTGCAGATGAAGTAAGTAACAACTAAGATTATCAGTTGCATTAGGATTTACACCTTGTTCAATCAGATACCTTGCAATTTTATCATTAAATTTGTGATCATAAGTTGCAGATTGTAGTGGCTCAGGATTTTGCTGTAACTCATCTTTAGCTATTAAGCTACTCACCTGACAGATTGATTTTACTGACTCTAAATCTCTTCTTCGAACTGCCTTTGTGACTGCAGCACTAAAGCTTATACCCTTTTCTATTAGATATTTGTCCATTTTACTATCAACAGCATAACCTAATAAATTTGTACCATTTTGGGAATTAATCTCAGCAACAACATCTTTAATAATAGAGATGTTTTTCTCAAAAATTGATTTTACTTTTTCTAAGTCATTCTCCTTAACAGCTCTAAGAAGCTTTTTTAATACAGAATCTTTCTTCTTATTTTCAGATAGAATTTTCTGTAGTTCCTCAGGATTCATAAATACACCTCAACACACACAATCAAAGAAATTATATCCAATTTTCTATAGCTTGATTAACAAAATGAAAAATGTTGCCTCTTTTTTTGAGAAATTCGTTATATCCTCTTTGGTTACTTACTCTCATTTTTTGCGGCATAAGTTATACTTGTTTGGAAAATGCCTATTCTACAACAAAATGCGTTAGTAGTCGTATATTGAAAAGCTTTTCTTCTTACAATAACCTCTACCGACACTAGCCATGCAACAAAGCCATCCGGAATTGTTTGTAAAGGATCTTCAGATATTATCTTGCCCAAAGGTTAATTTATTTTATAATCTTTCTGTATTCTAGAAATTTCAATTAAATGAACTGCTATAAAACTCACGCGTGTAATGAATTAAGGAAGAATGATGTAGAAAAGGAAGTTACTCTCTCTGGGTGGCTGTACCGTAAACGTGACCATGGTAACCTAATCTTTGTTGATTTAAGAGATTTTTATGGAATTACTCAACTGGTATTCAATAATGACAAAGACTTTTTTGATGAAATTTCAAATTTAAAATCAGAGAGTGTGATTACTGTCACAGGAACAGTCAAAGCTAGAACTGAAGATACGGTAAACAGCTCTATTTACACAGGAGAAATTGAAGTTATAGTTAGTAATTTGCAAGTTGAATCGGAAGTTGAGTTCCACTGTGATGAAGAAATAGCAAAAGAAGAAAGGAGTATACTAGCAAGTATCTCCGGCGAGCAAGAATACCCAGAAAACATGAGATTTAAATACCGTTTTCTTGATTTAAGACGTGAAAAGGTTCGTAATAACATTATTCTGCGTTCACAGATCATTTTAGAGCTCAGGAGGCTCATGATAGAGCAAGGATTTTTGGAAATTCAAACTCCAATACTTACTGCCTCTTCTCCTGAAGGTGCACGTGACTACTTAGTGCCAAGCAGACTAAATCCTGGTAAATTCTATGCATTACCACAAGCTCCACAGATTTTTAAGCAGTTGCTTATGGTTTCAGGGTTTGATAAATATTTTCAAATTGCACCTTGTTTTCGTGATGAGGACGCAAGGGCTGACCGTTCTCCTGGAGAGTTTTATCAGCTCGACCTTGAAATGTCTTTTGTGACTCAAGAAGATATATTTCAGGTTATTGAATCTACTTTATATAAAGTGTTCGCGAAATTTTCTCGCAAGTCTGTCGGTAAAGATTTTCCACGTATTACATACAAAGAAGCAATGCTCAAATATGGATCTGATAAGCCAGATTTGCGTAATCCATTATTAATTAGCGATGTAACAGAAATTTTCCGTGATTCAGAGTTCAATATTTTCAAAAGCAATATTGAACGCGGTATGGTAGTGAGAGCCATTCCTGCTCCTAAAACAGCAGAGGAACCTCGTAGCTTTTTTGATAAAAAAATAGAACATGCACAAAAGGAATTCGGTTCTAAAGGTCTTGGATATATAACGTTCGATAAAGATGGAATTGCAAAAGGACCAATTGCTAAATTCCTTGATGACAATAGGTTAAATTCCATAAAAGAAATAACAAATATAGAACCTGGAGATAGTGTATTTTTTGCTTCTGATAAGGAAAATGAAGCAGCAATAATTTCAGGGAAAGTGCGTATTCTTTTGGGATCAGAACTAGGTCTTATAGATGAAAATATCTTCAAATTCTGTTGGGTGATTGATTTTCCTTACTTTGCGTATGACGATAAAAGTAAAAAAATTGATTTCTTTCATAATCCATTTTCTATGCCACATGGTGGCTTGAAAGATTTAGAAGAAAAGAATCCACTGGATATCCTTGCTTACCAATATGATCTTGTTTGCAATGGAATAGAGCTGTCAAGTGGAGCAATTCGTAATAACAGACTAGATATTATGTACGGAGCTTTTGCCATTGCAGGCTACAGTAAAGAAGAAGTTGATGCAAAATTTGGTGCGCTTGTACGTGCATTTAGGTTTGGAGTGCCACCTCATGGTGGAATAGCACCAGGAGTTGATAGAATAGTTATGCTACTTGCTGATGAGCCTAGTATTCGTGAAGTAATCTGTTTTCCTATGAATCAGCAAGGTGAAGACGTTCTAATGGGTGCTCCTTCTAAAGTAGAGGATAAGCATTTACGTGAGTTGTCTTTAAAGGTTATTGAATAAAGCTACGTATAACTTGAGTTTAGATGGGGAAAAACAAGAATATTGAACTCTGTTGAAGTAGTGCTAGGGCCTAGCACTACTTTATAGTTTTAGGATATCAAAACGTTTGGTCTAGCGGGACTTGGCCCTCTATTCCGTCTACTTCTCCTCGGGAGGTGTAATTCCAATAAGTATAGTCTTTACCCGCATCCTTCCAATCTTTAGGTAATTCAGGCTCCGATCTCCCTCTCCAATCAGCAACCCATAATGGGTATTGAGAAAAATTATATTCTTCTTGTGTATAGTAATCATTCCACATTTTTGGTGAAGCATATACAATTGGACTGTATCCTTCTTCATCCAGTTGAGTCAATAAAGAATGAAGTTTTTCGGCTCTCTGTGTGTTAGTGTGTTTTATAGGATTATCACATTTTGTTGTTCTTCCTTCGCAAATACCAGTTGTAGCACTAACAGCTAACTTATTTGTACCTGGCTCAAAATCAGCTTTTTTAAGTTCGTTAACTATGTTATTCAACTGACCTTCAGGTGTCGAGGTCATCCTAAACACATGATATGCCCCACTTTGCACATTATTATCTTTCATACCTTGAAAATTTTGTCCAAATTTAGTGTCTTGAAAAGTTTCTCCCTCAGTTGCCTTGGCAAACGCAAACCTTACCCCATCCTTTGCAACTTTCGACCAATCAATCTCTCCATTCCAATGAGATACGTCTATACCTTTTTCACTCATAACAACCTCGTAATTACAATAAATGTTCAATATAAGACATAATAGCGAAAATCTTGAGATATGTCTATACCTTTTTCACTCATACTAACCCCATAATTACAACAAATGTTGAATATAAAATATAATAGTGAAAATCTAATGAATATCTTTTGGGCATATTGTAAACAATTTTATACTAAAACAGTTACAAAGTTCTAAACTACAATCTATAGACAACAATACTTGTTATTAGTAAGTTAAATTATAGTGAGTTAAAAATCATGAACAATATTCAAAAAGCAATACTATCAAGCATCATCTGCAATATGATTATATGGTATGAAATAACTCTGTTTGGAGTTTTAACGCATATAATAAGCAACGTCTTTTTTCCTTCAGAAAGTGATTATTTAAGCACAATCAAATTTCTTGGCAGTTTTGCAATTGGATTTGGATTTAGACCACTTGGTGCATTTATTTTTGGTTATATTGGAGATAAATACGGCAGAAGGAAAATTTTGCTGACTTCCGTAATATTAGCTTCGATATCATCTACTGCAATTGCAATTATACCAAGCTTTAAAGAAATAGGAATATTTTCTCCTATATTGCTTCTGCTTTGTAGAATAACACAAGGAATGGCATCAGGTGGAGAAACAAGTATCAATTCAGCTTTTTTAATAGAGCATTCAAGCGATAAAAAAAATCTAGGCTTTTTAGGTAGCATGAAAGCTTTTAGTGGTGCTCTTGGTTCTATTCTATGCTTTGTAATGATAGCTATTTGCAAAAAGTTTACAGGTGAAAGTTATGAAATTTGGGGCTGGAGGCTGCCCTTCTATTTTTGCTCTATTATGGGTGTAACAGGCTTTTTAATAAGATACATAATGGAAGAGAGTTTAGCGTACAAAACTCATGACCAAAATAAAAGCTTATCTAGTTCTCCATTTTTTGAACTAATCAAAACCTACAAAAAAGCATTTATATTAGCAATTGGACTTGGTATTGCCCAAAATGCAATCGTTTATTCGGTAATTATGTTTTATAACATATCTGTCAAAGAACTTACCTTCTCAGGCATTGATATTAAAAATCTAGTAAGGATCATGGTTGAAATCACATTTGGAACGTCTGCAGTGCTGTTTTCAATACTTTCTGATAAAATTGGAAGAAAAAATGTGATAATTCCTACATTAGTAACTTTAGCTTGTGTTAGCTTGCCGGTACTTTCTCTATTATCATATGATAATCACTATATTATAACATTCACTTTTATGTTGATGAGCATACCGATAGGTGCATCTTTTGGAATATATAATTCTCTCGCCTGCGAGTTATTTCCAACGAAAGTTAGATGCACTAGCTTCAGCTTAGCTCATAACATATCAGCAGGTATTTTTGGTGGCCTTTCTCCATCGATATGCATGTGGCTTATAGAAAAAACTGAAACAAAACTTGCAGCAGGGATTTACCTTACTGTTTGTGCATTGATTAGCCTAATATCTGTACTTCAAATTAAAGCCAAAGACAAAAAAATTGATTGGTGAAATCGCTTCAGTCAAAAGATAGCACTTCAATAGATTTTTCGATATGTTTAGGGACAGGAGCAGTAATAGTTACTTCTTTATTATTTGGCAACTTTAAAGACAAAGAATATGAATGCAGGTGAATCTGATTTGCTACTCCATCAATAAAAGCTTTTTTACCGCCATATTTACCGTCACCAAGAATAGGGCAATTTATATGAGCTAAATGTACACGTAACTGATGGGTTCTACCAGTAATTGGTTGTAATTCTAGATAAGCGACATTGTGTTTTAGCCTTGACAAACTTGAAAAGTGTGTAGTGGCATTCTGTAGTGAGTCTTCATCAATGACCACTCTTTCTTGTCCTGAAATATATTTTTTCACCAACGGATAGTCTATTGTTCCATTATCTTTGCTCGGTATACCAGAAGTTAATGCTAGGTAAGTTTTTTTTATCCTCCGTCCTTTAAATTCTTCCATAAGGTATCTTGCAACGCTAGCATTGCGTGCGAATATTATTACTCCGCTTGTATCCCTATCCAGCCTATGAACAATTTTAAATATTTCTCTCTCTCTTATTTGGTCAAGTAAATCACTAATGCTAATTTTTACCTTTATGCCGCCTTGAACAATGACCCCTGCGGGTTTGTTTATAGCTAGTATATATTCGTCTTCATATAATATGTTATCTCTTAGTAGATTCACTAACTTTTCATTATATTTGCAGTCAGAATTAGTGTTCTCAATATAGTCTAAGTATCTTATCATTATAGCTTGCCCAGAGCTTACCCTATCGCTGGATTTTGCCGTGCAATTATCAACCTTGATTAATCCTTTCCTTAAAGATTTCTCAATTGCAGATTGTTTCAAATTGGGAAAAATTCTTCTGATGTACCTATCGAGCCTAACGTTATTGTCTTCTACTAATATAGTTTTGATACCTTTTGACATCTTACTTATAAAAATTTTATTTTGTAAACTAAAATCTAACATAGCCAATGTACTCCTCAGTTTCAGCTACTTGCATCAAGTGCTACGTGCTGGAATTTAGAGGATTATTTAACTCTTTATAAGAGCTTCATATTTTCCTACAGCTGAGTAAAGTGGTAACAATGATAGTTTCTCGATCATAGAGAGGTGAGTATTAGGCTCTTTAATACTAGGGCCTGGACACGCTTCAGTGTTAGGCCCTAACTTCATACACTCAATGCCGTTAGCTAAAGATGTTACTCTTCCTACATTAACATTTTTAGTGCGATATGACCACCTGCAAGGACTATGTAATATTTGTTCTTTTATTCCATCCATTTCAGCTGGACACGCTTTAGTGTTAGTCCCTAACTGCACACATTCAATGCGGTCAGTTATAAGTGCTACTCCTTTTTCATTAAGTTTAGCGTTATACTGTAATTGTTCAATTTTATTAGCTTGATCTCTTATCATACGTTCAAAGTTGATAGATAGATGTAATTCTATTTCTCTCAACATATGTGTTGCACTATCATTAATGCTGTGTTTCTGAATATACTTGATTCTAAGTCAAGCTGTGTAAGTATAGCTAGTGCTCTTTGTTCTGCTTCCACTAGAAGATTACTTATACCTTGACGTTTAGCTAAATCTCTTACATTTTCATAACAATTATCAGGCAATGAAGGATTTGCGCCATAGCATAGTAAAGTTATTACTACTATCCAGTTTCTATGTTCGACAGCATAAGTTAAAGGAGATTCCCCTAAGTCATTCTGCGCATTAACATTTGCTCTATATAAAATTAAGATCTTTACTACTTCCGGATGGTTATACTTGACAGCTTTATGTAAAGCAGTTGATCCTAAATCATCACCTGCATTAGCATTTGCTCCAGCTTCTAATAGGGCATGTACCATTAGTGTATCACCATGTCCGGCAGAACAACGTAAAAACCCGGCTCCCATCAATTTCATCACATCCTTCCATATTCCAAGTTGTATCATAGTAGTTACTGCTTCTAGATAATTATATGGACAAATAGAAAGTAATATTTTCTGTGGATCATTCGTCTCAATACTTGCTCCATGGGCTATTAGATAATACATTACTTTTCTATTGCCTTTTGTAGTAGCACAATTAAAAGGAGTCCATCCCCATGCATCCTTATGGTTAATATTTGCTCCATATTTTATTAAGAGCCCTACTGCTTCCACATTACCATTCGTAGCAGCAATATGTAAGGGATATCGTCTAATTAAATTATCCTCTAGATTAACATCTGCTCCATGTTCTGATACGCACTTTAATAGATCTTCTAATATTGAAATATCGTTCTTTGTAGCAGCCCAATATAAAGGAGTCCATCCAAGTACATCTGCTATCTCAATATTTTTGTCAACATTCTTGTCGTTTTTTATTATACAATCCATCATTGCTCTATCAACATTTGCAATAGCAATATGTAAAGGAGTAAGTTTAAGCGCCCCATTCCTCTTAACATCTGCTCCATTATTCATTAATAACCTTACTACTTCTTTATGGCCATTCCTGGCAGCTTCATAATACACATTTTTACTTTCTTTAGTCTATTTAATGTTTTTAGTATCTTTTGTGTATCTAGCATCACTGGTACCTTTTCTGAGATCTTTCGTGCATTTAGCACATCCTCTAGCGCCACTGCTTTTGATTCTTCTGATTTCTCTTGTACACCTAACCTTTTTAGCATTCTTTTTACCATCTGTTGAGCATTTGACACCCTTGACTTCTTTTTTAGTATCTTTTTTGCTTCTTCTTTTGTCTGCGGTACATTTACCACCTTTAGTATCTTTTTTAATGGATCTTGTGTCTCTTATACTCTTGGAATCTTGCTTCTTGATACTTCTAATCGATGCGATATCTCTTCTAACATTCTTGATGTTTCTGCTTGCCCTAGTATCTTTACTTCCTTTAAGAGCTCTCTTATTCTTTCAATTACATTGTCTTTACTTAAATTTACCTCTTGATCAATTAACCTAATATTGTGTTCCACTGTTCATATGTCATTACCATAGCTTTACCTCATACTATAGAGTATTTTTTGATGCTATATATTATGGTAGAATAGTCAACGCATTTTCCATAGTGTAACTTTAGAGTCTAAAAGGACTGTTATTAACTTACAGAAGACCAAGCTTGCCTGAAAGCACTTAATTGATTATAATCACAGGTTTTAAGGCAGTAAAATGACAGCTTTTTTTCCTTTGGTTATTTTTTTGATCTTATACCTTGGAAGTGGTGTCTATTTTTCCTTTATTGGAATTGATAATCCGCTTAGCCAAGTTTCACCAGTAATTTGCCTACTACCGGCGCTATTTTTTGCTGTTGCATGCAGTACAGGTAAAATTCGACGTAATATCGATACTGTCATTGAGGGTATGGGCGATAAAAACACCCTTACTATGTGTTTAACTTTTCTATTTTCTGGAGCATTTTCTGTGGTGACTCAATCAATTGGTAGTGCAGATACTGTTGCTGATTTAATTCTCAATTTCCTTCCAGCAAGATTACTACTGCCTGGAGTATTTTTGGCTTCCGCTTTTATATCAACTGCAATTGGTACGTCTATGGGGGTTATTGTATTAATGGTGCCAATAGCTGTTAACTTAGCAAAAAGTGGGGCTTTTGGTCTTGAAATAGGAACTGCAACTGTAGTTGGAGGTGCCGTATTTGGTGATAATCTTTCAATGATATCTGACACTACTATTGCATCTGTTTCTTCACAGGGGACCACGATAAAGGATAAACTTAAAGTGAATTCTAAAGTAGCATTTGTTGCCAGCATTATAACGCTTGTCTATCTGGCAATTATTGCAGATAGTACAAAAATTATTCCTACATCAAATTTAGATTATTTATCAGTAATAAAGATTATTCCTTATATTTCTTTAATAATCATGGGGTTATTTGAAGTTACTACTTTAGTAACAATAACTATAAATATAATTATTGCTAGTGTATTAGGGATGACTTTTTTTTACTATACTATCATTCAACTCTCTCATGACATATATGACGGTTTCAAAAAAGTAAACGAGATAGTGATATTTGCTCTATTTATTGGCGGATTGAGTAATATAATGTACAAGCAGGGTCAAAAGGCATTACACAAACTTATCGATGAAAGCAATATCACAAAAACTAAAGCTGAATTTGTAATAGCGGGCATAGCATCTATGTTTACTGTTTTAGTTGCTAATAATACCATTGCTATTTTATTAAGTGGCGATATTGCAAAAAGGCTCGCGCAAAAGCATAATATTCCGTCATACCGTAGTGCATACTTGTTAGACATTTTTGCTTGCGTTACAAAAGGCATTTTGCCTTATGGTTCCCAGCTGCTGCTAGCAGGTAGCATTGCTTCCGTCTCACCTATTTCTTTGTTAACACAAGTTTATTACTGCTTTATTTTAGCAGCAGTTACAGTAGGTGAAATAATCATCGATGGCAGACGTTGTGCGGCTACAACTTAATGTACGAAGATTTCTCTTCATATTACATTTGTGCCCATAAGAAACGAGTTGCCATTTTCATCAGCTACTTGGATAACAGATATATTCACAAAATTGTTCCATTTTTCTCAATAGATTTTGGTTTTCTTTTCCCCTTGTTAGCAGAGCATAAAACTTAGCTTTTTAATAAATCTCATTTTAACTCCAATACACTAACTATGAAACAATCTATATTGCCATCAAAAACGGAATTTATATTGCCAACTTCATGTCCAGTCCTTAAATCCTTTACCATTTGATATGGATGCATAACATACGATCTGATCTGACTGCCCCAACCTATATCGCATTTATTTCCATATTCTTCGGCCATTTTCTGTTCTTTTTTTTCCAATTCAATTTGATATAAACGTCCTTTAAGTAGTTTAAGTGCTTCATCTTTATTTTTATGTTGAGAACGACCATTTTGGCATTGAGCTACAACGCCTGTTGGAATATGCGTAATACGTACCGCGCTTTCAGTCTTATTTACATGCTGACCACCTGCTCCAGAAGCACGGTAAGTGTCGATCTTTAAATCCTTTTCATCCACAACAATATCTATTGAATCTTCAATCACTGGAGTTACTCCTACACTTGCAAAACTGGTATGACGTTTACCATTTGCATCAAATGGTGATATTCTAACTAATCTATGAACTCCACTTTCGCTTTTTGCCCACCCATAAGCTTTTTCTCCGATGATCTTTATTGTTGTAGATTTTATACCAACTGCATCACCATCTAATTTTTCTACAACTTCAACTTTAAAATTGTGATAAATTTCTGCCCATCTTGTATACATGCGCATGAGCATCTCAGTCCAATCATTGCTCTCTGTTCCACCAGCTCCTGAGTGGATTTCTAAAAAGCAGTTATTGTTATCTGCTTCACCAGTAAATAAGGATTCTGTCTCTTTAAGTTTGATTAATTTCTCTAGCTTTACTAACTCACCTTTAACTTCAGAAAAAAATTCTTCATCATTCTCATCAATAGCAGATTTCATCAAGCCGATAGCATCGTTGTAATCGCTTTCTAGCTTTGAAAAAGATTCTATGTCATGCTTAATTTTAGAGCGTTCTTTTAAAATTCCTCGTGCTTTTTGATTGTCTTGCCACAGATTATCATTTGACGCTTGAGAATCCAGCTCTTCAAGACGCAACTTCAATTTTTCTATGTCAAAGACACCTCCTGATAAGAGAAATACTTTTATTTAAGCCTTGAAAGTATTCAAGGATTTCTGGATGGGTTTTCATTATACTTTAGACTTTAATATATTTATTATCACTAACAATAACAGCAAACAAAATAGAAATTTAACCATATAATAGTTAATTCAAAACAATTTCATTATACTTGAATGTTCAATAAAATCAAGTGTGTATATTTATTAAAAAAATAAGGTAAAGTAATGAATATTAAAACAAGTTCTCATTATGGTTTAGACAAAAAGGCTATTGATGATTTAATAGAGTCTCTCGATAATCAAGAATTAGAGAATGTTCGTAACATTGTAAAAACGATAGATAGCGTTCAGTTAGCTTATTTTTTATCTACTTCGATCAGTGATCACAGGGAGAAATTAGTTAATATCCTTGATCAACATTTGTTAAGTGATGCCTTAGTACATGTAGTACCAGATTTACAAGTAGAGATCATAGAAATATTGGGAATAGAAAATACAGCAAAGTTACTAATGCTTATTGATGTAGAAGACATAGTAGCTATAGTGAAAGATTTAGATAGAAAGTCTATAGAAAATATACTTAACTACTTACCCAATGCAACTCAAAAATTAGTAGAGGAATTGTTATCATACCCAGAAGAAAGTGCAGGAAGGTTGATACATAAAAATATGGTTATAGCTCCATATTATTGGACGATAAATCAGCTAATGGAATTCTTGCGCAACTATAAAAAAATACCAGAAACATTTTATCAAATTTTCATCATTAACTCAAAATTAGAACCCATAGGCATTTTCAACTTAAATAAGGTAATATCTCACTCAGGAGAAACAATAATAAAAGAGATAATGAGTCAAGATATAAAAATAATTAAAACTGGAATGGACCAAGAAGAAGTAGCAAGAATATTTAAAGATTACGCTCTATTATCAGCTCCAGTAGTAAATAAGAATGGTAAAATTATAGGTGTAATCCTTATTGAAGATGTAATCAAAATTGTTCAACAAGAAGCAGAAGAGGATGTGCTTAAAATAAGCGGTGTATCTTCTAAATCTGATATAAATGCCCCTATACATAAAACTATAATTAAAAGACTACCTTGGTTACTGTTTAACCTCTTAGCTGCAACAATATGTTCTATAGTAGTTGGCTTTTTCGATAACGTAATACAAAGTTTTATAGTACTGCCAATAATTATGCCAATCATTGCATCGATGAGCGGAAATGCAGGATCCCAAACAGTAACACTAACTATCCGGGCAATCGCAACAAAATATCTAACTGAGCAAAATGCAAAAAGAATACTGGTGAAAGAATTTTTAATAGGTCTTATAAACGGGGTGATCTTATCTACTATTTCATTAGTAGTGTTAGCAATAAGGTTTCACAATGTCAAAGTGGAGATGATTTTTGTGTTCTCCATGATTATGATGTCAATTATTGCAACGTTCATCGGAACTTTCATTCCTATAATGCTTCATCGTTTAAGATCCGATCCTGCTGTTTCGTCTTCAATCTTAACATCAGCAACAACTGATATTCTCTCAGCTCTTATATTTTTTGGTCTAGCCACGATCTTTTTATTAAATAGCTGAATCTTGCTATATAAAAAAATTGCTTTACAAGCTTTACCGTCCACGTTGTCATTGCTCATAGATGCATTGAAGAAGAAAAATAACAGTCGATAAAAAAATAAAAGTACATGAAACTGAGCTGCTTTAGTTTTAAAATAAAAATTAAAATAAAATGCTAAAGTATGCAAAAAAATTCTTGCTTTGCTAGGTCTCTTTAGCTAAAATCCAGTCCAATGTAATGAATACATGGGGTGTGGGTTGGATGCATTGTGTTATGCATATCACTCAGAAAGCAACTAAGGATTTTTTGAGGATATATCTATTTTAGTCAGAAGTCAAAAGAAAAGCACACTGTTACTCAGCAATTAAAATTACTTAGGATTACCGTAAGGTTTCTACCGCAATTTGGTTTGGTACAGCTGCATAAGAATCAAATGTTGAAATCAATCTTCAGAAAAGAGGTTTACGACAAAACAATCAAAATATGAATATTAAAATATAGGCGGCTTTATGTTAGGTAAAGAAAATATAGGAGAACAAGTAGCAGATAATCAAATGGATTATGTAGATGCTGGATCAGCAATAGTTGATTATGAAAATATATTAATCTAGTGAAGAACTTCAGTGTGGACGAAGTCAAGAGAGCCCTAGAGTAACAAGATCTTCATCTATAGGCAGCAGTAGTACATCTACTGATGATGAAGAAATGTTTAGCTGTATAAGCATTACAAGTGATGAAATAGTGAAAAAAGTAAGTTTTTTTTGTTAATACTTTTGTTAAAGAATTAGAGGAAAAACTATCTGAATGTTCTAAAGAAGCAAAACCAGGTTCAAAAGTACGTAAAACAGGTAAAGTAGTAGCTAAGGTTGTATCAACTGTGGGTAATTATATTCCACCAAGTGTGGAGAAAGTAGGTACTTCTCAAGTTATGGAGTGTGTGAGTTTTATTTCTATAAACCAACATAGGAAAAAAAGCAAAAATATTTTCTACAATAGTTGCGCCTTCAGAAGGTAACTTAAGAAAGATTTTAATAGAAGCTGGCTTGGAAATTTTTCAAAGTTTTGAGAAACAATTCACTAAAATTGTGGGTAATAATCAGTCGTCTTGTAATAGGGGGATTGAGAAGTTATCAATGGATACCGTATCCAGAGTAATAAATTACACTACATCTTGCAACGAGAAAGGAGAATTTCCCAATCTTCACATAACTCAAGGTATTATTTTAGGTAAATCAAAAAGAAAGTAACCGTTTACTACACGTACTGGACATCAAGTAAAAGATAAACAAAGTGGTGAAATGTTGATGACTTCAGAGTTATATGAAAAGGTGGAAATAGAGAAAGCAGAGGGTGAGATTATTAAGTATTATCAATTGAAGGAGCATGATTTTGCTGAAAAATACGGCTATCGGCTTCCCTTTAAGTGGGAATTAGAAAATTGGGAAGAGTTGGAACAAAAATATGTACTTAGTGAAACATCTAAAAAAAAGAGAGTATGTGCGTATTTTAGATGAGGAAAAAAAAGAAAGGATTGGCTAGTAGTATATTAAAAGAGATCAATGAAAACGATTCAGCAAAAAAAAAGGATATACAAGAACTGCGTGAAGAAATCAGAAATTTATGAATACTTCATGAAAAAGAAGGTAAAAATACATTTTCCTTTAATTTGGGCTATTTACCAAAATTCTTTATAAAAAGAGAAGTGATGTTAGACGAATTAAAAAAGAAGTTAGATAGTAAAAATCAAGAAGTAGAACTGTCACGAATGGTCTTGATTAATGGAGAATATGGAACAGGAAAAAGTGAATTAGCTAGAAGCTACGCATATAGTAAGGAGAGTAATATTTGGACAAAAGTTATATGGATAAATGCTAAAACATATGACACTCTTTTCAATTCATTTCTTAATTTAGCTAAAGAATTAGAAATTCCTACAGAAAATGATAATGATATGGATTTTAATGTTGTTCGAGATAGAGAAACAGAATCTATTGTCCAGGATGTGTACCAGTATTTTCGAGACGTAAAAAGTCTTTTCATCTTTGATAACACCAGTAAGTATAAGGAGATCGAAAAATTTTTACCATCCTATTTTTCTAATTTGTTTTTTCATGGAGAAAAGCCTTGCGTTTTAATTACTTCTCGTAGCAAGAATTGGGAAAAAGAAATAGAAAAGACACAGTTGAATGATGGATTTTCTCTAGGAGAAGCTATAACATTTATTGAAAGAACCTTAGAAGTAAAAGATAGGTTACAGGATTACTATCTAGTAGAGTTAGCACAAACATTGGGCTATCTTCCATTAGCTTTGACACAAGCAACAGCATATATTAAACAAGAAAAGATTAATGTTAGTGAATATCTAAAACTCTATAATGAAGAAATGAAAAAACCGAATCCTGATTGTCTCGAGGCGCTAGGTCTCAATAAAATAAGAAGAGAAAAATGTTGGGCAGCAATCGCATGATATTGTATCATATACGGCTTACTTGGATCCCAATCAAATTGATATAGAAGAAATTTTCCTCCAGAAGAAATCAGAAAAAGGTAAGCAACAAGTTTTGGATGCTCTTAATCTACTCAATAAGTTTTCAGTGATTGAGCTAGAGGAGTCAATAGCAAGAGTTCATAAAGGGATACAAAAAACAGTAGGAGTAGAGAAAGAACGAACAGGAATAGAAGAAGAAACTTTAAGAGAAATGATGACATCATTCTGCCTTATAAATCCGAATAACATTATATCTGTTTAGAGTCATGCAAGTAAATATGACAGATTAGTTAATGAATTTATTGATTCTATTTATGATAGAAGTACTATCTTACATTTACTAGCCAAAGATGGTAATGAAGAAGTTATTAAGCTGATATTAGAGAAAATAGAACCTAATAAATTAAGCAAAATTATTAATGCTATTGATGAAAGGAATTTTACTTCTTTAGATTATGCTGTCATACATGGTCACTTAGGTACTGTTCAGCATCTTGTAAGGAGAGGGGGTGATGTAAATCTAAATAACACAAAAGGTATGAATCCTTTGCACTTTGCTGTTATATATGGTAGATCGGATATTGTAAAATATCTTGTAGAGAAAAGAACTAATATAAATCTACGTAGCAAAGAATGTCAGAGTCCTTTCCACTTTGCTGTGATGCATGGTCAGTTAGATATTGTTGAATACCTTATAGAGAAAGGAGCTAGTATAGATAGACAAGATGAAAAAATATGAGTCCTTTGGACTATGTTATTGTATATTCTAACTCAGAAGAAATTATTTATTATCTTGAGGATATGCACTTAGCTCCAGACTTAAAAACACAATCACATAAAAGAAACCTAGAGGCATTTGATGAACATACACTGCCTAAAAAAAAGAAAATTAAAAAATATAAGTGAAGCATTGCAATTTGAAGATAAAGGCACGGTTAACTTAACTCATAGGTCACCTATATCTTCATTTAATAGCTTCTCTGTACAACCTGCAAACAAGGACTTAAGACTATAATTTTATAGTAATCTATTTAATTTTATGAGAGGAATTTCAAAAAAAACAGAGAAATAAAGTAATAAATTGATATAAATTCTCGTAGAACAAGTGGTAGACCATACGATCTCAAAATAAAATCTTCTTACAATAGCTGGTTTTGGTTGCGGAAGTGATTGTATTTTCTAAGTTATTAGTAATATATACTATTAAGTCAGTATTAATTCGTTAAGAACTTTCATTAAAGATTATCAAAAAAAAACTTCTAAATAGGGATTGACAAGTTTTAGAGATGGAGTGCTTTATGAAAAGTATATTGAGCTATTAATTTTTTATGTATAATAAATATGATAGTGAAAATGTTTTTCTTTATATTATGAGGTAGCTGTTTTATTCAGAAAAAGATTTTTTTTTCTTACTTTGAAATTTAGTGGTTTTTATGGAGGGTTAAATAATTAATGAATTATTTGCTGCTGTACGTAGTGGAGATGCTAATCAAGTTGCGGATCTTATCAATAAAGCGGATGATATTAATGCCAGGGACAATAGAGGCAATACTCCTCTACATTTAGCTGTTCTTGCAGATAAATTACAGGTAGTAGAAAAGCTTATAGAGGGAGGGGGTGATATTGATGCTAAGAACAATAATGGCAGTACTCCTTTGCATTGGGCTGTTAAGAGCAGTCATTTAGAAGTAGCTAAATTTCTTATAAGTAATCATGCTGACGTTAACGCTAAAAATAAAGATGGTTGGAGATCTTTGCACCTTGTAGCTTCTTATGGCAATTTAAATATAGTTAAGCTCATTCTTGATAAAAGTAGTTATGTTGATGCTAGAGGAGCTTTAGCCGTGGCAAATACGCTTAATGAAGAAGACAGCTTAGAAATACGAAACCTTCTAGAAGGAAGAATAAGAAGAAATGAAGAAATCACCCAACATCTTAACTTACAAGAAGAAAGCAGCTCCCTATCAACACGTGTCCATAATCGCCATAGTATTGTAAAAGAAGATGAAAATTCATTGAAAAATGATAAGATAGGTCCTAATAAAATAGGAGTTACAAGCGGAACAAATAAGCCATCTTCATTTATCAATATTTTTGCTTACACTACGGTAGATACTATTAAAGGTATTTTCAGTTTGTTTCTTCTACTTTTAAGGCAGCTATAAGTATGGAACCTCCTAAAGCTATTACAGTTCAAGGTATTGATAACAACGGTATACTTCTTTTATTAGATGTATTTATAAGGAAAATCACAGGTCAGAAGTATATTTCCACAGTAGTTCAGTCTATATCACCATTAGAAGCACAGGGCTATGCATTAAATATTATAGAGGAATTTGAGAAAGTAGTAGAGCAAGCTGCATTAAAAAGTGGGATATCAATGCATCGGTTAAATATTGATTGTGTAGAAATGCAGAAGGAACTAGATTTGATAGTAAATCAATCAATGCAACAGATATTACACAATAGAGATAGTACATTAGAAGTTGAAGAACAGCAAATAAACTTAGAGCCTCAAAGTTATTTAAGTAATACTTCTGTTCAAGGTCATTTAATTCAGGATAGAGGTTTAATAAATCAAGGTAAGGCTTAATTCCTTAGCTTTTTGATTTCATCTAGTAAAAGGTTGGTAATTTGATCTTATAACATCAATGGGCACACCAGCCTTTATTTTGCATGCATTCAAGCAATGTGTGACTATTACGCAACCTAAAAAAATAATCATATACTTTCTTCCATAGAGGAAAATCTTTTGCTCTACTGGTAAATACCTTTCATTATGTATTGTATAACACTAATAATTGTTCTTATTTTGTGCTTTCTTGGCCACACCTTGTGCAACTCTTGGCTTAAGAAATTTCCATTCTTTGTCACTTACATCACCTGGATATATTTTTCATTGATCCTATCATATTATCTTCCTGATTTCCTTTCAAGATATGTTCTAAAAAGTAGAATCCGTTCAGCAGGGTGACAAAATAAGATAGAAAAGACAGCCATAGAAATAAATGGTGTCATCCCAATATGATGCTTTCTCTGTCATCCCAGTACTTGACACTGGAGTGACAACATTTTTGCTTCGATATTTACACATTAGCCATGCATATGAACGGATACAAAAGTAGAATTTACAATTCTATCTAAAAGGATACCGAAAAAGAGCAAGAGTCCTATCTGGGAATTATTTTTAAATATGGACATGCATTGATTAGAATCGTCTGGATTGAAATTTTTGTGTTGGTGGTGAAATATTAATCCTATGGCAAGTAAAGCAATATAAAAGATGTTATTTAATGATGATAGTATACCAGCGTACAACCATGCCATTAAGGATATTAAGTAAAATCTTTTCAACCAAGATTTTGTTGTATTGCCAAAATATAATGCAGTAGATTTCATTCCTAATTTCTCATCATCTTTTTTATCTTGATGAGCGTATATAGTATCATAACTAAGCGTCCAAAAGACGCATCCTATATAAAATAGCAAGGATTCTATGCTAATCTGGTTTGTTATTGCTGCTGAACCCATGAGCGATCCCATGTTGAAAGTAAACCCTAAAAACAATTGTGGCCACCAAACGTAACGCTTTAGCAAGGGATAGATAACCACCATGCACATTGAAATTATTCCAAGTATAAGAGTAGTTTTATTGGTTAATAATAAGATTACCAGCGCAATAGACAGTAACAGTGAAAGTAAAGCCAAAGCTTGCTTTATGTTTAATGCACCACTTGCAAGTGGTCTATATTTTGTTCGTTCAACATGTGCATCTATTTCTCTATCGAAGATATCATTGATTATGCACCCTGCGGGTCTCATTAAAAATGCACCTATAGTAAACAAAACAAGGAGAAAAAGAGGTTGATACGATAGAGAAGTTGATGCTAAAAGAATGCCGCTTAAGCTAGAAAATAGCAGAAGCCATAAACCTGTTAAACTGTGTATTCTCATTAATGAGAAATAATGGTTTAAATACATTAATTAAGTGTGATTATGTAATATTTTGCTTACATTGACAAAATTATCGAATGTTAAATCAGGCTTAAAAACCAACTCAGGTATAAATCGCAAATCAACATAACACAATATAGATTTACGTATTGACCATGCAGATTGGTTCATTTCACTAACAACAGTGCTGATATCAGCATTATCATTTTGGATGTTTAATGAAGATAACACAATATATACATCTGCTTTCTGCAAATCTTTGCTTAGCTTTACATCAGATACTACTACTTTTTGATTAAGAACATTACCTTCCATTAAGACTTTTGATATTGCCCTATGTAATACCGATGCTACCTTTAGGTTTCTAATTTCCTTTTTCATATTCAACTACTATAACGCCCTTTCTTCTTGCACTAATTGATAAGCTTCCAAAATATCTCCAACTTTAATATCGATATTACCCTCTAGCGATATTCCGCATTCAAAGTTTACACCTACTTCTTTAACGTCATCTTTAAATCTACGTAGTGCTTTTAACTTTCCTTCATGCACCAATTTGCTGCCACGTACTACCTTAATTAAAGAATCTTTTTTTATAACTCCATCAGTGACATAACATCCGATTATATTACCGGCTTTGGATGCATTAAATATTTGCCTTACAGATGCAGAACCAACACGAACCTCTCGTGTAACAGGCTTTAACATTTTAGTTAGATACATCCTCATGTCTTCAATAAGCTCATATATTATATTGTAAGTATGTATTTCTATACCTTTTTGTTTTGCTAATTCTTTTATTTTTGAATCCACTTTTACATTAAAAGCTAAAATTACCGCGCTCGATGCTTCTGCAAGCAGCACATCTGAATCTGTTACTCCTCCTACTGCTTTGTGTAGAATATTTAATTTCACTTGGTCTTTACCAAGCTTATCAATTGAGCTTGATATTGCTTCAATAGAACCAGTGACATCGCACTTTAAAACTACAGATAGTTCTTCTGTTTCACTATCATTACGACTGAATATATCTAAATTATTGTCGTCTAAATCTTCTTTCTTTTTCTTGATTAATTCTAACCTGTATTCAACAATTTCACGAGCCTGCTTTTCAGAGTTTACAACAACAAATTTATCTCCAGAATTTGGTACACCATTTAAACCAGTAACTTCAACTGGAGTAGAAGGTAGTGCCGCTTTTTCTCTTTGACCAAGATGATTAATCATACTGCGTACTTTGCTATATGTTGTACCAACTATCAATATGTCACCAATCTTTAATGTTCCTTCTTCAACTATTAATGTAGCTGATATTCCTTTAGCTTTATCTATTTTCGACTCTATCACCCATCCAAGTGCTCGACAATCCTCTATTCCTTCTAGCGCCATTAATTCAGCAATTAATAAAATTGCCTCTTCTAGTTTATCTAAGTTGATTTTCTTTTTTGCTGATACTGGCACAATTATAACATCACCACCAAGTTCTTCGGGGATGAGGTCATACTGAGGCAAACTATTAATTATTCTTTCTACATCGCCAGGTTGTGATTTATCAATTTTATTAATGGCAACTATAATAGAGACATTTGCTGCTTTTGCATGGTTTATTGCTTCAATTGTTTGTTTCATTATTCCATCATCAGCTGCAACTACTATCACAACTATATTAGTAATATTGGCACCACGTGCACGCATTGCAGTAAACGCCTCATGCCCTGGTGTATCAATGAAAGTAATTTTTTGCTTATTTTTTGTCGTTAATTGATAAGCACCTATATGTTGAGTGATGCCACCTGACTCTCTTTCTGCAACATTAGATTCACGAAATGCATCGAGCAATGATGTTTTACCATGATCCACATGTCCCATAAAAGTAACGATAGGTGGTTTTGGTTTTTTAGGTAAGTTTTCTCTTTTGCTTATGAAGAGTAAATTCTTTTCTTTATCAGCATCACTCACTCGTTTAGCTGTATGACTAAATTTTTTTGCTATTTCGCATGCTATATCTGGATCTACTAGATCATCTACTCTATAGCTCTCCCCAACTTCTTCTTTGAGCATTTTTAGCACACTCTTGCTATCTTCTGCCATACGAATAGATAACTCCCTGATAGTTATTTTGTCTGGTATAATAACTTCCCTTGATATATTTTTACCCTTAGTAGACTTTGATTGTTTACTTCTTATACCAAATTTTTGCCTAAACACAGGGAGGTGTTCATTTCTTTCATCTATTGCCTGTGTAATTACTAGCTTAGAATGCTTAGAATATATATCTTTGCTAGCTTTGAAAGACTTTTTATCATTGTTCTCATATTCAATACTATCTTCTTTTTGTTCAACTGAGTTAGTATTACTTAAAACTTCCTTATTTATTTCTTTAGGTACAGAGTGTGATTCATTTTTATCTTCAGCTTCTTGATTACTTTCTTCTTTTTTTATTTTCTCTTCTTGTTCTCTCTGATTCCTTTCTTTCAGCAAAGTAGCATTCTGTACAGCATTAATGCGAGAAATTTGTTCTTTTTTAGTTAAAGAGCCTAATTTACTCTCGTCAAATAAACTATATTCTTCTGCAGAATGAATTTTTCTTCTTTTTTTTACTATTGTAGTACCAGTACTTTGACTGTCTAAAGAGTTTAAATTAATATCTAATTTAAGCTTGCTTAAGCCTTGTAGGGTTAATTTTTTATTACTGATATCTTCATTATTCATATTGTTTTTATATTAATCCAAGCTTTTTACGTGCTTCTATGATTATTAAATCTGCTGTATCTTTTAGATTTTCTTTATTATTAGTTGAGGAAGAGATTATGCTGCAAAATTCATAATTTGATAAATCTGCTATGTCCTCTAAAGTTTTAATATTATGTTTACTAAGAGCAATTTTATTATCTATTGATAAGGCTAAGTTGATTACATCGTCTTCCATACCTAAATTTTTCAGCTCTTCTATTTTTCTATCATTCTCTGCTTTCAGGTAATTATTTGCCCTATTATGAAGTTCATTTGCAATATCTTCATTGAAGCCCTCTATTGAAGCAAGTTCCTTAATTGAAGTGTTAGATATATCTTCTACACTTGAAAAACCTTCTGTTACCAATAATTGGCCCATAATCTCTTCTAAGTTTAAAGCTTCAGCAAATAAAACTGAACATTGACTAAATTCTTTATTTCTTCTTTCTGATTCTTGCTGAGTGCTTAATATCTCAATTTTCCATCCAACAAGCTCTGAAGCTAATCTTACATTCTGACCCTTTTTTCCTATAGCTAAACTCAATTGATCTTCAGCAACTATTAACTCTATACAATTTTCATTTTCGTCAATAATGACCTTTGATACTTCTGCAGGAGTAATGGCTTTAATAACAAATTGACCCAAATCTGATGAGTAATGTACGACGTCGATTTTTTCACCGTTTAATTCTTGTATAATAGTTTTTATTCTATCTCCTTTAACTCCAACGCAAGCACCTACTGGATCGATATTCTTATCAGATGAAAAAACAGCAACTTTAGATCTTGAACCAGCGTCTCTAGCTATACCTTTAATTGTTATCAATCCGTCAGCAACTTCTGGTACTTCTTGATTCAATAATGCCTCTAAAAAGCCTTCATGAGTCCTAGAAAGAATGATTTGACGTCCATCGTCAGAGCGCTTAACAGCTTGTATGTAAGCTTTAACCTTATCACCTTCACGAAATGACTCACCACCAATTAAGTTTCGTAAAGGGAGGTATGCTCCAATTCCGTTTATGTCTATAATAAGATCTGAATATTCTACTTGTTTAACGATGCCATACCTCATTTCTCCTACCTTATCTTTAAATTCCTCATATTGCTTTTTTAACTCTTCATTTTTGATTATTTCAGAAATCTTTTGCTGGGCAATTCTTGCTGAAACAAGATCAGTGTTAAGAGAAATCAACTCACTAATAGTATCTCCAACTTTTGCATCTTCTTCTATTAACTTAGCTTGTGTCAGCTTAATTAAGTCACACTCACTTTCATTTGATTCATCATTAATGACTTTTAGTTGTCTATATGAGGTAACTTTGCCTGTGTTTCTATCTATATTAACTACAATTTTACTTTTGCTACCATACTTTTGTTGAGCTACTGCTTCGATAGCACTTTTAAGTGCATTTATTATAATATTAAAATCTAAACCTTTTTGAAGTGAGAGCTCCCCCGCTGTTTTTATTACATCAAGGCTTCCAACTATGTTATTTTTGTTGCTTTTCTGCTTAACACTGCTTTTACGACTAGCAATCATACAAATAAATCCAATTTAATTAGTTATAGTTATAGCTTCAACAGGTAAAGAACGCTACCCCAAATCTTAAATGATTGCTAATTTAAGTCAAGTTTTTTCATGTCTTTGTATGATAAGCAATGCCGGAGTAAAGAATAAAGTTAGGACCGTTGCAGCCAATATTCCACTTGCTATGGTTGCTGAAATATCAACCCACCACTGGCTTGACGGAGCATCATATGTGATTTGTAGCTAAAAAAACTGATATTTAACCTAGTAATCATCGGTATTAAACCAAGAACTGTAGTTGCAACGGTAAGTATTATTGGCCTGATGCGAGAAATTGAAGCGTTTATTATACATTGCTTAATGTTATTTTTGTGCACCTTAATTTTCTGATGAAAGGCATCAAGCAATAGTATATTATTATTCACTATAATTCCTGCTAAAGCAATTATCCCCACTCCACACATGACAATTACAAAAACTTTCTGAATAAGAAAGAAAATGAAAAATACACATGTTGTTGATAAAAACACCGCTGTCATTACGATAAATGTATAGTATATGTTGTTAAACTGTGCCACTAGCACCAATATCATCAATGTAATTGCTAATACAAAAGCCTTTAATAAAAATGCTCCTGATTTTTGTTGATCTTCCTTGTCACCTTTGAAATCAATCTTTACTCCTTTACTACAGTCTTGAGTAATCGAATTTTGAATGAACTTAACTCTTTCATCAACAAGATAGCCAGTATCAACGTCAGCAGAGATTGTTACTGTGCGTGATCCATCAATCCTACTTAGTTTGTTTTCCTTTTTTTCGGGAACGTATTTTACTATGCTACTCATAGAATATGGTCCATTTGCTGTATTAATAAAAAGGTTATCTATAGTTTTCATGTTGCGATTCTTTCTGGGAAAGCGTAGTACAATATCAATTTCTTCATCTGCGTTATTTGGTCTATATTTTCCAATTAATACTCCATTTGTAACCATCTTTATAGAATCACCGATGGTTGCAACACTTACTCCAGAGCTTGTAGCCTTACTCTTATCAATACTCATATTCCACTCTATTTCAGGTGATGATCTACTATCTTGAATATTTATAAATCCAGATGAAGGTTGGTCCATAATTTTTAGGATTTTCTCTGCTACTGAATTCAAGTTGGATGCACTTCCTCTTAAGTTAATTTGTATTGGCTTGTCAGCTGATGGTCCTGACTTTTGTTCCTGTACATCAATTATTACCCCTTTTATGTTTTGTACACTACTCCTTATGTCATTTAGTATTTGCTTAGCTTTGCGCCTGCAGCGCCAATCTACAAGTTCCAATTGAATTTTGGCAATAACGTTGTCTGAAAATTTTCCTGATCGAGCATAAAAAACATAAATTTCTTTTTTAACACCCAAAATATGTTCTTCTACTTTCTTAAGTATCAAATCTCGTTCTTTGGCTGATAAGCTTTCTTTTACTTTAACGCTGATTAAAATGTTATCTGAATCTACATTCGGAAAGAACTTTAATCCAGGACCAAAAGTAAAATATAATATACTAGATAAAAATAAAACAAATACAACAACACATACAAATTTTTTGGGGTGATCTAAGACTTTCTCTAACATACGTACATAAGTACTTATTATAAGCCCAGTATTTTTTACCTCACCACTTTCTATAGCACTCATTCTTATTATTTCTTTTTTTGAAGTTATTGAAGGTTCACCAAATATTGCACCAAGTGTTGGTATAAAAACCAAAGCCATAATTAGCGATCCAGTTAAAGTTAGAATTATTGTAATTGGTATGTACTGCATAAATTTACCGACTGTATCGGGCCAGAGTAACAGAGGGAAAAACACTGATAATTTAGTTAATGTTGATGATAAAACTGGATAGAACATATCATGAACTGAGGTGCAAAAGGCTTCTACTTTATCCATGCCACAAATCATCTTTCTATCAGCATATTCGCTGATTACAATTGCATCATCAACCAGCATCCTAACTGCCATAATTAGACTGAAGAGCACAACTATATTTAGAGTAATACCCATTAGGTAAAGAGCCATTATTCCTATGAGAAAGGAGCCAGGTATTGATAGTGCAACAAGAATAGCAGCCCTTTTTCCCATAAAGAGCATTATTATGGTTAGTATTAGTAATACGGCAAATATTATGCCATTTTCCAAGTCTTCAAGCACATCACGTACATTTTTTGACTGGTCATTCAAATAAACTACTTTTAAATTTTCAGGTAATTGATCTTTTGCTTTGTCCATTAAGTATTTTACTTGATTTACCGTGTCTATTATGTTTTTTCCATTACGTTTTGAAATTTCTAGTACAATGCTAGGTAGTCCATTAATACGAGCAAATCCTTGGTGATCTTCAAACCCAAAGTATACTTTTGCTATATCTTTGATTCTCAAAACTGCATCACTTTGAGATCTAATAGGAATATTCATAATATTTTCCATGTCTTTTAATAACCCTGATATTTTAATCGAATATTTACCGGTATCATTTTCTAGTGATCCAGCTCCTACCAATCTGTTGTTGTTTGATATAGCTTGAAATATCTCATTTGATTGAATGTTATATTTTGTTAGAACTGTGGGTTCAATTATAACTTCCACTGTTTCTTTACGCATACCTGCCACTTCAACTTTAAGAACATTTGGCAGAGATTCTATTTCTTTCTTTAGTTTGAGTGCTATTTCAGTTAAAGCTCTTTCCGGCAAATTACCAATCAAGCCAACGTTTAGTATAGGAAATAAGCTCAAGTTTATTTCATTGATTATCGGAGATTCTGCTTCAATAGGTAATTTTGATTTTATATTTAAAAGCTTTGAACGGACGTTATCAAGTACTTCTTTGTTATCATATTCTGTACCAAACTTAATTATCATGTGAGCACCGTCATTAGTTGCAATTGCCTTTAGCTCTCTCACGCCCTCAATGGACCTTAGTTCATTTTCTATTGGGAATAGCTAATAACTTTCACTATCCTCGACAGAAATACCAGGAAACCCAACAAATACGCTAATTATAGGAATCTGTATATCAGGATTGCTTTCTCTTGGCATCTTTATATGAGTGTATGAGCCGAAGGTAAAAATCACGATAAGCAATAATATTACTGTTCTATTTATCTCTACAAGTAAGCTTTTCATGCCAAACACCATGCGTATTTATATCATATTATGTCTAAGATAAATTATATATTAATTAATCCTTACATATATTTATGTAGATGATAAAAATTTTTATAGCTTTGCAAGCGTGAGAAAATTTCTATATAATATGACTTTAGTATGGTGTTTGAGGGATTATTATGGTAGCAGTTTTAAGTGTGACAGAAGGCAAGAATAAAGTGATCGTATCTGGGTTGGTTGGTGTTTCATCAACTTTAGTATTTTTGACAGTGATTCACATTGCTGCAAAGATAGCCATTATAGTTACTGCTGCTGCAGTTACTTATGCATTACTTTCATTGCTTAATAAATCAGGACCTAAGTCTGTTAAAACTGATGATATGTCAGAAGATGAAGGGTATAGCAGTTTTGATGAAGGTGAAGAAAAAGATACCGTAAAAGAACCAAAAAGAACTGAAACTGAGCTAGAAGAAGGATTAAAAAATAAAAGAGCAGAAGAAGAAATGAAAAATGGACTACCTAAACGTATGGATTTCAAAGGTAATTCACTTTCTAAAAGTGCTGATACTACAGATAGTCATTTCGTTTCTAGTGCTACAAATATTGTCATAGAATCTTTATCTAAACACATGGATGCATTTGGTAATCCACTTCCTGAGCAGCCAACGATCGTTTCTAGTGCTACAAATATTGTTATGGAACCTTTATCTAAACACATGGATGCATTTGGTAATCCACTTCCTGAGCAGCCACCGAGCAACCTTACCAATATAGGGCTTGAATCATCTAAAAGTACGCAGAAAATATCTGCTGCAGACTGGCTATTACAGCATGGGAATACAAATAATGATGTGAGGAAAGTGCTAGGATTGACAATTATCTCAAAGGAGTTTAATGGGTTAGGGTTTAATAGGTAGTTGCTATATCAAACTCTCCATCTTATATTGAGGATCGGATGCAATGCCATATACTCTATTTGGCGGAGCAATTTTGTTCTCTATACCAAAAACTATACCTTCAATTATTGCTGTGAGTACTTTTTCAAGATTACAATCTGCTCCAGGAACACGGTGCTCTAGGCGGCATCTTTTGGAATCGTTGCCAAAATAGGGAATTCTTATCGCAGCAGTTCTGTTATTCACTCCCCAACTAATCGTAGTTGGAGTGTGAATATCTGGGTACTGAAATCTTAAATATGAATCATCATTTGGAGCAAAGAATAGCATATGTTTTTTCATCATTGCACATAATCCACCTATGCTGTGAATAAGGTGGTCACTGTATTTTTGCCTATTGCCATAAAATAAGTTATGATTATTTGAATCCATGAGGCTAACATGTACATTTAGTGCGCTGCCTGCTCTATCCAAATAAGGTTTTGCTTTAAAAGAAACATTACCCCCAAGTTTTTGTCCTACTTCAGTAAGCAATTGTTTTGCCAACTCAAAATGCATAATTAAATTATCAGAGCTCGTATAACAGTCACTTTTTATCTCATATTGGTTTAAAGAACTCTCTTTCTCACAAAAAAATCCAAGAGAAGCTATTTTATTTTTGATGCTATTCAGAAATAAATATTCTTTTTTTATTCCCTCAGTGTAAAACTCCAGTTCAATACCGAATACAGTATTATGACTCAAATTACTTAATATAATCACAAATTTACTTCAATAAATTTATACTAAATCAGCTGTATTTATACAGTACTTTACTTATTTATCAGTCAATTTAATATCTTGTTTATACATAATATATTACTATTTTTTAATAACATACTTCTAATCCTTGGTACAAGCGACATTTACAAATTGATTGTTTTTATTTCAAAAAAAATGATCAATTTTAGTGCTTTTATACTCTTTACAACTCATCAAAAAATCTACATAATTTTAGGTGTGTATTAAGTAGTGTTAGCTTTTTATCTTACAGTAAGCTGTTGATTATCTTGCATCTTTCTGATTATTGTTCTTTCTTGGTGTGGTATATGAACTTAACTAACCCTAAGGTTTCTACTGTGTTTTTTGATCAGATTATTACAGTAACGGACCACAATGTTACTTGGGAAAAAATCCAAAATTATCTCCATAATCTCTATGGAGAAGCAACATATAACAGCTGGCTGAGTTCACTAAGATTTATCAGCAATAGAAATGGAGAAGTTTTGTTGTCTGTGCCAACAAGATTTATAAAGGAGTGGATTACAGTTCACTACATGGAAAAAATATTATCATTATGGCAAAGCGAAGATCAAAGTGTATGTTCTATTGATATTCAATTAATTGAAGAAAGAAATTCAAATTCTAATACGATACCAAAAAATAGAGAGGAAAATAATCATAATCTTGGTTCACCACTAGATACCAGATTCACTTTTGATAATTTTGTGGTAGGAAAGTCAAATGAGTTAGCATTTACAGCGGCAAAGCGTGTAGCGGAATCTATAGATCCAATATCAGGAAGCAACCCTTTATTTCTATATGGTGGAGTGGGACTTGGTAAAACACATTTAATGCATGCTATAGCTTGGTACATAGTCAATTCTCCCTCAGCAAAAAGAAAAGTGGTATATTTATCAGCAGAGAAATTTATGTATCAATATATTACGGCGCTGCGGAGCAAAGATATTATGTTATTTAAAGAGCAATTTAGATCAGTAGATGTATTGATGGTAGATGATGTGCAATTTATCAGTGGTAAAGATAGTACACAAGAAGAATTTTTTCACACTTTCAATGCGTTGATAGACCAAAATAAGCAATTGGTTATATCAGCTGATAGGTCTCCTAGTGATCTCGATGGAGTAGAAGAAAGAATAAAATCGCGACTTGGTTGGGGATTAGTTGCAGATATTAATGAAACAACTTTTGAATTAAGACTTGGTATATTGCAGGCGAAAGTGGAACGAATGAATATGTATGTTCCAAAGGATGTCCTAGAATTTTTGGCAAGGAATATAAAATCCAATATAAGAGAACTAGAAGGAGCATTAAATAAGGTTGCTCATACCTCTTTAATTGGAAGAAGCATGACAGTAGAATCAGCTAGTGAGACCCTGATTGATCTTCTTAGGTCAAATCATAGGTCAATCACAATAGAAGAAATACAGAGAAAAATAGCTGAATTTTTCAGTATAAAGGTTGCAGATATGCAATCTAATAGAAGGCTTCGCAGTCTTGCGAGGCCGAGACAAATAGCTATGTATTTCGCAAAGAAGTTTACACAAAAAAGTTTACCAGATATTGGAAGAAATTTTGGTGGTAGAGATCATGCTACTGTTATACATGCAGTCAAACAAGTGGAAAATTTCATAAGAAATGACCCAAAATTTGCTGATGAAATCAATCGATTAAAAAAGATGTTTAAGTAGCACTTTATTAATGACAACCAGGCTGTTTTCATTTTTTTGATCAAATATCTTTTTCAAGTAGATTAAGTAAATCAAAGATCATTATCAATATAAGCTAAAAGAAAATAGCTAGTCGATTGCTTAAAAAGTGTATAAAATCACAATTTAAGTAGGAAATATGGCAATTAGACTTATTCCAGATAATCTTGATATAAGATTTAGTAAATATAGAAATTTGACAGCACTTGTTAGCGTTATTCTTATCATTTTTTCAATGCTTGCTTTTATGCTGCGTGGGATGAATTTGGGTATAGACTTTACAGGTGGAATTTTGATAGAGATAAAATCTTCAAGCAAGGATGATGCTATTCTCAGTATATTAAAAGAGAGTGGATTTACGATACAGAGTTCAAAAGCTGGTGATAACTTAGTTGTGCGGTTTAAAGATGAGGGAGATGAAGATAAAATTAAAAAGGTTAAAAGTATATTAGAGAGCAAATTAGGTAATTTGGTAACTTATCGTAAAATAGATTATGTTGGTCCACAAATAGGCTCAACGCAGATATTTGAAGGGATATCAGCCATGTTAATTGCAATTATTGGAATATTTTTTTATGTTTGGTTTAGATTTAACTGGCAGTGTGGACTTGGTGGAATAATGGCACTGATCCATGATGTGATTTTAACTCTTGGCTTTATCAGTTTAACGAGTATTGAGTTTAATATTTCATCAGTTGCAGCTCTCCTTACCGTGATTGGCTACTCAATCAATAACTCAGTGGTTATATATGATCGGATTCGAGAGTATCAAAAAAGTGGAAAAAATGCAAAAATAGGTGAAGTAGTTGATGCCAGCATTAATTCGACGCTATTTCGCACTATGTTAACTTCAGGTACTACTCTTCTTGCCGCTCTTCCATTAGTGCTGATTTGTACAGGTGTGGTCAGAGACTTCTGCTTAATCATTTCTTTTGGCATTGCAATCGGCACCTGTTCCGCAATATTTATCTCTGCTCCTATATTGACCTGCAGAGCGTTGATAAGTAGAGTATAGAACGTTTAACTACGATATAATATTAGCTTGTTATCCCTAATAGTGAAATGAAAATATCTCAAAAAGCTCATACCAAGTAATGAATGGGACATAGAGTGAGTATTAACACTAGCGTGCACATCATTAATTAAAAAATTTCCTATTTTAATTTGAGGTATTTGAACCACTTCAGCTTTTATTTGACCTTTTGCAGTTTCATATATTTTAAAGTCTTGAATGTTTTGTAAGTTAATACCAGCATGTAACGCATCTTTTTTTGATAGAACAATATCAGTTGCTCCGGTATCAAGCAAAAACGTTATATTACGATTATTGACTTGAGCTTGAATATAAAAGTGTCCATCGTATGACTTTGTAAATTCAATACTTCTGCCATTTTGAACCCTTCCTTTGTACGGTAGAAAAGTGCTCAGAAACCTATTGCTTAGTTTATCCCCTTGTGAATCAATAAACATTGCAGTAATGACTATTATCAGTAGCCAAATAACTAGATTTTTTGCTGCATTCATATTATTAAAATTTGAAGCCATAAGAGTGAATTTTTAAGATTAGCGTTAAAAGCTATTATTTAAAATAGGTAAATTTTATTGTTTTAGTACAATATTTAATATATAACTTAAGTAGATATGTTCGATTGAATTTCATGTCAGAAGCAAAAAATTTAATTTTAGCGATAATTCTTTCTATATTGATTATAGTATTATGGCATATTATTTATGATAATTTTCTTAACACGAGCCAAAGCCAACCATCGGTTGAAAATATTGAACATATCGAATCTTCTAACGACCTTGCTCCTGTGGTATACCAAAATCGTTCTGAAATTATTAATTCTACTAGAGAACAGAGAGTTAATTTAACCAATAACATGCTTGAAGGATCAATTTCTCTGAAAGGTGCAAGGTTTGATGACCTAATCCTAACTAACTACCACTTAGAACCTAGTTCTTCTTCTCCACAAGTGGTATTACTGTCACCTGCAGAATCAAAAGATGTATATTTCGCAGAATTTGGGTGGATCGATCCGAATGAAAAAATTAAAGTTCCAGATTCTAAAACATTATGGCAAGCGGATAAGCTCAATCAAAAAGAGGTCAATTTATTTTGGGATAATGAAAATGGCATTTTATTTAGAATGAAAATTAGCCTTGACGATAACTATATGTTTAAAGTTGAGCAAATTATTGAAAACAATACAAAAGATAATGTAGTTTTGGTTCCCTATGGTAAAATCAATCGTAAACGTGATAATATTAACGAATCCTATTGGATATCACATGAAGGAGTACTAGGTGCATTTAACAATAAGCTAGAGGAGTGGACATATAAGAGTATTTCTAAGAAGCGTTTAATAAAGGCAAGCACGAGTGGAAAAAGTTGGTTTGGTTTTGCTGATAAATACTGGCTTACAGCCATCGTACCTGAGAAATCAGATAAAATAAATGTGAGCATTAAACACACGAATGTTAATAACATTGATAAGTTTCAAGCAGATTTTGTTAGACCTTACATACACATACTCCCTGGTACAAGTGCTTCTACTCTGAACTACTTTTTTGCTGGTGCAAAGAAATTGAATTTACTTGATTCTTATAAAGACACTCTCAATATACCTTTGTTTGATAAGGCTGTAGATTTTGGTGTTCTTTATTTTATAACCAAGCCGGTGTTTTTACTGCTTGAATATTTTAACTTTGTTTTGAAAAATTTTGGCTTAGCAATATTATTGTTAACTTTAGTAATCAAACTTTTGATGCTTCCCTTATCTAATAGATCATATATTTCGATGTTCAAGGTGAAAAGCCTGCAGCCTGAATTAACTCGTATAAAAGAGTTATACAAAAATGACAGCTTAAAGCAGCACAAAGAGACAATTGCGTTGTTCAAGAGAAATAATGTAAATCCAATGTCGAGCATTTTCCCTATGCTCATACAAATACCAGTATTTTTTGCCCTTTATAAAGTATTATTTGTTACTATAGAGATGAGACACGCCCCTTTTTATTTATGGATTAAGGATCTTTCAGCTTCTGATCCAACAAACATTTTTACATTATTTGGTTTGTTTAATTATAACTTTCCTATTTCTATAGGCATTTTACCTATAATTTTCGGCGCTACCATGATAATTCAGCAGAAGCTAAGTGAGAAAGATCAAACCAGTAAAGATGATATTCAAGTAAATGTTATGAAGTTTTTACCTTACATTTCTGTCTTTATTTTTTCTTCTTTTCCTGCCGGCCTAGTAATATATTGGATATTTAGTAATATTATAACTCTGGTTCAACAATCATTGATAAAGTTGCTTTTAACAAGAAAAGTGGGGATGAATGTCGAAAATACTAATAGTTAATTCAATTTACCACACTGAAATAGCGAACCTTTTGCTTGAAGGTGTAGTTGATAGATTAAAAGAAAGTCATGCAAGCTATGACATAATTGAAGTTCCTGGTGCATTTGAGATACCAGCTACAATTCTCTTTGCAGTAAAAAGCAAGAATGCTAATTATGACGGTTATTTAGCTCTTGGGTGCGTGATTAGCGGTGAAACTGATCATTATAAATATGTTTGTAAAGGAGTAATAAAAGGCTTAAATGAAGTTATTATGCATTATGCAATACCCCTTGGTATGGGCGTAATTACCACTGACAGCAAAGATAAAGCACTAATTAGAGCTGACAAAAATAAAAAGAACGTTGGTGGCCATGCAGCCTCAACTGTTTTGCATATGATAGATCTACACGATAAATTAAAATAATGGAGGAAAAACCAGTAGATAAAAAGTGGCGCATAAAAAGAAGTACGGCAAGATTTCTTGCTGTACAAATTGCTTATTCAAATATTTTTGTAAGTTACAACAAAAGCACTTTTAAATTGGAAAATTGTGAGCTTAAGGACTACATAAGTACGTTGAAAGATATATTTGAATGTGAAGAATTTGAACATCAGTTCTTAGAAAACTTGTTATGTAAGGTTATAAAAAGCAGTGAAGAATATGATAAAATAATAGAGTCTTATTTACACCCAAGCTGGTCACTTTCACGATTAAATCTTATAAGCTTATCTATTTTGCGTATTGCAGTATGTGAGTTAATTGATTTTGATACACCAGCACCAATTGTTATTAATGAATATACTAACATTGCATCTGATTTACTTGATGCTCCAAACAAAATTGGCTTTATTAATGGGTTGTTAGATAAGGTAAAGGATGCAGTCAGACTAAATAAAAATCCTTAGTAACTTCTCGTAAGGTATTCGTTCAGTAGGGTGACAAAATAAGATAGAAAAGACAGCTATAGAAGTAAATGGTGTTATCCAATATGATGGCAGTGCTCCTTTTTCTGTCATCCCAGTGCTTGACACTGGGATCGAGATTGCAAGTAATGCATTCGGTTTGGTAAATATGGATTTTGCGTTATAGAATGAAACACTTTTGGTAAATTTATCAAGAAAACTGGATCCCAGTGTCAAGCACTGGGATGACACCACTTTTGCTTCGATATTTACACATTAGTCATGCATCTGAATGGATACTTTGAGACAGATTCTATAATAAGCTTAAATAACTAAAACTAAAAAATGAAGGGCAGACTTATTTAGTCTACCCCTTCTATACTTAGTTGGATAATGATCTTTCTTCCTCTTGTTGCTCAATTCCTGGTGATTTAATAATTGAGCTTGGCACAAGTCTAATGATGAGTTCTTTAGGACCATAATAATCCATCATTGTTATCCATTCCTTACTTGTAGCAGTAATGTAGTAACTGTTACTTTCTAAGCTAAAATCTATAAGATACTCATCGAGGATAACACTGCCATCTTGATTCTTATTTTGGTTGTGTTTTTTGATATACTCAAAATCTTCATTTTTTACTTTCACAAATAGATCTCCTTTATTACTTCTAATAACAATGTTCGGAGTTTTAGGCTCAGATATTTTATTGTTTTTGATGATGGAATATATTGCTAAACCAACCAGTGCAACGGCAACAAATGCTAAAACACTTATTCCAAGTGGTGTAGCTGCAAAAACTGCAAGTGGCGCTAAAAGCGAAGTTGAAGACACTCAATACGGTGTTGAAAGTACTGCTGCTGTGCCTATAACATACAGAGAAGTAAGCGCTACAAGTGCAATGTTCGTTTTGTGACGGTCGTTTTTTAAAATTGACATAATTTCCTCTTAAAATAAGTTAATAATATATTAATATTATATATCAAAAAATCAATATAGTCAACTCACATATAATGAACTACCTACCGCTTGAGCCAAAGCCCCCTTCATTGCGGACGGTTTCTTCTGTGTAGAATTCTTCTCTGTCATCCCAAATTACTTGAGATACAGGAGTAATAAGGATTTGTGCGATTCTATCTCCTCTTTTTATTTCATATGGTTGATTACTTAGATTGATTAGGCAAACTTTAACTTCACCTCGATAATCGGAGTCTATAGTACCCGGAGAATTTAAGACAGTGATTCCATGTTTTGCAGCAAGTCCAGAACGTGGGCGAACTTGCCCTTCAAAACCGTTTGGTATTGCAATTACAATGCCAGTTGGAATAAGTAACCTTTCAAGTGGATTTAAAATAATAGAGTCGTCCAATGCAGCATAAAGATCCATACCAGCACTCTGCATAGTTGCATAACAGGGAAGAGGCAGGCTTTCGCCATGTAATAACTTTTTTATTTCTACTTTAATTTTATCTCTTTGCATTTTTATTAACTAGTTATGAAAATTTGATTGTAGCATGTAAATTATGCCTGTAAAAGATAAGAAAACTACTTGACAAGTTTTTCAGCTTCCTTACCATAAAATTGAAACTATTTTATTTACTTCAATCTATGCAGATTAAACGACAAGAGTATTATACAGTTGGCCTCTTATAAATATTTGCGCTATGTGCACTTTATGTCCTCACAATAATTTCTAGGTTTTTACCTAATATAAGCTGAAGCGGGCTCATAAAATGTTTAAATACAGTATAGAACGCCAATTTGTAGGATTAGAGAGTAACAACTGGCTAACGCTTTTGCCTTTTTTTATTAGTAAATTTCTTAATGTTTATACAGAGGGTGTCATTCCAGCGCGTGACGCTGGTTCCTGGATCTCAGTGTCTGTGCACTGGGATGAGAAAAAAAAGGGCTACTTGAATGACATACTTGAATTTACGCTATAAAGTGAACCGGTTTGGTGTGCTGCTGTTGTTTGCAGTATTGTAGTGCTAATTTTACTTCGGTAGTCTTTGTTATTGTCATTATAATTACAAGAATAGTTGAGGCCAATTAATATGAAAACTTTTACGAAAAATTTTAAAGGTAAGGAAAGAAAGCTAGAAGAGTTCAATGAGAAAGTAGAAGACATATCAGCTGTAGCTCAAGATAAGTTTGCACATGAACTTGAAAATATCGCATATGAAAGTGTGCAGAAATTTTGCAGTCTACTTGCTAAAGAAATAAACTCCACTTTCAATGACACTCATTCTCAGAATGTCAATCTACTAAAATCCTGCTTAGTAAACCTGATCAATAAAAAGGAGAAACAGCGTTAATACGTTCTCTTCTCAATATACTTGTACGATAGAGTTGCTGCTGCAATTTAATATTAAGTGATAACTAAAATAAGTAAGATTTTTTATGGATAAGTCTTACTTATTTTAGCTATATATAGAAAAGGAGGGTTGTTATGTCAACAAGACTGAAGTATCCAATCATAAACATACAACGTAAGTCTAAGCCTAAATCTTTTCCAGTAACTTTAGGAGAGGTTAAATCTTTTTTACGAATTGAAAATGATCAAGATGATAAGTTGACTTCAAGTTTTATTTTTATGGCAAATGATTATGCTCAGTGGCATATGGAAAAGTCTCTAGTAAAGCAAACGTGGCAAGTTTCATATGAAGGTTATATACCTCGTAGAATCTATTTAAGCTATGGTCCTGTGAATAAAATAATATTGGCTACTGATAAGAATAGAAAACTTAGTTATTATTTTCGTGATATAGGAAGCTATATTGAATTTTCAATTATTTGAGCATAATTAAGAGCTGACGTTTTATATGAAGCTGGTTATGATAGTGTTCCTGAGCAAATAAAGCTAGGTATTATGCAGCACGTTTCTGCTCTCTATAAAAATAGTGAATCAGAAGTAAGTAGCCATTTATCTGAAGTGAAGAAGGTGTATTCTCCATTTCGCGAACCAAAGGTTGTTTTGTACCTACAAATTGCAATCTTCGTAACCGTATCTGTGAGATGGAAAAAATTCAAATTATAAATGAGTTGTATAATAGTATTTATGAAGAATTAAAAGCAAACTCTGATTTAAAGAAATATGTTACTAACATGTATGATTACCTGCCTAAGCAGGTTACTATTCCTTATCTGAGATTGAGCATAGTAAATTATATTAACCTGCATATGCTATCTAACTTTGCTACAAAAGTAAGATTTTCATGCGACATATATACTTATCATATAAGCAGCATGCTTGCTGCTATAAAGCATGTTAGCTTGGTGGTAAAGAGCATTAGTAGTGAGACCATTTTGGAAAGTAATTGTGCTATAAATCAGCATGATGAAGTTTTACATTCAACAATTAATTTTGATATTTTAATACAGGGAGGTAGCGATGAGCAAATTACAGCTGAAAATTAAAGGTCATGACAATAATTTTGTCGTGCTGAATAATATACGAAACTTAAGGTTTACTTTGCGTAATAACAAAGAAGAGATGAAAGATATTTCCTCTTTTGGCTGGAGAAAAGTGCTTGATTGTGCTGGAAGTAGAAAGATTACAATAAAAATTAATGGCATTTTAAATTCAGTATTGGCTGATGAATTATTGCGTAATTCTGCAATGTTAAACTCTAATAATGATTATGAGATTAGTTTCAATGCTAAGGAGAAGATAAAACTCAGGTATTCGGTTGAATTGTATGAGAGATATTACGATCCTGCCACTTTTGACAGCTTCACTGTAGTTTTAGTCAGTGCTGAAGTTGTGAACACTTTTCATTAGTGTTAATTTAATTTTTTCATATACAATAATAAGTGGGAATGCATTAAAAAAAATTATGAACGATGAGGATCTTTTCGAAGAAGCCGATGATAATGTTGAAGAGAATAGCGATGACAGAAGAGAAAGGAATTTGAAGAATGAAAATCAGCTTGAAGAGCAGTGCAAAGAGTATTTAAAACCTTTCGAGGATATTTTAAGTCAAATTGATGAAGGAGTTGATAATTTAGATAGTTATGAAAGGACTATGCAAGTAAAGCGAAGTATAGATAGGCTCATAGAAACCTTATATAGCCAAGCAGCATCTGAGGATATTGATGTTGAACTTGAAACCACAAAACACACTCGCGATAAATCAGAGTCCAAGAAAAGAGTTCTGGAAAAGAGAAAGAAACAACTGATGGAAGAGATCTTAAGTTTTCAACAACAAAAGGAGCTAATGAATAGTAGGGAAAAACATGAAGTAGCAAGTGATGGGGATGTTCAGAAGGCAAAAGCACGAGTGAAGTCTTCAATTAGGGGGGTGTTGTTTTCAGTTATTGCTCATAGAATGGATCCAAGAAGGAGGGCAGGGGAAACTGCTGATGACAATGAAAAGCAAGCTCGTATGTACGGTAGAGAAGCAGTTGGTGGAGTTTTAGGTGGATTGTTCAAGGCGTTTTTAACTGCAGTTGCTGCTGTTGTGCGCGAAATTGCTAAACCACTTCAACATATGAACACACAAGAGACGTCTTTTGCAAAACAAGTTGCAGAAAGCAGAAACCAGGATTCACAAAAAGGTCGATCTGTGTAGTTCAAAGTATAATTTCAAAAAAAAATTTTGAAATCGTATGCACTAAACAATGTCTATGCAACGCAAATTACAACAAACGCAGTAGCATAATCTTGATCATCACTTAGAGAAAGGTGTATCTTGTAGTCTTTCGAGATGAAATCCTTTGTCATAGCAAGATGTGGTTTTCCCCTGATATTACCGTATATTTCTATATCTTTCATTATAATTCCTTGGCTGAATCCAGTGCCTAGCGCTTTAACAAAAGCTTCCTTTGCAGCAAAGCGTTTAGCAAAATATTTTGCTCTTACTTCTTGGCTATTATATTTTTTGCTTATCTCTATCTCCTTCTTAGTATAGACTTTATTGAGAAATTTTTCCCCGTATTTTTGTGATATTCTCAATATTCTGGGTATATATACTATGTCAGTGCCAATACCGTATATCATTTTGCGCTAAAACGATTTATTGCTTCTTCAACTTGTATTTCCTCTACCTCTCCAGTTGCCCTATTTTTTACTTCAACTATATTTGAAGTTACTGCTTTCTTTCCAATAATTATTTGCCACGGCAAGCCTACCAGATCCATTCTGGCAAATTTCACTCCTACACTTTCGTCCGTATCATCATAAAGCACTTCATCGCTTTTCAAAGCTTTGTATATTTTATCTGCAGCCTCTGTTACTTTCGTTTGTAAACTGATCAAACCAACTTTAAAAGGAGCTACTGCCTCTGGCCAGATAATCCCTTTATCATCATGGAAAGCTTCTATTATTGCGCCAACAAGCCTTGAAACTCCGATGCCATATGAACCCATATGTATGTTAACATTTTTTCCATCTTGAGAAGTAACACTTGCCTTCATAGGTTTTGAATATTTATCACCAAAATAAAAAATATGCCCTATTTCAATACCCTTGCTAACATTTAACTGTTCTTGCGGTATAGGACAAATTTTAGGATCATGCATATCGTCTGCAACTATATATATGGTCTTCAGGCTTTCAATATCTTCACTCTCTAGCAGTTCAGAAAATTTATTGTCATAATATAAAGTGCTCTCACCGGTGCTTGCCAATATATGAAATTCATGACTTAAATTTCCTCCAATTGGTCCTGTATCTGCCCTCACTCCAATTGGAGTAAGTCCCATGCGTTTGAAGATTTTTATGTAAGTTTTATACATCAAATTATATGAATTCAGTGCACCTTCGTAATCTACATCAAAACTGTATGCATCCTTCATCAGAAATTCCCTGCCTCTCATAACGCCATAACGAGGTCTTACTTCGTCACGAAACTTCCACTGAATTTGATATAAACAAAGTGGCAAATCTTTGTAACTTTTTACTGTATTTCTAATCAAATCAGTTACCACTTCTTCATGTGTTGGACCAAAAAGCATATCGCTTTCATGCCTGTCTTTAATACGCAGCATTTCTTTGCCGTAATCATCGTAACGTCCTGACTCTTGCCAAAGACTTGCTGGCTGCACACAAGGCATCAACACTTCAATAGCACCAATTTCATCTCTGATAATATTTTCAATATTTTTAAGTACCAAAAGGCCAAGAGGTAACCAAGAATAAATTCCAGATGCTGTCTGCTTGATTAAGCCCGCACGTAACAAATATTGATGAGAAATAATTTCAGCACCAGAAGGGGTTTCTTTTAAAGTTGGCAGGTAATATTGAGATAAGCGCATTTGATAAATCTGATTGTACTGAGTAATCCTAATACAATTAGACTCATAGGTAAACTTATTTTAAGAAGGATGCACTACTGCTCTTGCCTCGATCTGTGACACTTTTAAGTTGACATGGGTCTGCTTTTCCACCAAAAAGATTAACCTTTTGAATAACAAAAGAAGATGGTTTTTGCACCTCACTATTCACTGGATCAACATTATTTGTTTGTACTCCAGGAGAAGCTTCAGATTTCGTTTGTAAACCAGCAGTCTTAGGAGGTACCAGTGGCTTACCTTCTGTTTGCACAGAACGTAACGGAGATGTAGGTTTAGATTTTTCATTATCATCAGATTCATGACCACTGTCAGAACTTTCACTTCTTTTTTACCGTCTGATTGCGGAGTTGAAGGTGTTGAATCTTCCCACTCACTATCAGATGTACGATTTTGATCATCATCTTTGTCATCACTTTCGCTATCTAAGGATTTAGTTACTTCTAGCATAGAAGAATTCTGCAAATTCTCAAATGCGTTCTTTA
Organism: Wolbachia endosymbiont of Trichogramma kaykai; assembly: GCF_045765165.1. NCBI lineage: Bacteria > Pseudomonadati > Pseudomonadota > Alphaproteobacteria > Rickettsiales > Anaplasmataceae > Wolbachia > Wolbachia endosymbiont of Trichogramma kaykai. The sequence continues at coordinate 364,890 of NZ_JBJJXK010000004.1, forward strand.
TCAAATTTGTATTTTCGTTATTACTTAGCTTTTTATCATTTTTATTCTGATCGGAAACTTTTCTCAACGTAAAATCCTTCTTCTTTGTTTGTTCCAACAAAGCATTTCTATCATCCTATTGATTAGCGTTATTACTAACTTCAGCACCAGGCTTATCAGAACCATTGGTCTTTTTCAATGAATTAATTCCACCTGGAGCTGAAGGAGGAGATGGTGGTGAAACAGCACCTTGTGGCAATGGAGGTGGTGGTGTCGGTGTACTGGATGTTCCAGGAGTTACTGGAAGTGATGATGTATGAGTGTTGCTATGTTCAAGTCCTTTTGCTTTCTGTAAACTACTATCTTGCGTAATAGTTTAGACTTGATCTGACAGATTAATAAAGTAAGATAAAAATATAAATAAATTTTAAAGGAGTGTCAGACATGAGTACAACACAAGAAAAAATACTAGAACCAAAGTTGGGGTTGCTAGAACTTGCAAAGCAATTAGGAACTCTAATAATTTAGACTTGATCTGACAGAAGAATTGACGAGTTCAAAACTGATATCAGAATCTGTTTTAATGTTATCAATATTTTTTTTTGGTAAGCAATACTCATACTATCAAAAAAGGTCTGCATAGGCATAGCAATACTTACTGGAATGAGTTCTATCTCTGTTATAAGAATGCAACCAATGACGACATCTAACTGAAGCTCCTCCAAAGTACTATAAATCTTTTTCCTAAAGATAATATTGTAACATTCATCTTGCATAGTTCTATGAAACCTTTGACATATACCATTAGTTTGTGGAGAATAAGCTTTGGTTCTAGAATGATCAATATTTTCTACTCCCAAATATAACAGGTACGCATGACTACCTGGTTTACCACAATACTCTGTACCACGATCAGTTAAAATGCGTAGCAATGGAACTTTCTGTTCATCAAAAAATGGTATAACTCTATCATTGAGAAGATCTGCAGCTGTGATAGCAGTTTTCTCCGTATAAAGCTTAGCGAAGGCCACTCTAGAGTAGGTGTCAATAAAAGTTTGTTGATAAATTCTTCGAATACCTTTGATATTGCCTACATAATAGGTATCTTGACTACCTAAGTATCCAGGGTGTTGTGTCTCAATTTCGCCATTGGCTTCTTTTTGTTCCCTAGTTTTTTTCTAAAGCAGCAACTTGCTCCTCCGTTAAAATTATACCGTCTTGGACCACCTTTGCTTCCAGGGCTTTCAATCTCTTTTTAAAATTTTCGAGATCGTTTCTTTGCCATATTGACCTTATACCACTAGCAGATATTAGAATTCCTTTTTTCTTTAATTCATTAGCTGCTCTTTCTTGTCCATATGCTGGAAACTCTACTGCTATTTTAACTACTGCTTCTTTTGTATCCTTTGGTACTCTATTGGTAAGTAATGGTTTGCTTTTGTTTATCTCATATAATGCTTTTCCCCTCCTGTTTCATATAGCTCTTTGAAGCGGTAAAATGTATCCCTTGAATATCCCATTACTTTACACGCTTGGGATACATTTCCTAATTGCTTTGCAAGTTCTAGCAACCCCAACTTTGGTTCTAGTATTTTTTCTTGTGTTGTACTCATGTCTGACACTCCTTTAAAATTTATTTATATTTTTATCTTACTTTATTAATCTGTCAGATCAAATCTAAACTATTATAATTTAAGACTTAAATCATCGGATTTAGAAGAAGAAAAAAAAGACGATTACAAGAAAAGTTAAATGAAAAAACTCAAGAAGTGATTAAACTGACTGTAGATTTAGAAGAACTGAGTAAGCAATCGGAAGAGAAAGAAACTAAATATTTCAGTAGGATTAAAGAGTTAGAAAAAAAAATCTTAATAAAGAAAGAAAAAACAGTGAAGAGTTGGAAAATTATAGCATCAATCTGGAGGAAGAAAGTCAAATTCAACATAAAAAGTACAAAGAGTTACTATTTGAGAAGCATTCTATAAAAGAAGAAGTTTCAGATTTGAATGATCAATCTTCATTAGTTTATCATAATCGTGTGAGCTTAGCACAAGATTTGGCAAAAACATGATATATTTGTTCAAAGAGAATGTAAGAGAAGGAGATAAAGTGATTATATCACAGGAAACTGTATTAGAGATTTTGAATAGATTGGAGGAATTAATCAAGAATGTTGGAGTCAGTGATCAAGAAATAAAAGGAGTAATTGAAGAAATATCTGTACAAACTAATGATAGCCTTGCTCCTTCAGATATAAGTAATGGAGATTTATCAGCACTACCAAATAAAGAGCTAGATAAAGCTTAATATTCAGAAGATTTTGGATATTCTAGTAGATGTTCTACTCCCGTCTGATGCCACCTTGCATTTTGAGTTTAGTTAGAATATCAACTAAAGTTGATCGCTGGTACAATTGTGATAAGTGTTCTCCTCTACAGGTAAGACAATTTTAATCAATATATATAAGAATGCTGAAGTTTTGTATATGGATGATGAGCAATTTACTTAATAAATATAATACGTTTTATTTTATAGCTAGTTCTCTGGCTACTTTCACGTTACTTGAATCTTTAGCGCTTATTAATGTACCTAATTCTTTAATTCTCGCTTTAGCTGTATTATCTGTTTTGGCTTTTATGATTTTATATAAAATAATTATTGACGCTAGTAAAGTGGAGAAGAAATTTGCTCACAAAGAGCGTGAGTTGACTCAAGAAAAGCACAATTTATACGAGAAAGAAAGAAAATTTGGTCAAAAAATAGAAGATGAGAGGAAATCTTTTCTTAAAGAAAAAAAATCTTTGGAGGAGAAATTAGAAGAAAAAATTATCTATATAATTGGAATGGAAATTATTACTGGGTCAAACACTATATACAATGCTGTAATTACAGACAAATTAGAAAAAGTAACGAAGGAGAAAGATGAGCTTACTGCACAAGAAAAAGAACTACTCCATAAAATCTCATATTTGTGTAAACAGTTACAGGAAAAAGAAGCTGATCTAACTGAGAGGAAAAAACTTATAATCGAATTGAAAAGAAAAATAGACAGTGATAAATATGGAGAATTATATAAGGAAATAGACAAATTACGTAAAGAGAAACGTATACTATATATGCAAAAAGAAGAATTGCATAAAAGAAAAGAAGAACTTTGTGTGAAATCAGATGAATTACAATGTAAATTTAAAGAAATTGGTCAGAAAAATAAAAACTTATTTCAAGAGTTAAAAAGGAAATTTGAAGAGCTAGATAAAGCAGACGGTTTCATTAAAAATCAATCTTTTGAGTCAGACAGAATAAGACAAGATTGTAATAACGAAGTGAAAAATTTAAGAAATTCACTTTTAGAGCAATACAGTCAAATAAAAGAACTTCAATATTTGATAGATAAGATAGAAGAATCGATGAGAGAAAATGAAACAATTAAAGATTATAGCAAAAAAATAGTATTAGGAGAGACTCAGAAAGTAAAATTTATATTAGGGCAGCTTATGGAATTCAAGCCAATTAAAGGTTCGAAAACATCGGAGGAAACTTCTGATTCTTTACAGGAAGATCTTGGATGCGCCAGTCGTTCACCCACTACGACCAGATTATCGTGTTCAATGTCTATACAAGGCATTGCAAGTGGAACAATCACTGAATATCGATTGTAAAATGCAACAATTACTCTTATTATAAAAAAAATTATACAAGATAATGAATCCAATAATATGCGCACTAGATACACAAGATTTGAATAAAGCTATATCTTTAGCTAATGGTCTGCGTGATAAGGTTGGCATGATCAAGCTTGGGTTGGAATTTTTTGCTGCACATGGCCCTTCTGGAGTGAGAGAAGTTGCAAAGTGCAATATACCAATTTTTTTAGATCTTAAATTGCATGATATTCCAAACACTGTCGCTAGAACGATTGAAGCAATCAAGATTCTAGATATTGAAATGCTAACATTACATATCAGTGGTGGAACAAAAATACTTAAAGAAGCACTAAGTGTAGTGCAAGGAAAGAAAATAAAGCTAATTGGAGTAACAGTACTGACCAGCATGATCAATGAAGATCTGAGTGAACTCGGAGTAGCAAGGGAAGCAAAATCACAGGTAATTTTGCTGGCAAAGCTTGCAAAAAAGATTGGACTACATGGAGTAGTTTGCTCTGCACTAGAAGCTCAAGAAGTGCGCCAAGAATGTGGTAAAGACTTTAAAATTATTACTCCAGGAATCCGTATGAATTCAACTCATAATGATCAAAAAAGGACAGCAACACCAAAAGAAGCAATAAATTCAGGAACTGATTATATCATAATTGGCAGACCCATTACAAAAAGTGACAATCCCGCAAGTAGTGCAGAATTAATATTGAAATCCCTTACTGATTGAAGCAGGGCAGATAAGGTAGAATAGGGTAAAAGCAACAAATGGTATGTATCCGTTCAGCAGGGTGGCAAAACAAGGTAGACGAGAAAAGATAACTAAATGGGTGTCATCCCAGTGCTTGACACTGGGATCCAGATATAAAAAGTATTTGCAAATTATGCAGTAAATAATAGTCCTTAAGGACATATGTCAAAATAATGTCCAAAAACTAGATCACAGTGTCAAGCACTGGGATGACATCATAGACACGCAAAGCTACTTGTTTCGAAAACAGTATGTTAAACTAATTTTGCCTCGAACACAAAGGCAGTGCTTGACACTGTTTACTATGAAAATTGCCACAATGTTCGTACAGCTGTGACTGAAATGATAAAAAGAGGATAATTAAAGGGTAACATTTATTGTTTTAGCAAATTTGTACAGCTACGTACTTTACTTGCACATTCTTCTGAACAGATACGCAGCGAAAAAATGCTTGACACAAAAAAAATGGATGCTGTATGGTACTAACAGTTAAGTATAGTATTTACCGTGGTGTAATACTACACTACCTTTTTTTTCCTTCAACAAGTAATCATTATTATTTTTTTCTCACTGCCAAGTAGCTTACGTTCATCTGTATCTACCATGAAGCCAATGCTAGAATCCAGAAAAAAGACCAGTGAATGGCAGGCGCGAGCATTATACGTATACAGTTGTATGAACGTTGTTTACCATGAGGGCAACATCCCAGCACTGGGATCCATATTGTAAACAAGCGTTTGAGTTATAATAAGCTGCCATTCACCGGTCTTGTTTCTGAATGAAGTTTACATGATAACAAAAAGGTACTGAGATGAAAGATTACCTTCAAATTACAATACTATTCTAATTTTATTTTTAAAGGAGGCTATTATGTCACTTACTGATATCGCTCACCGTGTTAATGAACTCGCTTCATCATGGGAGCAATTTAAATTAATAAATGATCGCAAACTAAAAGAAATCGAAAGCAAAGGACCTGCAACGATCGAGGAGCTATGCAAGATAAATAGTAATATTGATAATTGCAAAGAGCGCTTAGATTTTATTGAAACCTCAGCTCAACGCCCAGAGATTAACACAGATTGTAATACAGGTGATAAATATTTTTCTGATTATATTCGCAAAGGAATGGAAAACAGGTTATCACATAAAACCCTAAGTGGAGATGACAATGATATTCGAGGGTATTTAGTTATTCCTCATATTGTAAAACGCATAAACAAGCGTGTAACTGATTCATCTCCAATGCGGCAGATATATTCCAATCAAAGAATCTCTACTGAAACGCTGGATTATATTATAGAAGATTGTGACCGTGTTGGTGCAGGTTGGAGTGGTGAAGTAGTAGACGACGAGGATGGTAGCTATAAATCCAAGTATGATTTTGCACAAGACACAAGTACACCTAAAATTCAAAAGATTTCCATCACAACTTATGAGCTCTATGCTCAGCTGCAAATATCACAAAATTGCTCGATGATGCATTTGTCAATGTTGAAAATTTACTTGTAGAAAAGGTTGCCGAAACTTTCAGTAAGAAGGAGAACGAAGCCTTTATTAAAGGTGATGGCACTTTTCAGCCTAAAGGAATTTTAACTTACGAAAATGGAAATGGTCATAATAAGATAGAGCAAATTAAAGCTGATAAGCTAGACAGCGACGCCATAATGATATTGTACTACTCTCTAAATGAACATTACTCTAAAAATGCATCATTTTTGATGAACAGGAGTACGTTAAAGGACGTGAGGCTACTAAAATCTGAAACAGGTCAGTATCTTTGGTAGCCCAGTTTATCGCTTGAAAAACCAGATACTTTAATGGGAATACCAGTATATCAATCTGCTGATATGCCACCTACAATGATTGCAGTAGCGGATTTTAAACAAGCTTATAAGATCGTAGATAACAGAGGAATGAGAACTACTTAGAGACCCTTATACAAACAAACCTTATGTTAGATTTTTTGTCACTAAGCGTGTTGACGGGGAGATTGTCAACACCAGTGCTATTAAATTGTTGAAAATTGCGAGCAAGTACTAAAATTTTTATGAAATAATTGACATATTATACTTTTTATATAACAATTAAATTATTATTAATTTAAGGAGTAAAATATGTTAAAAAAATAAAAGAGTCTTTTAAGTGGATTGCAGGAAGAATTTCATCAGTCTGGAACAGCATTAAAAACTTGTGTTCTGGTCAATCGGATCAAAAGATTCTAACGAGAAAAGATGTGATGACGAAACTAATAAATGGTAAAGCCAATTTTTCTTTTGCTATTGTAGAAGATAATAGTAAGCGGTTAGTAATCCATATAAGGGACAAGGACATACTAGAATCTCTGGATTGGAGAAATATTAATTATGAAGATCCATCAAAATATCGTGTATGTGTCAAACGTGACAAAGATATATTCAAAATTACTTACAGCGAACTTGTTGCCGTGAACAATAATTTTGTATCCTTTATAGTGAACTCGGTAGAAGATGGTAAAACTTCGTCTTGTGAGTTAGAAGGAATGAAAAAGATGTTGGGTTTAAATAGTAATCGTGAAGTTTTTTGTAATAGTTTAGATTTGATCTGACAGATTAATAAAGTAAGATAAAAATATAAATAAATTTTAAAGGAGTGTCAGACATGAGTACAACACAAGAAAAAATACTAGAACCAAAGTTGGGGTTGCTAGAACTTGCAAAGCAATTAGGAAATGTATCCCAAGCGTGTAAAGTAATGGGATATTCAAGGGATACATTTTACCGCTTCAAAGAGCTATATGAAACAGGAGGGGAAAAGCATTATATGAGATAAACAAAAGCAAACCATTACTTACCAATAGAGTACCAAAGGATACAAAAGAAGCAGTAGTTAAAATAGCAGTAGAGTTTCCAGCATATGGACAAGAAAGAGCAGCTAATGAATTAAAGAAAAAAGGAATTCTAATATCTGCTAGTGGTATAAGGTCAATATGGCAAAGAAACGATCTCGAAAATTTTAAAAAGAGATTGAAAGCCCTGGAAGCAAAGGTGGTCCAAGACGGTATAATTTTAACGGAGGAGCAAGTTGCTGCTTTAGAAAAAAACTAGGGAACAAAAAGAAGCCAATGGCGAAATTGAGACACAACACCCTGGATACTTAGGTAGTCAAGATACCTATTATGTAGGCAATATCAAAGGTATTCGAAGAATTTATCAACAAACTTTTATTGACACCTACTCTAGAGTGGCCTTCGCTAAGCTTTATACGGAGAAAACTGCTATCACAGCTGCAGATCTTCTCAATGATAGAGTTATACCATTTTTTGATGAACAGAAAGTTCCATTGCTACGCATTTTAACTGATCGTGGTACAGAGTATTGTGGTAAACCAGGTAGTCATGCGTACCTGTTATATTTGGGAGTAGAAAATATTGATCATTCTAGAACCAAAGCTTATTCTCCACAAACTAATGGTATATGTCAAAGGTTTCATAGAACTATGCAAGATGAATGTTACAATATTATCTTTAGGAAAAAGATTTATAGTACTTTGGAGGAGCTTCAGTTAGATGTCGTCATTGGTTGCATTCTTATAACAGAGATAGAACTCATTCCAGTAAGTATTGCTATGCCTATGCAGACCTTTTTTGATAGTATGAGTATTGCTTACCAAAAAAAAATATTGATAACATTAAAACAGATTCTGATATCAGTTTTGAACTCGTCAATTCTTCTGTCAGATCAAGTCTAAATTATTAGAGGTATAATATAATATTTAAGTTATTTATGATAAAAAATAGATTTCTTGCATAACCAGCCAGTCCGCGATTTAGCAAGAAAATCTAGATTCCAGTAGTGCAAGAAATCTAATTTCTACGTATTCAAATATGGAAGTCCTAGTTTGTTGAACAGAACGCTGAGAAGTATCAATAAGAAGCTCCCTTTTGAGTAAAATTTTCTGCAACGGAGTTATCGTAATAACATCCCTTGTGTACGTTGAATGAGCAAATTGGTCAAATATACGAAAGAGTTATAATACAGATTTTACTCAAAAATATTGAAACAATCTCACAAATCTTAAACTAAGTTCTCAATTTCTCAAAGAAATCTTTTAATAAAAGAGAACATTTTGTTTCTAATATTCCACCATAAACTTCAGGTATGTGGTTACAGAATTGAAATATTCTAGTGCCGTTTTCAACTCCTCCACCTTTGGGATTGTAAGCCCCGAAGTACAGACGTTTAATTTTTGCAAAAGAGATAGCTTGAGCGCACATCGGGCATGGCTCTAACGTTACGTACATTTCAGCTTCATAAAGCGTGGAAGTTGAAAATGCTTTTCTAATTGTTAACATTTCTGCATGTGCAGTTGGATCATTAGATATATTGTGTGCAGAGGAGATGATATTGTTTCCATTAACTATTACAGCACCTATTGGCACTTCGCCATCTTTCTGAGCAAGTTTTGCTTGCTCTATGGCAAGTTCCATGTATTGGTACTTAAACATTAGGTGGTTGGGTAAATATAATTTTCTTTTCTTGGCTTTTCTATTTTTTCTAGGTTATAGAATCCACTAAGGACTATTGTCCTTTTTACAAGGCTATCTATTTCTCTCTTTAAATATTTTTTTATTTCTTCTACCGATTTTAGTTCGTTTATAGCTACAACTACTTCTTCCATTATATCCTCTATAATTTGATCCTCCTCTAATTTATATATTATTTGTTCTATATGCCTATCTTCGAAGGTCGCAGATCCATATGTAATGCTATTTTTACTATTTCTTAGTAACATTTTACCTCTCTATTAGAATAGAGTTTATTCAGTTCTATTAAACTCTATTGTCAATAGCTGCCTTAATAAATGATGTAAAGAGAGGATGAGGAGAAAATGGTCTTGATTGAAATTCTGGATGAAATTGCACACCAATAAACCATGAGTGATTTTTTAGCTCCACTGCCTCTATGCATGTTTTATCTTCTGATATACCACTGCATATCATTCCATTCTCTTCTAAGTTATTTTTATAATCTAAATTAACTATATATCTGTGTCTGTGTCTTTCTGAAATAGTGACACTACTATACACATTTGCCATTTTTGAATTTGGATTTACATTACACTTGTATGTTCCAAGTCTCATGGTTCCACCAAGATCAACGTTCTTACCATCAGCGAGCTTGATGATTGGGTGTTTGCAAGTATAAAATTCTTCAGAGTCTACATCTTCAAGCTTAATAACGTTACGAGCAAATTCAATCACTGCAAGCTGCATACCAAGACATATTCCTAAAAAAGGAATGTTATTTACACGGGCATAGTTTATTGCTAATATTTTGCCTTCTATTCCGTTATCACCAAATCCTCCTGGAACAAGGACTGAATTAGAGCTTTGTAATTTTTCTCTGATAAACTTTGCATCTATAAATTTTCCATTCTCTTCTCTTGAGTTGACCCAATTTATCTTCACTCTAGCTTTATTACTAATTGCACCATGGTTTAATGCTTCAATCAGTGATTTATATGCGTCAGGAAATTCAGTATATTTTCCTACTATGGAAACGATAACTTCTTGTGTTGGATGTCTCATAGAGTGTACTATTTGGTCCCATTTAGGCAAGCTTGGTTTTGGCTTACTTAAGTGAAAGTGATCCAAAATTTGTGTCCCGAGCCCACATTGATTATACAAGGAAGGTAACTCGTATATATGGCTTACATCAGGAGCAGGTATTACGTTAGATAAAGAAACATTGCAAAGATTGGCTATCTTTTCTTTTTGATTATCGGAAATTTCTTTTTCACTGCGACATAATATAATATCTGGTTGTAACCCCGCAGAGTTTAACTCTCGAACTGAATGCTGTGTCGGTTTTGTCTTTAATTCTTGTGCTGCAGTGAGATATGGTATTAAAGTTAAATGAATAAGGATAACTTTTTGCTTTCCTAGTTTATAATTGACTTGGCGTATAGCTTCCAAAAACGGTTGGCTTTCAATATCACCTACGGTTCCGCCTATTTCGCATATTACAAAATCTAAATCCTCTGTACCATTAAAAATGAAAGATTTGATTAAATCTGTCACATGAGGAATGATTTGCACAGTTTTGCCTAGATAATCACCACACCTTTCCTTCTTTAATAATTTATTATATACTTTGCCAGTCGTTATATTGTCGTCCTTGGTTGCTTTAATTTTAGTAAAACGCTCGTAATGTCCAAGGTCTAAATCAGTTTCAGCACCATCCTCAGTAACAAATACTTCCCCGTGCTGAGCTGGGCTCATTGTTCCAGGATCAATGTTGAGATATGGGTCAAGCTTTCTGATGCGAACATTGAACCCATGAGCTTGAAGAAGTGCCCCCACACTTGAAGCAACTAAACCCTTACCAAGTGATGAAACAACTCCACCTGTAACAAAGATAAACTTGGTTTCTTTCATTAATTTTCAAATGGAACAGAAGTTGATTGGCCTTCTTGCTTTTTTTCTAATATAATCTTCTCTGCAATTGATTTTTTATGTACATCTTTTGAACATAATCCTGATAGTAACAGTGTATTTACAATGAACAGTCCAGCAACTATAGTAGTTATTCTACTGAGTGGATTTTCAGAAGACTTTACCGGAATTATTGAATTCATTCCCTGTTGTGAATTACTAAAGCCACTTAACGAACCACTTTCAGGTGGCTGCAGGAGCACTAAAATTACCAATACAACAACCAATATTATTTGAAGTACACTAAGCACTGTTACTGACATTATGAATAGAGCTAAAAATACAAATTTTAGGAGCATGAGGATCATAAGTCAAGAATATCTTTACCCAAGTAACTTGACTACTGGAATCTAAGTATGTATTAAACCTTATTTAAATTATGAGCTATCACATTTTAAAATACAAAGATTATGAGCCAAAAATGGATGAAAGTTCTTTTATCGCAGATGGTGTGCGTATCATAGGTAACGTTGAAATAGGAAGGAATGCGAGTATCTGGTTTAATTGTGTGATCAGAGGAGATGTTGGATCAATCGAAATAGGTGATGAAACGAATATTCAAGATGGCACCGTAATTCATGTAGATAGAAATCCAGGAGGTGACACGGTTATTGGTAGTATGGTGACGGTTGGACATTTTTGTGTGTTGCATGCATGCACGATACATGATAAAGCATTTATTGGTATGGGCTCTGTTATAATGGATCATGCGATTGTCGAGTCTGAAGCTATGGTAGCTGCTGGTTCACTGGTGACACATGGAAAAGTGATAAAAAGTGGTGAAGTATGGGCTGGCAGGCCAGCACAATTCTTCAAAAAAATGTCAAATGAAGAAATAAAACATATTACACAATCTGCACAAAACTATATCATGCTGATGAAAGAATATAAGGCTATGTGCTAGGCTGAGAAATCTTCAGCTCTGGTGCACATTCTACGCTAACTACTTCAAAAGTTTCTTCAACTATATAATTCTTATCAATATAAGGCTCAATCACTTTTTCAACTCTAGTTTGCTTATCAATAAGCTGATTAATAAAACCACCTCTGACTATAATATCCTTTATTGGCCAATTTGTTTCTGTTGGAGTACCTGATGATTTAGCTGCAAGTTTCATCAGTTCTGATGTTAGAAAAAGAGATATAGTATTGTTTAAGTTAAGAGAGAAATTTGCATGACTCCTGCAGTGTTCAAGAGATTTGCCCACTAGATAATCTGGTATTTCACCTATAACCTTTCTTATTAGCCAATTGCATTCTTTGGTAAGTATGCTTGCTTCTTTTGGAACTTGTAGCAGTATTATAATATCATTCCTAATTCTACTTTCTTCTTGAGAAAAAAGTTCGCTGTAAGCTCCTTTTTTACTGTGTTTCTCAAAATACTTAGGAAAATAAATATTGAGATATTCAGAGTGTAATTCTATTCGATTTTTCTGATCATTTTCCAAGACAAACGTATATTTATCACCATTTTGCTTAAGTTCGCATAACTTAAATTTACTAAGGTCAGAGTCTGGAAATGGCTTTTCAATTTTAAAAGCAAGTGTAAGAGTGTGCGTTGTGTGATCAAATTCATTTTTTTCTTGTAGACCATCTTGTAGACTATAGTACTTATTTTTTTCATATTCCTTTTTTTCTCTACTAGCATTAACTTCCTGTTCATTAAAACTTTCAACATCATAAAAAAATTCTTCTTCATCTAGCTCTTCCCCTGTTAGAGCATCCTCAAAAACATCCTGTTCATCCTCTAAATCAATCTCATTACCTTTCGTTTCTATTTTATTCTCTATACTTATTTTTTTTGTATGGTTATTTCCATTGCTAGCAGTTATTTGACGATGTGCATCGTTAATTTTAAAAAAGCTCTTTACTCTTGATATTAACCTATTCCATGAAAGTCTGACTTGATTGAGTAGCCATTTGAAACTCTTCATTATTTTACCCAACGTGCTCACCAAGAATTATAACAGAATAAATTAAATATGTCAATAAGATACGCAGATTGTACTAACTGGGAATTAGTGGCAGCACTTAACATCTGTGTAAATTTTGACATAGGCGTTTTCTGCATTTTAACCGAATCAGTAGGGAGGACACCATTGATATTCTCCTTTTGGAAGCAACTTGAATAAAACTGATAAAGTTTGAATTAAAGTGTGATTAGGAAAGTGAGTGATGAGAACTCTTTATTTGGACTTCTTTTGATTCATCTATTTTGGTATTAGGTCTTAGTGCTTCATATGTAGCACCACCAGCTACGAGTGCAGATGCTGTAGCTATGCCAATTATTGCTAATATACCTAGTCTAGTTGTATGTTCAAGTATAGTACTCGCTACTAGCCCAACAGCAAGAACAACACCAATAACAGCAGTGTACAATATTCTAGGATTATTTGAATTAGGCATATAGCTCACTAACTCTCTGCAACACTTTTCTGATTCTTTCTCTATGCCCCCGAGCTTATTTAGATCTTCTTTTTCTATTTTAGCATTTAATTCTAGTTTCTTACATAATTCTTGCATTTGTTCTACTTGTTTTTCTAATGTTTTTAAAAAATTTATTATTTTTGTTCCTTGTAATTTTATCATTTTTTCCTTACGTAGTAACTTTGATACTGGCATTGCTATTTCTTCTACCTCTTTTTCTGTTTTCCTTTCCAATTCCACTACTTTTTCTATTACCTTTTCTGATATTTTAGTGTCTTTTTTTAGTTCTATTCCAAACTTTCTTTTTTTTAACTCTGATTTTGCTTCTTCTAATGATTCTAATAGATTCCACAGCTTTTTACCGTAATTCTGGCTCTGTTCTGGTGACATATACTGACTGTCTTTTAACTTTTTTGGTGATATGGTCTGATTTTTACCATCTTTAAGCTTTTTTGAGTTTTTACCAGCACTTGCTTTAGCCATAATAAACCTCGCATATTAGATAATACTACTACGTAACATCTTTAAACCTCAATGTCAAATAGTATCTTTACATAATATAACTCATAAACAGAAAATTTTAGTAGTATTACATTGAGAAACTGGTATTGGTTTTCAATTTTTCTGTTAGTTAATTCTTGCTTTCTAGGTTAAGTTGTCTCTGATAACCATGATGGTAAATCTTGTTAATTTGAAGCGTGGATTTTAGCCTCTCTCATCCTCACATTAGTTACATATTCTTTCGCAAAGGGCTAATGATAGCAATGAACTTATTAGTAAAATTCAGTGATTTATAACTGACAATTAGAGCTGTATTAGTAACTCACTTTAAATAAGCTACTCAACTGTGACAGATTTAGCTAAATTTCTCGGACAATCTACATCTAACCCTTTTTTTTCTGCAATAGAATAAGCAAGAAATTGCATAGCAACACTGTAGATAATTGGAGAAACAAAATTGTCAACTTCTGGAAGTTCCACCACATCTATGCAAATTCCCTTTAAGAGCGGTGCTCCTTGCTTATCACTAAAGGCAATTACTTTACCTTTTCTTGCAATAATCTCTTGTATATTGGATAGCGTTTTAAAGAATAAATTATCGTAAGGAATAATTGCGATAACAAGTACAGTAGAGTCTATCAAAGCGATAGAACCGTGCTTCATTTCTCCCGCTGCAATACCAATTGTGTTGATATATGAAAGCTCTTTTATCTTCAATGCACCTTCCATTGCAACTCCATATGAGCTTCCTCTCCCAATTATAATTATATTATTGTGCTCTAATATACTGCCTGATATATGTTGTATTTCCATCACATTTAAAACATGCTCAACATGTTCGGAAATAGAATTAATAGCACCGCTTAGTTCCTTTATCCTTTCTCTACCCAGTATACCTTTTATTTTTCCAAGTTCTACAGCAAAGCATGCTAAAATTGCAAGCTGCGTAGAAAAGGTTTTTGTCGAAGCAACACCAATCTCAGGTCCAGCAAGAGTATGCAATACAATATCTGAGGCTTTTTCTATGCTGCTATTAAATGTATTAATTATGCTAATGATCATTTGTTTCTGCAATCTTGCATAACGTAGTGCTTCCATAGTATCTGCAGTTTCACCAGATTGAGAAATGAATAAGCCAATACTACCTTCTTCGAGCTTGACGCTGCTATACCTAAATTCTGACGAGATTTCTAGATATACCCGAATTTGAGCAATACTTTCCAGCCAACACTTTGCTATTAGTCCAGCAAAATAGGATGAACCGCATCCAACTATAGTAATGTAACCTAGTTCAGAAAATAATTCTTTGTTGATTTCTTTATATTGTTTATAAAATTGATTTATTGTTTTCTTTAATGCATACGGCTGCTCAAAAATTTCTTTTAGCATAAAGCTAGGGTAACCATTTTTACTAATTAGAAAATTCCTTGGACTGCTATTTTCTGTTCTGCGTTTAACTTGCGTGCCATTATTATATATACTAAACTCGTTAGGTTTTATTACTGCAATATCATTATCTTCTAAATGCAATACTTTTTCTACAAATGAACTCAAAGCATTAGTATCAGAGGCAGCAAATACTTTATTACAGTTATATCCTATTGCTAAAGGCAAATTTCTTTTTGCAACAAATAAAGTATCTGGATATTCTGCAAATAATAAAGCCAAAGCAAGTGAACCTTGTAAATTGTTTAGACACTGTAATATAGAATCAACTGGTGACAATCCTTCATTAAGATATGCAGTTAATATGTTTGGTATTACTTCTGTATCAGTGTCGGTATGAAAAGATACTCTCTTTTCCTCCAGATCCTTTTTTAATATATTGTAATTTTCAATTATGCCATTATGAGCAACAACAACATTATTTATATAAATGGGATGAGCATTTTTAAGATTTGGAACTCCATGTGTAGCCCAACGAGTATGTGCTATACCAACCTTGCTACTAGATATCTTGCTCTCATGAACAACTTCACATAATCTTTCAACTTTACCTTCTGATTTTTTGACTTCTATCTCACCTCTATTGTTTATAATTGCTATACCTGAAGAGTCATAGCCTCTGTATTCCAATTTTTGCAACGCGGCTAGTAGAGTTGGTATTACTGAATCACCGCTACTTACTATACCTAGTATTCCACACACCTCGTAAATTATGAAGCATTTCTGTCTTTTTTACTTTCCTCTAGTTTATTTTTCTTGCCATTCTTTTCAATTTTGCTTTTTTCAATAGATTTAGCTACTGGATTTTGAATTTCTTTATTTAAGATTTCAGATATAGCAGACTTTAGGATTTTTATTTCAATTTTTGGTGCTATTTCTAGTATTAGTTGTGCATTTACTTCGTCAACTTTGTTTACTTCACCTATTATTCCACTAGAAGTAATAACCGTATCACCACGTTTTATTTGATCTATCATCCTTCTATGTTCTTTTAGTTTTTTGTGATTGGGGCGAATAATGAGAAAATAAAATACTACAAATATTAAAATGAGTGGAATAAAGCTAGCAACAGATGCTGATACATTGTTAGTCGCATCTGCTGCAAAAACCTCAGAAATAAACATATTTAATCCCAATTATTAACGATAAAACTAAATAGATTAAGCAGCAATTACAATATCATGTCAAGTCTCTGAAAGAAATTAATTCAAATTAATAAGAAACTTAAAGAATTTTAGGGTGTTCCTGCTGTAATGGCGGGAGTGATGAGACTTGAACTCACGACCTCATGCGTGACAGGCATGCGCTCTAACCAACTGAGCTACACCCCCCATTGCTTTTTAACGTCTGCAGCTTTAAAGCTAATCAACGTGTTGCCACTTGTCAATATTTTTTGTTTGCGCTTTTTTGTCTTTTTTATTACTATGTAAATAACTTAATTTCACACATGGCTTATGCAAATAGTCCCATTAGGGTTATGCCATGGAAGGTAAACTATTTGGAGGAGTAAATATGATAAATTTGCCTAAAGTTACTATACGTGATTTAGCTGAATCTGGCGTGCATTTTGGCCATAAAGTTAGTCGCTGGAATGCGAAAATGGCCCCATACATATATGGTATACATCAACAGAATCGCATACACATAATAGACTTACGAAAAACATTACCATTGTTAGAGGTGGCGATGAAAGCTTTATACGGTATTGCATCTCAAGATGGTCGAATTTTATTTGTTGGTACGAAATTTCAAGCTTTAGATATTGTTGCAAGTGAAGCAGTTCGTTGTGGTCAATATTATGTAAATGATCGATGGCTTGGTGGTATGCTTACTAATTGGAACACTGTTTCTTCTTCGATAAAAACTTTGATACAATATGAGAAAATATCCAATGATGAAGATAGCATCTTAACAAAAAAAGAATTAGGAAACATTGAAAAGAAAAGAAAAAAGCTTGATAAAGAATTGGGTGGAATTAGAGAAATGGGAGCAGTTCCTGATATTTTATTTATTATTGATACTAACAAAGAGCATATAGCGGTTAAAGAGGCCAAAAAACTGGGTATTCCTGTAGTTGGAGTACTTGATACCAATTCTGACCCAGATGGTATTGCCTATCCTATACCAGGAAATGATGATTCAAGAAAATCAATAGAGCTCTATTGTAAATTAGTTGCTGATTCTATATTAGCCGGAATAGAGTCTAGTTTGACAAGGTCTAGAGTTAAGAATGATGAGCTTATTCAAGAAAAAGAAGAGGATATTGTGCAAACTAAAAAGAAGCGTATTAAGGTTGAAACAGAAAGGGGGGTAATAGTAAGTAAATGAAGATGGATTCAAGTATTATAAGGGAATTACGCGATAGAACAGGGCTTGGCTTAAGCGATTGTAAGAAAGCGTTAGAAGAGTGTGATGGTGATATTAAGAAAGCCGTTGATAGGTTGCGTACAATAGGGCTTGCTAAAGCTGACAAAAAGTCTGATAGAGTAGCTTCGGATGGGCTTATTGCTATGTGCTTGGCTAAAAATTATGGTGTATTGGTTAGAGTCAATTGTGAAACTGATTTTGTTGCTAGAAATGAGAAGTTCATAGCATTAGTTTCAAATTTAGCATCAATTGCTTGTCAAGAACGTTGTACTAGTCTTGATGAGTTAAAAAATGCTAAATGTGAAGATGTTGGTACAGTACAGGAAGCTATTATGAGTGGTACATCGGTTCTTGGTGAGAAGTTAGAGTTAAGCAATCTTTGCTACCTAGAGACTAAGGATGGGATTATTGCTGGCTATGTACATGGTGATATGCATGGCTTAGGTAAGATTGGTGCTTTAGTAGCATTGCAATCATCTGGTGATAAACAAGAGATTGGAAAGCAAATAGCTATGCATGTAGTTGCTATGAAACCTGAAGCTTTATCTATAGATGACTTAGATCAAGAAAAATTAAACAATGAGCGTTCTATAATTGAGGAGCAAGTAAAGAGCTTAAATAAACCTGAAGAGGTAGCGAAAAAAATAGTAGATGGACGAATGGCTAAATACTATGAAGAAGTTGTTCTGCTGGAGCAGAAGTTTATAAGAGATGATAAAATAAAGATTGCTGATTTTATAGAATCAAGTGCTGTTAAATTAGCTAGTTATAAGTTACTTACTTTGGATGGTGCAAGTAAGTAACAAAACTTCAGAAGTAAAATACCCCAGAGTTTTATTCAAAATCTCTGGGGAGGCTTTGATGGGATCAAAGCTGTTTGGCCATGATATGGAAGTAATAGATAAACTATCCAAAGACATAGTTGAAGTTTGTAATCTCGGAGTTCAAGTTTGTATTGTTGTTGGTGGTGGGAATATTTTTCGTGGTGCATCAGCATCTTTAAGTGGCTGTGAAAGAGCAAGCAGTGATTATATTGGAATGCTTGGCACTGTCATTAATGCTTTAATTTTGCAAAATTTTTTAGAAAAAAGCTCTATAGTCTCTAGGGTGTTGTCTGCTATACCTATGACTACTATATGTGAGCCTTATATAAGAAGGAAGGCTATTCATCATTTAGAAGAGGGCAGGGTGATAATTTTTGCAGCAGGAACGGGTAATCCATTTTTTACTACGGATACAGCTGCAGCTTTACGCGCTGTTGAAATGAATTGTAATGTTATTTTAAAAGGTACGCAAGTAAGTGGCGTGTATTCTGCTGATCCAAAAAAAAATGAGAATGCTGTAATGTACGATAGGCTTTCTTACACGGATTTGTTAACTCGTGATTTGAAGGTTATGGATGCGTCAGCAATTTCACTTGCTCGTGAAAATTCTATTCCAATTGTAGTTTTTTCTTTGAAAAGTGAAAAAATGGTCAATATTGTTAAAGGTCAAGGTACTTATACTATAGTCTCAGATTATAAACATTAGGTAATTTATGTTAAACAAAATAAAAGCTAAAACAAAAGAAAGAATGCTAAAAACTATTCAGTCTTTTCATGATGATATGAAAGGTGTACGTACTGGTAGAGCTAACTCATCATTACTTGATGGTATAGTTGTAAATATCTATGGTGGACATCAAAAACTGAACCAAGTTGCAGGCGTTTCAGCTATAGATAACAAAACTCTATCAGTTAAAGTTTGGGATGCTACTGTTATCGGTGAAGTAAAAAATGCGATAATCAATGCTAACCTGAATTTAAATCCTGTTGTTGAAGGAAATACTATACGTATAGTTCTTCCAGACTTAACACAAGAAACCCGTGAGAAGTTAGTGAGGTTATTGCATCAATTTTCTGAAAATGCACGAGTTGCAATTAGAAATATACGCAGAGATATTATGGAAGAAATAGAAGAAATGAAGAAAAATAAGGCAATCTCAGAAGATGATTTTCATGTTGCCAAAAAGGAAATACAAAACATTACTGATGATAATATAAAAAAAGTCGATGACGACTTATCTATTAAAGAAAAGGATATATTGCATCATTAAGTTAATATGGAAGAATTTTCAGTGTTGAAAAACATACAAGGATTCGATACATATGCAACTGTATGAATGCTGTGATTCAGATCTCATCATTACGCACACATTTGATCGTTATACCTTTTGAAATCTAGAAAAAAAAAGCTTTTCAGCTTGATTTTTTATTACGATAATTAAGTTTACACTCTTGAGCGAAAACGATGCTGAGACGCCTTTTCCTTATTTTTGCATTTGTATTACTCATCCCACTGTCAAATGTTGATGCCAGAAGATATATCAGAATTGTTGGATCTTCAACTGTTTTTCCTTTTATCTCATTTATATCTGAAGAATTCAGCCGTATATTTTCCTTTAAAACTCCAGTTGTAGAATCGATAGGAAGTGGATCAGGGTTCAAAATGTTTTGTTCAGGAATAGGGGAAGGCACACCAGATATCACTACTTCATCTCGCCCTATGAAGGAAGTAGAGAGAGAATTATGTAAAAGAAATAAAGTGAATGAAGTAATAGAGATCATAATTGGCTATGATGGAATTGTTATTGCAAATTCAAATCAAAGCCATAGATTTGATTTTACAAAAAATGACCTATTTGAAACTTTATCTTCATATTCTGAAGACAATGATAGATTAGTAAAGAATAACAAGAAATTTTGGTCTGACGTAAATCAAGCTCTACCAAAAACAGAAATTAAAATCTATGGCCCACATCAAAATACAGGTACACATGAAACTTTGATTAATTTTATTATGCTTGATCAATATTCGTGTATGAACTCAAGGATTTTCAAAGAGAATTATCAAGACCAAGAAAAGAGAAAGAAAGCATGTAGTAATATCAGAGATGATGGAAGATATATAGAAGTTGGAATTAATGAAAACATAATAATACAAAAGTTGAAGAGTAATAAAAATGCTTTAGGAATATTTAGCTTCAGCTTTTTAGCGAGAAACCAAGATGAGATTCAAGGAAGCACAATCGCAGGAATTGAGCCAACTTATAAAAATATATCATCGGGGGAGTATATGTTAGCAAGGCCTTTATATCTTTATATCAAGAAAGAACACTTAGATACTGTTGATGGATTAAGGGAATTCATTAGAGAAGTTGTAGACTCTATTAGTACTGAAGGTGGATATCTATCTAGGCTTGGTCTAATTCCACTTTCAAGTGAAGATATGAAGAAAATCTTGGAAAAGGTTCGTGATATAATATTATGATGACTTTGATATTTTTTTTATTCTGGATACTAGGTTGACAATAGAATATTTAAATTCTTGTTTTTATTGTTATCATACTTAGCTTTCCTAAGCACTCATTTACTACAAAAACTTTCTACGAAATATAACAGGCTCTATTTGTGCTCACTTTAGAAAGTTGTGTGTTTTGCAGAACACATTTGGTGATAGGTTTCTCTATGGCTATTCCACAATTCTCTTTTATGCTTTTTTGTTCTTTGTAATCCTTAACTTTTCGAATAAAATCTTCAAGCCACTTCTCACTACCTATCTTGGAATGCCGTTGTTGCTCACCTTTAAGAAGTTTTATTACAGCTGCATCTTGATTTTCAGGCACTCTTTGATGTTTAAGCCACAAGTCACGAATATCAGGAGAAGCTTTATCCCCAAGAAGTTTAGTAATTTCTTTTATATTTCTCAGATCTTCTTGTTTCAATCTTTTACCATCACCTATATATCGTTTATTAAGACCAACTTGCAGAGGATAAAGTAAAAGGGTAGTTTTGCTCTGTGAATGTATAGGTCTATTTAAAATCATTGCTAGATTTGTATCACAATCTTCTAATACTGCTTTAACTTTTTTTTAACATCTAAATAATCTATTGTTTGACGTAATTTGTGGTGAAGATCACTTATTCTCTTTAAGTTTTTCACTTTTTGCATATGCGAATCATCACTTCCTTTCCCTTCTTGTATAGCTATATCACATGAAATACTCTCAATTTTTTGCTCCATTTCTGTATAAATTGATTCATTTCCTTTTGATTTTTTTAGAATATAATAAATTGTGAAGTGGTACAAGGATTAGGTAGATCGCCTTTAAACTCTTCTTTTATATTACTAGGTAATTCGTTTTCAAAACTTCTTGTATATCGCTATCGCGATTATTTTTTGTATTCTTAAAGTTGCCTTTTATAGCTTCACTAATTAATGAATCTCGAATTTTTTTTGTCTGTCAGTTAATAACATACCTTACCTCTATCTCTTATGGCAAATTTAGCGCTATAGTTATACTTATTTATAATCAAATCAAGAGAAAATTAGCAAAGCGGTTGAAGTTTTAATAACATATAGCTTTCAAAGTACTGTCTATGGAAAATCTGCAAGTTTTACGTTCAATTGTGTTTATTGTGGGAATTTTTCTGTTGTTGTTTGGCGTAGCAATGCTTATTCCTGCTATTACTAATAATTATCTAGGTTACGAATGGAAAAATTTTCTGGTTGGATTTATAGTTACCTGCATATTTAGTGCGATTTTTATTCTACTGGGTAAACTAAGTAGGTTACATGGAATGCCGGCAATTTTTGCGATTACCAGTTGTACCTGGATTGCATTATCTCTATTTGCAGCTATTCCATTTTATCTTGATAGTTTAAGCTACATTGATGCACTGTTTGAAGCAGTATCTGGGATTACGACCACAGGAGCAACTGTTCTAAGTTACATCGAGCAACAATCTCCGGGGATACTATTGTGGAGAGCAATGCTGCACGTTATAGGTGGTTTTGGAGTAATTACAGTAGGAATTGCAATTTTTCCCATATTTAAGGTTTTGAGCTTAAATAATTTACTCTATTCTGAGTACTCAGATGCTCTTAAAAGAAAGTTACCACATACGCGAAGCGTAGTAATACATATTGCAGAAATATATTACTGCCTAATTTTATTGTGCATATTTTCCTACTATCTAGCTGGCATGCCATTATTTGACGCAGTATGTCACGGAATGTCCGCTGTATCAAATGGTGGACTTGCTAACTATAACGATTCTATAGGCTACTACAATAACCCTATATTGGAGGTCATAACAATTATCTTTATGATTTTAGGCTCTTTACCTTTTATGAGCTATTTAAAAGTTATAAGACGATTAGACGTTTGTTATGATGAACAGGTCTCTTACTTTATTAAGATAGTTGTTATCTCATCTTTTCTTGCTTGTTTTTGGTTATATAAAAATTTTGACTTAGGAGTATTTTTATCATTTAGGTACAGCACATTCACCATTACCTCCTTTATCACATCAACTGGCTATGTAATGTGCAACTACTTGAATTGGAGCTTTATTTCAGTCTTAGCTTTCTTTTTAGCCTTTATTGGTGGATGTGGTGGTTCTGCTAGTGGTGGAATCAAAATCTTCCGTTTAGTCATTTTTCTAAAATCTATAAGGAATTACTTTAGCTATTTATTAAATCCAAGTGAAAGAGATAGAGTAAAACTCAATGGTAAAATACTGGAAAATGATGAAGTTCAATCCGTCTTTACGTTTTTTGCGATTTACATGTTAACGTTCGCTATATCATCAATAGTGATGTCTTACTTGAGCAATGCGGACTTTATAACTAGCATCAGCTCTGTTTCTGCAATGCTTACAAATTCTGGCCTAGGATTTAGTAACCTAATAGGTCCTTCAGGTAATTATTCCTCCTTTAGTGGTGGAGTAAAGCTGTTTCTATCGTTTTTGATGCTGCTTGGCAGGCTTGAAATATTGCCAATTTATTTTTGTATAGGTAGTTTATACTGTAAACTTTTCCATTCCAGGGTGTAACGCTAATTCAGGCTGGCTTTGTTGCATAGCTAGTGTTGGTAGAGGTTATTGTAAGAAGAAAAGCTTTTCAATATATGACTACTAACGAATTTTGTTGTAGAATAGGCATTTTCCAAACAAGCATAACTTATGCTGTAAAAAGTGAGAGTAAGCAACCAAAGAGAATATAACGAATTTCTCAAAAAAAAGAGGAAATATTTTTCATTTTGTTAATCAAGCTATAGAAAATTGGTATGAAAATAGTCCAAAAGTTGCAGGTGGCAATACTACTTATAGTGATAAGGTTGTGATTTTAATACACATAATAGTTCATCTTTTTAGAATTGGCTTGAGGCAAGCTGTAGGTTTTGTAAAAGGTTATATGGTACAAATAGGCAAAAAAACTTAAGATTATCAGCTATACACAAGCTTCCAGAAGATTTAAAAAGCTTAATTTGAAGATTGATGACAATAGAGCCAATAAAGATGATTTTGAAAATATTGAAATTGCCGTAGATAGCACTAGAGTTAGTATCTACAATAATAACGGTGGGCACAGTAAGCTTAATACTCGAAAAAGAAAATACAGTGGTTATGGTCAAGTAAGAAAACTACATGTTGTTTTAAACGTGAATGATAAGAAAGCAATAAGCATGAACTACACTAGTAGTGTTGCTGTAGACTATTTGCCGGTCTGTGATATGTGAGAAGAAGTCAGTGATAAGTATAATATTTGTTCTATTCGAGCAGATGCGGCTTATGATATAAAAAGTGTGTATAAAGAATGCAGAAAATACAATATTGTGCCTATTATTCGCCCTAGAAAGGATACTAAAATTTGTTTAGCTGATTACTTATCAGAAGGAAACGAGTATATTAGTAGAATTAGGTCATATGAGAATTATGAAGATGGTATTAATGAATGGAAGAAAAAAATTAAGTATGGAGCACGGTCTTATATTGAAGTCTTTTTCTATAGGTTGAAGCAAATATTTGTGTTTAGCTTGAAAAATAAATCAGAGGTAAATCATGAAAAAGAGCTGTTAATTAAGTGCTACTTATTGAACATATTTACTGATATAGGTATGGCTAAATTTAAATTATCTGCGTAAATTTACTTTGATTTACATGCCTATCAGTCCTATGCAATAAAGCCAAGAGGAGATAGAGGAAGAAGAGAGAAGAAAATATAAAAATTCACGGACTGCATCAGGAAGGCGCTAGACTAATTAGACATTAAACCTAAAGTGCATTATATCCCCATCTTGCACGATATAATCTCTGCCTTCGAAGCGAACTTTCCCTGCATCTTTGCAAGCTAATTCGCTTCCATATTTTATATAGTCTTCAAAGCTTATGGTTTCTGCTTTTATAAAGCCCTTTTCAAAATCAGTGTGAATTACACCTGCTGCTTTGTCAGCTGTTGATCCTATCTTTATTGGCCATGCACGTGCTTCTTTGGGGCCCACAGTAAAAAAAGTTATCATACTTAGCACTTCATACATAATACGTGCTACTCCATCAAGTCCTGATTCTTGTAAGCCAAATTCTGATAAAAAATTCTGTTTTTCCTCTTCACTATCAAGATTTGCAATATCTGCTTCAAGTTTCGCTGAAATACAATAAAATTTGCTTTTATTTTCTTCCGCCATTTTTTCCACCCTTTTAGATAGTTCATTACCAGTTATGATATTCGTATCTTCAACATTGCATACATACATAACAGGCTTTGTTGTTAGCAATTGAAGCAACTTCATCTCATCTTCATCGATATTCTCCGAGCTTCTTGCCGGTTTACCTAATTTTAAAGTAGCTAATACCTCTTTCATTAATTCAAGTTGTCTCTTTAGCTCTTTATCACCTTGCTTTGCTTTCTTTTCCAATTGAGGAAGCCTTTTTTCTATGCTATCAATATCAGCTAGAATTAACTCAGTTTCCACTATTTCAGCATCTGATATTGGATCTATTTTACTGTTTACATGGCTGATATCGTCATCCGTAAAGCACCTGAGAAGATGAACAATGGCATCAACTTCTCTGATATGACTCAAAAATTTATTTCCTAGTCCTTCACCCTTGCTTGCACCCTTAACCAAGCCGGCAATATCGACAACTTCCAGTTGATTGTAGATTGTTTTCCCTGAGTGAGCAACCGCGGCAATTTGTTTCAAACGCTGATCTCGTATTGGCACTTTGCCAACATTTGGCTCAATTGTACAGAAAGGATAGTTTGCAGCTTCGGCTGCACTTGACTCTGTAAGTGCATTAAATAAGGTTGATTTTCCTATATTCGGCAGTCCAACTATGCCACAGTTAAAGCTCATATTTGTTATTTAAAGCAATGATTATTGCATAATTTAAAAATTTCTGCTATACTTAACTTAGCCGGTTACAATTTTGTTGGTATATAGCTCAAATTAAAGTAAAAACTATGACTACAGCTAAGAAAGGGAGACTACAAAGTGACTTTCATGATGTTGAGGTTGGAATAGAAAGGCCCAGGATATTTAGGGCAAATGAATGTACCTAGGAAACGGAAATCATCAAGTGGTCTTCACGGTGTTGAAAGTCCGAAAAGCTTCAAGAGCTTTGGGCAAGAAATAACTCTTTTCGATAGTAATTCTTACCCTAAAGATTTCTACGAAGGTAAACTTAGTGATGTTGTGGGGCAGTACGTTAGTGATGTGGAACAAAAACTTTCTAGCAGTCAAGTAGCTAAGTATGATACTGCAGGGGATGGCAATTGCTTTTTCCATGCCGTGTTTAGTGAAAATAGTTCTAATGTATATAAAACTGATAAAGCTCAAGCAATGCGTAAAGAGTGGCGCGAATTTTTAAATCAGTTTAAATCATTGAATGATCCGAAAATGCCAAATGCTCTTAAGCAACACTTGAGAACATTCTTTGTAGATCTATTGAGTAACACTAGGGAAGTGCTTAATGCACCAAAAGAGATAAAAGAGCTCATTGAGGAAATAAATAAAAAAGTTGACGATATAATAAATGAAAGTGTTGAAAGAACGAAAGCTCTAAAAAATAACATTATAGAAAAGCTTTCTGAAGATGAAAAATTTTCTAGTGAAATATATAAAGTAATAAAGCAAGCATACCAATGCATATAATGCGCGTAATGCGCAGCAAAGAGATTTACTTAGTATTGAAGATTTACTAAAGAAAGAAAATGAGAAAACATTGTATAATAGAGTAGAGGAAGAGCTTGAGTCTTGTGCATATGGACTTGACACCACGCTTACTAAAGAAAAATATAAAGAGGAATATATAATTAATAACGACAGAATATTAGACTCAGTTATTGGTCAAAAAGACTTCTATCAGACTTATCTCAAAGCAATACAAAAACAAGGGTATTTTGTTTTTCACGGTGAAATCCCTATTTTAGCTTCTTTATCTAATACTGAAATCGAAGCATATTTTGAGTATCAGGAAGGTATGACAATATATAAACCAGACCCAAACATGATAAATCCTGAGTATGTAAGGAAAGATGAATTATGGGGCAATAAGAAGAAGGAAGTAATATACCTGGGTGGAAACCATTATTCTAGAGCTAGGGTTATAACTAAGGAAATTCAAGAGCAAGAAGACTTTCAATTAGCAAAAGAACTTCAATTAGATGAAATTTTGGAGTATTGTAACCTTTTAAAGGATATCTCTGAGAGAGCAGAGGTTGAGAAGAGGTTTGATGAGTTATTGGCAAAAAATGCTGATGGAAAAATTGGTGATGTTATAGGGCAGTGCATTAATGATGTACAGCAACGTATAAAATGCCTTGAGGAGCCAGTCTTATCAAGGAGATGCAGTGTGGAAGAAGCACGTGTAGAAAGAACATTTTATCAACAACAAGTACCACAAACTGTAAGATAAGTCTTCATGGTCTATATACTTCTATAGGGGGTATTCTATAATAAAAGCCATGCTCATGATTAACCACTGCTTAATAAGAATAATGGGATTTCTTGCTTGCAAAGCAACTCCAAGATCGGGAGAAAAAAGACTTTTTCCTTGCAAGGCAACTTCAAGAGCAACCCTCACGCACAACTCTTAACCCAAATGGAAGAAGTAAAAATAGAAGATCAGCATGGTTAATATGCGAAGATTTAAGTAAAAAATGTTGTCATTCTAGTAGCTGATACTGGGCTCCAATGTCAATTACTCGGATAACAAAAAACACAGGCTTCACATGCATCTGCAGTACTGTATTAGTCTACTATCTTCATTCCCACAACATTATACCCTGAATCAACATGTAAAATTTCTCCAGTTGTACCACTACTCAGGTCGCTTAATAAGTATAGTGCTGCCTTGCCAACATCTTCTATTGTAACATTGCGTCTAAGTGGAGAATTACTTTTATTCCATTCCGATATGGAGTGAAAGTCACTTATTCCAGAAGATGCTAAAGTTCTGATTGGACCAGCAGAAATTGCATTTACTCTGATGTTCTGTGTTCCGAGATCACATGCTATATATTTTACACTTGCTTCAAGTGCTGCTTTACATAAACCCATCACATTATAATTTGGCATAACTTTTTCAGCACCATAGTAAGATAAAGTAAGTAAACTACCGCCATTTAACATCATTTTTTCCGCTCTTTGCGCTAAAGCAGTAAAAGAATAGCACGATATATGCATTGCATTAATAAAGTTGTTTAGTGAAGTATTGACATATTTACCATTTAGCTCATTTTTATCGGAGAATGCTATTGCATGTACCAAAAAATCAATAGCACCCCACTTCTCCTTTATTTCCTTAAAAGAATTATCTATAGTTTCCTCATTTGAAACATTACAGTGCAATATTAACTCTACATTTAATTCACTTGCTATTGGTAATAATTTCTCTTTTATTGTTTCATTTTGATAAGTGATTGCAAGCTCAGCTCCATGTTCTGAGAGGGTCTTTGCTATACCATATGCTATTGACCTCTTATTTATTATTCCGGTTATTAACCCTTTTTTGCCCTGCAACATCATAGAAATTATTTGCCTTTTTTATAATTTGAAATATTAACTAGGCAAAGTCAATTATGTTTTAACTGTAGCTAACGTATAAAAATTACTTCCGCATATTTCCAACCTCATTATAATTACAATCGTAGATATTTTAAGAGCTCAAAATCTATCTTTAGTCTGCAGATTTTTTAATCAAACTTATTAAAAAATATATTCTTCAGTGTATATCTGTAGTATATGCACCGCATTTTTTTCTAACTTTGTTTTTTACACAGGAGGATTTTATGTCAAATATTCCAGATACTTGACCTTTACTTTAAAACCAACTGGCGCCTATGGTTTTTATAAAAAGATTACAGGAAATAAAAACACTCTAGAGAACGTGAAATAAGGATACTGAAATATAAGCCGCCTACATTTGCAAGCAGCTCATAAAGTCTACTTATTTACTTACTCCTTGAGCAGAAGAAAGTTGTTTCGATATAGTCACACTTTCCATACTTATTGAAGGATTCTGTGAAACTTTTACTATTTCATAACCTTCTTTACGTAAGTAGGATAGTGCATCATACAAGGACTTCGCTTCATATTGTTTTCCTACTTTTACTTCTTTATGTGCAGCTATTTGCTCCCAAGTGATATCATTGCTTTCAATAAGCTTGATAGAACCGTCATCACTAATATTAATTTTCATTTTACACTCTTTTTCTTCACCGTACCAATTCAAAGTCATGTTATATGAGCCATTAGCTACTTCATAAATTCTTACTCCATGCTCATCAACTCGTCCAAGCATTCCTCTTTTTTTTCATCTCCAGGTAGCAACAATGTAACCGCCGTTATCCTATTGCTTTCAAAAAAAAGCATTAGTTAAAGTATTGCTAATGTTTATTTTTTCTTTATTATCATTCAGCGCAATTCTTGCATTCAACATAGTTCTAATTGGACTTCTCACTCTAAGCTGTACAGATTCTACATCACTGTTTTCTATGTGTTGAGCAATTTCTTGCTTAGTTTCATCAATAATCTTGCCTTTTAGATATTTACCGTGTTTTCATTTTCTGAATTATAAGAAGAGCTGTCAGCAAGAATTCGCCTTTTTGACTCTATCATCATTACAATCTAAATATTCAATTTTGCGGTCATGCTTGGTACCTAAAAATGGATGATCATCTGCTCTAACCCTATTATTCGGAGGAAAATTGAAAGTCCTATTCGGTTTATCACTCGATACTGATTAAGATATACCTTGAACAGCTTCAAAACTTTTTTTAGAAGAATTAGTTAAAATTATATATCCCCTTATTCTATAAACAGCCTTATCTTAGAATGTTTTTAACATATGTCAAATAAAAATTTGACATATTTAGCATAAAAGCGTTTTAAATAATAAGAGCAAAATGGACAAATCTATTTCGTGAGTAACCAAAAACCGTTTTGTATTCATTCAGACAAGAAAAAATAGCAAATAGTGTCATGCAAGTAGCTAACACCCTTTTGGTGGACCACACACAACTTTACAAACATTGTAATATGGCACATAGTAAATGATGTCATTCCAGTGCTTGACACTGGAATCCAGTTTTTCATTTTATCTCATCAAATTTAGCATAAGCCTAGTTTGCTTGTAAATTTTTCTGGATTCCAGTGTCAAGCACTGGAATGATACCATCATTCTATAACGCAAGACCTATACTCACCCAACCTAATGCATTACTTGCAATTTGGATCCCAGTGTCAGCTACTTGGATAACACCAAATGGGCTCTCGCATTTTTAGGCCTAAATCACAATGCTCGTACAGCAAACACTGACCATTTTCGTATAAGTTACCCTTATAAATAAATGTTTGCACAGCTGTAACACCCACCTTGAAAACTTCAGAAAAACTTACTTGTCGTTTTTTTAACCTGTTTAAATTTCCAAAACCAATCTATTTGGATCTTCTATGTAATTTTTGATTTTAACAAGGAAAGTAACTGCTCCTTTGCCATCAACTATTCTGTGGTCGTAAGAGAGAGCAATGTACATCATTGGTCTGATTTCAATTGAGCTATTCACAGCAAATGGCCTATTTTGTATTGAGTGCATGCCAAGTATTCCAGATTGCGGAGGGTTTATTATCGGAGTAGAAAGAAGTGAACCATACACACCACCGTTTGAGATAGTAAATGTTGCACCTTCCATTTCCGATACTTGCAGCTTACCTTCTCGTGCTTTTTTGCCAAGAGCAACTAAAGTTAGTTCAATTTCAGCAAATGACATTTGATCAGCATCACGAATAACTGGTACAACAAGACCTTTGTCAGTGCCAACAGCAACACCTATGTCATAGTAATTTTTATATACAATTTCATCACCTGAAATCTCAGCGTTAATCTCACGAATTTCTTTTAGTGCTTGCACTGCTGCCCTTATAAAAAAGGACATGAAACCCAGTTTTATTCCATATTTCTTTTCAAAAGTTTCTTTATACTTTGCCCTAAGATCCATGATGTTTTTCATGTCAATTTCATTGAACGTGGTCAGTATTGCAGCAGTATTTTGCGATGCTTTCAAACGAGCAGCTATTACTTGCCTTATTTTGCTCATTTTCACTCGCTCTTCTCTTCTCTCTCCACTTACTACACTTTTTGGCGATTCATATTGTTTTACCGGAGGTTGTTTAGCTTTACTCATGTGGTCTATCACATCCGCTTTAGTTATTCTGCCTCCCATGCCAGTTCCTTTTACATTTTCTGCACTAATTGCATTTTCTTCCATAATTTTACGAGCTGAAGGGGCATCTTTTTTATCAGCGCTTTCGCCTTTATCTTCTTTTTTCACTTCTTCTCTTATTTCTCCTACAGCAAGTTTTGCCAGTAATTGATCAGGGCCAATTATATCATCTTCTTTCACAAAAAATTCAGTTATTTGTCCTGAAGCTTCTGCAGTTAGTTCTAGCGCCGTTTTATCAGTTTCAATTTCAAAGATCAAGTCATCTACTTTTACTGCTTCGCCGATATTTTTCTTTATTTTTACTATACCTTCCGTAACTGATTCACCACCAAGAGTTTTTGGCGCTCTGATTTCTATAATCTCGCTCATAAAATAACTTCTACATAAAACTTTCTATAAGTTTATACATGAAAAGAAACATAAATAAACTAATAAATTCATTAGGACTTTTATCATAATGCTTGATTATTTCCTCCTAATACATGAAAAATTAAAACACTAAGTAAATTGAAATAAGATTATGGGTTTCGATAAGGCAGGAAGTGCAGAAGACTTATAACAGAGAATTACTATCAAATCAAAGAGTTGTTGATGGCATCAATTCAATGGATTACAGTAAGCTTAAAATCTTATGCAAGTATCATAATAAGTTTAGTCACAAAGGTATTGAAGAATTACTATTAGATGAGAGCATTGTTAATCACATCAACGATTATGATGATGAAATGTTTAGGTCCATGCTAAATGATGCACCTGCGGAGCACAATATTCTAGAAATATTAAAGGTGGGAAGGTTTGCAATATCAACAATGAATTCGAAAGTAGTGATAGTGAGGAGAATGAAGAAGATTATGGATATTATGATAATTATGATTACGAGGAAGATGAAAAAATGATCCGAATAACTTCGCGAAAGAAGCATTAGGAGATGAAGGAACTAATGAAAAACGTGTTGATGATGTTCGATTTTATCTTAATGAAGAAATACTAAAATGTATATTTGAAAGTGGTAAGCTTAGTGATGAAGATGTTACAAAATTATTAAAAAACAAGGAAATTATTGAACGCATCAATTCGATTGCTCCTGAAAGATTTTAACTCATACTTAATAGTGGTAAGTTTCATGATATCAATATTATTTTAGAACTACTAAAAAATAAGAAAGTTGCTAAGAACGTCACTATTATTAGTGGGGAACTGCTTAAATACATAGTTAAAAGTGATAGGTTTAGTAGTGAATATATTATAAAAGTACTAAAAGACCGAGAATTTGTTAAGCTTATCGATTTGATTGATCCTAGAAAATCTAAATCCGTATTTAGGAAATTTGATTATACAATTATTATAGAATTACTAAAAAATCAGGAAGTTGTTGAACGCATCAATTCGATGAATCGTAAAATATTTGACTTGATATTTAAGTATTCTGATCAAGGATATATTATGAATTTACTGAAAGATCATAGTTTATTTGATCAAATCAATTCTCTTGATGAAAGTAAAGTGAGTATCATGAAAAGTGATTATTTTTTTACAGATAAAGAGATTGCAGAAATACTAAAGACTTCATTACCTCAACTCCATTCTATTGATGGTAATAGATTAAAAATTATGTGCAAAAGCATTAAGTTTGATTCTACAGATGTTAGAGAAATACTAAAAGATCAGAGTCTATTCGTTCGAGTCAATTCTATCGATCTTGAAAAACTTGAACTTATATCTAGTAGTAGTAAATTTGATCGCTCCATGGTTATGGATTTACTAAAAAGTCGGAATTTATCGATTCTATTGATACTGAAAAATTTCGACTTTTACTTGATAATGCAAGCTTGAATAACAAAAGGATTATAACACTACTAAAAGATCAAAATGCTGTTGAGAAGATCAATTCTGTTACCACTAAAGAGCTAAAAGCAACAACAGATAATGTTACTGTTAAGGTATTTGTCAATATATTTCAAAATTTTAAACCTAGCGTAAAGTCGACTTTGAGGCTTACTATACTCCTACGTAAAGCTGGTAAAATTACAGATATTAATATCGATTATTTTAACAACAAGGAACGTATTTACGAAGATATAATTAAATATGTTTCCCAAGAGCTGAGCATATATACTCAATATCCTTTCCCAGGGATTTTCTTAGGCGGTAAAGATCTTCCTCAAGAGCAGGACATAAATATAAATTCACTTGTACCATTCCTTACATTTGAAAGATATATTGAATGCAAAGAACCTGTGTCAAAGTTATATAATTTATCTTTAGAGTAGGTTATTGAGAATATCAATCCACATAAAAGAGCTAGGTATTTCTAATAACACCAAATCATTTATTTATAATAATTTTACTATATCGTAAAACCATCTATATCAGAGTATTTTTACTATATTTTCTTGGTAAAATCACTGGCAGCTGACACCGAGGTTGAGAAAATTTTTGTAATATAGACTATCAATGATTTTTCAGTAATAATATAGTTTTAGGTGGATACGGTGAACGTTTCATACAGAGATATAGACATCAAGCTAATTAGAACAGGTTGAATTCAAATGTTGAATCTAGAATCTCTGCCAAAACATCTAGCAATTATTATGGATGGTAATGGTAGGTGGGCAAATAATCAAGGAAGGGTAAAAATTGATGGCTATAGAAAAGGCAGTGAGGTTGCATTTGATATTGCTAAGCATTGCACACTCCTGGCCATACCTTACTTAACTTTGTACGCATTTTCCATGGAAAATTGGCTCAGGTCTGAAAATGAAACAGACTACCTATTTAATTTATTTTACTCCACTTTGACTAATGAAGATAAAATGAAATTCATCTGTAATTGTAACATTAAGTTAAATTTTATTGGCAATTTAAGTCTCTTGCCCAGTAAAATATTCGATCAAATCAAAAAAGCAGAAGAAGTGACACATAAGAACGATGGTCTATTACTCACTGTTGCAGTTAGTTATGGAGCAAAGCAGGAAATTATACATGCTATCAACAACTTCATAAAAGGAAATATTGATTGCGTATTGGAAGAGGAATTTGAAAAATTTCTGTATACTAAAGATTTACCAAAACTTGATTTATTAATTCGCACTGGTGGCGAGAAAAGGTTAAGCAATTTTTTACTATGGCAAGTAGCTTATACTGAATTGTATTTTTGTGATACTTTGTGGCCTGATTTTTCTTGTCAAGATTTGAGTAAAGCGTTAGCAGATTATACAAAGAGAGAGAAAAAATATGGTAGATAATAATTTTATGGTGAGAACACTGTCTTCAATAGTAATATTACTAATATTTTCTTTTGCTACATATTTCAGTGATTTATCATTTTATCTACTAATTTTTTCAATTGCGGTTCTATCTTCTTTTGAATGGTATAACCTAACTAAAGGCAATAGTATCTTATACATTTTTGCATTACTACTCATTGCACTACCAAATGCATCGCTGATATACTTATATAATCTACCACAGGGAAAATATGAATCAATATGGCTTATCTTAACCATTTGGAGCATCGATATTACCGCTTACCTATTTGGTAAAAACTTTGGTGGTGCTAAAATTTGCCCAATTATTAGTCCTGGAAAGACTTGGTCAGGGCTTTTAGGTGCAGTTTTAGCTGGAGTATTTTGTACAATTTTTGGCTCAATATTTTTGAGTTTATTTCCAATTTTCTATTCCCCAATAATTGGCTTCACAATTGCTATTCTAGCCCAACTTGGAGACTTTACTGAATCACTCATAAAAAGAGTTTACAATGTTAAAGATAGTGGAGGTATAATACCTGGCCATGGAGGGGTACTTGACCGTATGGACGGTTTCATTTTTACTGCCCCATTTGTTGC
Source organism: Wolbachia endosymbiont of Trichogramma kaykai (assembly GCF_045765165.1). NCBI lineage: Bacteria > Pseudomonadati > Pseudomonadota > Alphaproteobacteria > Rickettsiales > Anaplasmataceae > Wolbachia > Wolbachia endosymbiont of Trichogramma kaykai. The sequence continues at coordinate 399,882 of NZ_JBJJXK010000004.1, forward strand.
TATTTACATAAGCTAAGGAATGAAGTGCTATTAACCTTTGGTCCTTCCCTTTTTATTCACTGCTTTCACCTCAACAGATTGAAGTTCTTCGGAGTTTACTATTTCACTCATGGGCTTACTGCAATAAGGACAATACATTCCTCCTTCTTTATGTAAATATACTACTGGATGACCAGAACCATCATCATTCTCATCACCACGGCAGCAAACTATTAGATCATTATCCCTCACTTCTGACATTTCTCTCCTTTAATTTATAGTATTTTATACATCGAACATACTCGTTTGGAAATAAAAAAGACAATAAATACTTATTCTCCATTTTTTACCCTATTTAGATCAATCAATTCGTTTTGGACATTTTGTGATACAAAGCTGCTAACATCTTCTCCTAATCTCGCTATTTCTTTCACAAAACTTGATGAGATAAATTGAGTATCTTCAGATGCAGGAAGAAATATGGTTTCGATTTCATGGGAGAGCTTATAATTTACCCAACTCATTTGAAATTCATAATCAAAATCTGATACTGCCCTCAGTCCTCTGATAATAACAGAGGCATTTTGCTCTTTGGCAAACTTCACGAGCAATCCATTAAAAGACATAACATCTGCATTAATTTCTGCTCCTTTAACTTCATTTTCAGCCATGCTTGTGCGTAGCTTTATATTAAAGGTAGTATGTTTGTTAACATTTTCTGCAACACCAACTATCAACTTATCGACTAGCTTACATGCTCTTTTTATTATGTCAAGGTGCCCAAAAGTTATAGGATCAAACGTACCAGGATAAATTCCTATTTTGTTATTAATGTTCATTTTTTGTTTCTATACTTCAAAAACTTTTGATGGACATAATAACGTTTTTTGTCTAAAAATAAAAGTACGTAGTTGGCCTGATAGCTCAGTTGGTAGAGCAAAGGACTGAAAATCCTTGTGTCGCTGGTTCGATTCCTGCTCAGGCCACATTCTTTTTCTTAATGTTCTGTGATATATTATAATATTAATGCAACTATTTAGGAAATAATGTCTAAGCATTACAGCAGAATATTTAATACACTGTTAATTACATTTCTACTATTAAGTAATATCTCTTATAGTGAAAAAGTGAACAAAGAATTATCTGCTTTGACAGCGGAAAATGCAGTAAATTACAATATAATTGTTGGTTTATTTCAAACAGATGAATCTCAAAATATCCATGAGATATTCAATAATTTTGGGGTTAAAACTATATTCATTGACTACGACAAAATAATTAATCTAAAAGAAATCCAAGAAGAGTTCGCAAAACAAGATGAAATATTGGCAAAAAAGCTGATACTAGATCGAATAAAGGTTGAAGTTGTAAAATTTATCAAAGAGCAAAAGATAAACAGAATATTTATTTCAGATAACTCTCATTCAGCTCTTAAACCTTACCGCCAGCTTGTGAATGAAGCAATTGTAAAAATAGTAGATGAAAATCCTACAATTCATTTGCTTTCCATATGCGGTGGTTTACAAGACATTATGCATGCAAAAGAAATTGAAACAACAAATGTTGTTAATGATGAGAAGAATAATTTAAAATCAGCATTCTATACACAAAAAGAGAATATACCTCTTCAGCAGATAAAAATTGTTCCAGGTAGTAGTTTGGAAAAAGTTGTAGCTAGATTTTTACTACCTAATCAAAATGGCTGGTTTTCAACTTATTTTCCGAATGCTCATTCAGGTACAGTAAGTAATACTACAGAGAATAGGAGAAGGCTAGAGCTACTTGGATATAAAATTGCAGCATTTGCCAATGACGGTTTAATAGAAGCTATCGAAGATAAGCATAGTAATATTTACTTTCAAAGTCATCTAGAAGCCCTTGTTGTCAAATCAGATAAAAACTCTCATTTGTCAAGCCAAAAGGTACGTCAGGTTTCAACACTAGTTGCTATAGCGATTATAAATGATTTTCTTCATCGTGTTTAATGCTAAAATAAGGAAAATTATTTAATGTCATTCCAGTGCTTGACACTGGAATCCAACTAAGTTGGTAAACACGAAAGCGCTTTTTTTTGACGGAATTGCACAAAAAAAAACCGGATGCCAGTGGGCTTTGTTGCATAGGTCAAATAAAAAGAACTGGCAGCTACTGACAAAATTCACTATAAGACAAGGATTTAACCTACTAAAGAAAAATATGCCACAAAAAATGAGAGTCAGTAACTGCCATGAATATAATAAATTTCTCCAAGAGAGGGGAAATATTTTTTATTACGTTAATGATGCCATAGAAAATTAGTACGAAAAAGGTCCAAAAATGGCTGGTGGCAACTATATTTATAGCGATAAGGTCGTGATTCTGGTTCACATAATAACTTATTTATTTAGAATAGGTCTGAGACAAACAGCGGGATTTATAGCAGGTTACCTTGAGCAAGTAAGGAAAAACTTGCAAGTTATTAGATATTCCCAGTCCTCAAGAAGGCTTGAAAAACTTAACATCAAAATTAGTGATCGAAGACATGATAAAAATAATACAGAAGATATTGAGATTGCCATAGATAGTACTGATCTACAATAATATTCCAGGTCATAGCAAGGCAAATGGTACAGATAGAAAGTATCGACGCTATGAGCAAACAAGAAAACTGCATGCAATGCTAAGATAGGTAGCAAAAAAGTTATAGCAGCAAAATACAGTGGCTGAGTTTATTCTGACCACTATGGAGCATGTGATCTTATTGCAAGGATTGATGTTAAATATAATATAAGCACACTATATGTAGACAGGGCATATAATCGAAAGAAGTTATACAAACTGTGCGATGAGCTTGACATAAAGAGAAGGATTCCTCCGCAAAATAATGCAATAGAGCATCCAAAGTTGGATTATATGGATGAGAGAAATTCTACAATCAAGCTCATAAAGTCATATGATGAAGATGGTATGAAGAGGTGGAAAAAAGAGATAAATTATGGGAAGAGATCTTATATAGAAAGTTTTTTCTCGCGACTGAAGCAAACATTTGGGTTTAGTTTTAGAAACAAATCTGAGGTTAATCGTGAGAGAGAACTGCTACTCAAGTGTTATTTGCTTAACAAATTTACTGATATAGGCATGGCTAAATTTGAGATAGCTTCATGAATTTATTCCACGTTACCTATTATCCGAAGAGTGATGCAACAAAGCCTGCTGGAATCCAGTTTTTCATTTCATCAAATTTAGCATAAGCTCAAGTTTGCTTATAAATTTTTCTGGATGCCAGTGTCTGGGAACTGGCATGACATTATGGAATTTGGGGTCCAGTGTCAACTACTCTAATGACACCTGATTATGGTGAAAGAAATCTAATTATTTATATAAACCCCATAGCGTGGCAAATGAAGCGTTTTTTAAGAAAATTTGAATTTTCAACTATCATTAAACCAAATGCTCTAGCGCAAAATATTCTGTTGGAAAATATCCTATTTAGTCCATCAGTTGCAAGTGCCATAGTAAAATTATCAAAGTATCTGTCACGTGAAATTTTCTTCAATAGATAATTACTGCCAACATCAATGCCAGACGCTTTTGCAGTAGTTATTTGTCTAATAACACTCTCTACATCTCTCATTCCAAGATTAAGTCCTTGACCTGCAACTGGATGGATTGAATGTGCTGCATCGCCAATAAGCAAAATTCTTTTTTTACGCAGCTTTCTCGCAAAAGTAAAACTCAAAGGATAAAGTCTTCTTTCACCCTCTAATTCAATTTCTCCCAAATAAGAACCAAATCTTTTTTTGAGTTCTGTGACAAATTCCTCTTCGGATAAGCTCATCAGCATTTTTGAAATTTCGTATTTTTCTGTCCAAACTATTGAAGAAGTATAGCCACCTTTCATTGGCAAAATTGCAAATGGACCACCAGGAAAAAACCGCTCTACAGCTAAGTTTTGGTGATGTAGTTCATGTTTTACATTAAATACCATGCTATTTTGTTTATAACCAAATTTTATCATTGGTATAGAAAACAGCTCTGGCAGCTTAGAGTTTTTACCTTCAGCGCAGATAAATAGCGATGATATCAATTTTTGATCATTATCAAGAGTAACTTCCACGTATCCTTCGTCACAAGAAATTGTTTTATAGGAACGTGGAGAATATATATTGAGTTTATGCAAAAAATTATTATTGATTGCATTCCATATAATAGCGCTCTTGATTACATAGCCCATTGGCTCTTCACCGACCATTTTATGGTCATAATGTACAGTAAATGGACTATCTCCATCTAATATGCATATATCAAGTATTGGTTCAGCTTCGCCTTCTAAGAGGAACCAAATCCCTAATTTTTCTAGTATTTTTTTTGACCCTTGAGAAATAGCGAATGCTCGATTATCATCAATTGCACGTGGTAAACTGTTTTTCTCAATTACGGCTACAGATACAGAGTCATTACTAAGGCCAATAGCAGTAATAAGACCAATTAGCCCACTACCTGAAATGATTACATCGTAATTCATTTTTTAACCTAAAATTACATTCTACCCACTTTTAAAATAGTTTAAACGAACTTTGTAGATACTGAACTTCTCATTACTATCTTATTTATAACCAAAATAGCAATAAATATTAATTATTCTACACTAGATTAGATATAATTTTATTAAAGGAGCTAGATTATGACTATAGATTGCAAAAAAGAATTACTAAATTGCATTAACAAGTACAGAGAAGAACTTGCAGAAAATAAAGCAGCAATTAGACAAACTTTAACTAGCGATAAAATTAATATAAGCGATTACTTTTATCAGGTTGATAAAATCTGTAACAAAGAGCTGTTTAACATAGGAAGTGAGTGTCAAGATACAAAATATGGTAGTCGACAAGAATATACATATGATGAGTGGAAGGAAAAATTGAAAAACCTCATGCTAAAGATTTGCTAAAGATGTTACAAAATGAAGTAAAAGGTAAAATGTTAAAAAAGTTTTGAAGATTATGAAAAATATCATAAAAATGCTACTGAAGCTATAAAAAGAGAATTAGACATATATTCAAAATTAAAGGCAATACTCAAAGAAAAGCAACAACCAGAAACTGATGTAACTCGAGCATATTATGACGTTATACGAGGTTTATATAAAAATGGAGACATGCGCTTTCAACTAAAGTGCAATTATCTTGATTGTTTTAATAGAACAATAGAAGATAATCTATCTCAAAAACAATCCGAGCTAGCTGCTATAAAGGCAGACTTTTTAGATAATACGCAAAGTATTTTTCAACATATTCAAGTTGAAGATAGTATTTTTTAGAGAAATAAGACTGTGCTATTTTTTTTAATGAAATTTCTTAAGTGGTAGATTATTTTTTACAGCTATAGCTGAGGTAGCTGTCACTACCTAAAATGTAACAAATAAAATACCAATCTTAAATATTGCTATATTTTACGGTAGTTTCTCAACTTGACGCACATGCTTTTGGAACATTCTCATTTGTCAAACAGTTTATGGCATGCTACACAATCTGTAATGCAGGTTTTAACTTACTTTTACGCAATATTGATCATTCTTGAAGAGCAATCTAACATTTTCTATTCCTTGATTACGAAGCTTTGATGCAGCTGATTTAGCTACCTGAGCGTTTACAAAAAATGCTACATATCCCTTACTTTCTGCATTGTTTTGTTTTGGGTGAAGTTTCTGCATTTCTTTTTCATATTGCCTTTTGTAATGAGGAGTATTTTGTATCAATTGTTCTGACCTCTTTCTTAAGTACTCAACTTTTACCTTAGCAAGCCCAGACTTATGAAGTCCTAAAACTTGTGCTGCTTTTTCTGACAAGTCTATTATTCTACCTTCAACAAATGGCCCTCTATCATTAACTCTTATAACAAGCTTCCTTCCATTTTCTAAATTAGTAACACGAACAAAGCAGGGTAGGGGCAAGGTCTTATGTGCTGCAGAAATCAAGTGACGATTAAACACTTCACCGTTAGCTGTAATTGTGCCATGATCTTCTATTCCATACCATGATGCTATTCCTACTTCTTCATAATAGCTACAGTATTTTGGGTGGTGGGTGATACCATTTATTGTATAGCTACTGCCAATTTTATAATGACCTGT